>NZ_SZWP01000056.1:0-138249 GCF_005280825.1 Citrobacter sp. wls829
GAACCGCCGTAGGTTTTAGCCAGTACGGTGGTGATTGCAGCGGTCAGAGTAGTTTTACCGTGGTCAACGTGGCCGATGGTGCCGACGTTAACGTGCGGTTTTGTACGTTCAAATTTTTCTTTAGACACGGCTATATTCCTTACTATAGTGCTCTCCCCTTATAGAGAGAGCACGGGATTTTGGTTTTTAACCTGCGGCTTATTTACCGCGGGCTTCGATTACGGCCTGAGCAACGTTGTTCGGCGCATCATCATACTTCAGGAATTCCATAGAGTAAGATGCACGACCTTTGGTCAGAGAACGCAGCTGAGTTGCATATCCGAACATTTCAGACAGCGGAACTTCAGCATGAATCTGAACACCAGTAGCGTTAGATTCCTGACCTTTCAACTGACCACGACGACGGCTAAGGTCACCGATGACGTCACCAGTGTTCTCTTCCGGCGTTTCTACTTCAACCTTCATGATCGGCTCAAGCAGAACAGGTTTCGCTTTCTTAAAGCCATCTTTGAAGGCGATAGAAGCAGCCAGTTTAAACGCCAGCTCAGAGGAGTCAACGTCATGGTAAGAACCGAAGTGCAGACGCACGCCCAGATCAACAACCGGATAGCCAGCCAGCGGGCCAGATTTCAGCTGTTCCTGGATGCCTTTATCAACGGCCGGGATGTATTCGCCAGGAATTACACCACCTTTGATGTCGTTGATGAACTCGTAGCCTTTCGGGTTTGAACCCGGCTCCAGCGGGTACATGTCGATAACAACATGACCGTACTGACCGCGACCACCAGACTGCTTAGCGTGTTTACCTTCGATATCGGTAACTTTCGCGCGAATCGCTTCACGGTAAGCAACCTGAGGTTTACCGACGTTCGCTTCAACGTTGAATTCACGCTTCATGCGGTCAACGATGATGTCGAGGTGCAGCTCACCCATACCGGCGATAATGGTCTGGTTAGATTCTTCGTCAGTCCATACGCGGAAAGACGGGTCTTCTTTAGCCAGACGGCCCAGAGCCAGACCCATTTTTTCCTGGTCAGCTTTGGTTTTCGGTTCTACCGCGATGGAGATTACCGGCTCAGGGAATTCCATACGCTCCAGAATGATCACGTGGTCTGGATCACAAATGGTGTCACCAGTTGTCACATCTTTCAGACCGATCGCAGCCGCGATATCGCCCGCGCGAACTTCTTTGATCTCTTCACGCTTGTTGGCGTGCATCTGTACGATACGACCAAAACGTTCACGAGCCGATTTCACTGGGTTGTAAACAGTATCACCGGAGTTAACCACGCCAGAGTACACGCGGAAGAAGGTCAGGTTACCCACGAACGGGTCGGTAGCGATTTTGAATGCCAGAGCAGCAAACGGCTCTTCATCGCTAGCGTGACGCTCAGCCGGAGTATCTTTACCGTCGTCCAGAATACCGTTGATCGCAGGTACGTCGATTGGGGATGGCAGGTAATCAATTACCGCATCCAGCATCGCCTGAACACCTTTGTTCTTGAACGCAGAACCACAGGTTACCAGGATGATTTCGTTGTTCAGAACGCGCTGACGCAGAGCAGTCTTGATCTCTTCTTCAGTCAGTTCTTCACCACCGAGGTATTTCTCCATCAGCTCTTCTGAAGCTTCTGCAGCGGACTCGATCAGGTTCTGGTGCCATTCTTCAGCCAGTTCCTGCATGTCTGCCGGAATATCTTCATAAGTGAAGGTTACGCCTGCGTCTTCTTCGTTCCAGTTGATGGCTTTCATTTTCACCAGGTCAACAACACCGGTGAAATGTTCTTCAGCACCAATAGCCAACTGCAGCGGAACAGGGTTCGCGCCCAGACGGGTTTTGATCTGACCAACAACTTTCAGGAAGTTCGCACCCATACGGTCCATTTTGTTAACGAACGCAATGCGTGGAACTTTATATTTGTTAGCCTGACGCCATACGGTTTCAGACTGCGGCTGAACACCACCAACTGCGCAGTAAACCATTACTGCACCATCAAGCACACGCATGGAACGTTCTACTTCGATTGTGAAGTCAACGTGCCCCGGGGTGTCGATGATGTTTACGCGATGCGGTTCATACTGCTTGGCCATACCAGACCAGAATGCAGTAGTCGCTGCGGAGGTGATAGTAATACCACGCTCCTGCTCCTGTTCCATCCAGTCCATGGTGGCTGCGCCGTCATGAACTTCACCGATTTTATGGTTTACACCGGTGTAGAACAGAATACGTTCGGTAGTAGTGGTTTTACCGGCGTCGATGTGCGCACTGATACCGATGTTACGGTAGCGCGCGATGGGTGTTGTACGAGCCATTTGATTCCTCGTTTATCTTTTAGGCGTTCAATTTAAGTAGCCCAAAGCGGGCTGCTTACAGGAAGCGCCCGCCTGGTGACTATTACTCCGAAGGGATTACCAACGGTAGTGTGCGAACGCCTTGTTGGCTTCTGCCATACGGTGAACGTCTTCACGTTTCTTAACTGCAGTACCTTTGTTTTCTGCAGCATCAGAAAGTTCGTTCGCCAGGCGCAGAGCCATGGATTTATCACCGCGTTTACGAGCAGCTTCAACGATCCAACGCATTGCCAGAGCATTACGACGAACCGGACGGACTTCAACTGGTACCTGATAAGTAGAACCACCAACGCGGCGAGACTTAACTTCGACAGTCGGGCGCACGTTTTCGAGGGCTACTTCAAAGGCTTCCAGGCCATCTTTACCAGAGCGCTGAGCCAGGGTCTCCAGGGCGCTGTATACGATGGTTTCTGCAGTAGATTTTTTACCATCTACCATCAGGATGTTTACAAATTTAGCCAGCAGCTCTGATCCGAACTTAGGATCCGGCAGAATTTTACGCTGACCAATGACGCGACGACGTGGCATGGGAATACTCCGTTGTTAATTCAGGATTGTCCAAAACTCTAAGAGTTTAGTTTGACATTAATATAAAACGTTTGGCCTTACTTAACGGAGAACCATTAAGCCTTAGGACGTTTCACGCCATACTTGGAACGTGATTGCTTACGGTCTTTAACGCCGGAGCAGTCAAGCGCACCACGAACGGTGTGGTAACGAACACCCGGAAGGTCTTTTACACGACCGCCACGGATCAGGATCACGGAGTGTTCCTGCAGGTTGTGACCTTCACCACCGATGTAGGAAGTCACTTCAAAACCGTTAGTCAAACGCACACGGCATACTTTACGCAGTGCGGAGTTTGGTTTTTTAGGAGTGGTGGTATATACACGGGTACATACACCACGTTTCTGCGGGCAGGCTTCCAGCGCAGGCACGTTGCTCTTTGCAACTTTGCGTGCGCGTGGTTTGCGTACCAGCTGGTTAACTGTTGCCATTAAATAGCTCCTGGTTTTAGCTTTTGCTTCGTAAACACGTAATAAAACGTCCTCATACAATATGAGGACGCAGAATTTTAGGTCGGTGTCGAAAAGGTGTCAAGAAATATACAACGATCCCGCAATTACCAGGCAATCTGGTTGGGATGCTTCACCGTAAGTCTGACGAAGTCAGTATAGCTAACCCTGACGACACTGTCTGAAATTCGACCACCCAACCCGCGAGCCTTAATGTCTTCTTCCAGTACATAAATCTTAATGGAGGCATTTTGCAGCGTTTCAAGGAAACGGCTGCCTTCTATGGCTGCAGTCACACCATCCTGAAGCAATAAAAGCTCATCGTCTGCGCCAACAAGACGCAGCAGGGAGGAGAAGTCAGTCAGCCACGCTGAGCGATGTAGAGTATGCAGCATGCGCGTTTAGAACCTCATAATGACGTCATAGTTGCCCAGTTCACGGCGCAGTTCTTCAGGTTCAAGTACCGTCGCATCGACAACGAATTTCATGTCCGTATCAAGGCCACGTTCGCGCAATGAGGCAGCGCACAGCCAACATTGTTCTATATCGTACAGCCCCAACAATTTGAAGGTCGCAATATAGTCCCGTGCCAGAATGAGATCAGGTTTTTGCTCTGGCAGGATTTGGAAGACGCCGTCCCCGATAAAAAAGACGCCGAGATCTTCTGTTAGTGCTGATGTCGCCAGTAGTGCATCCAGACCTTCACGGCCCGATGCGCTCCCGTGAGGCACGGTGGAAAATACAAAAGCGATTCGATTCATTAGAACTGCACCACGCGATCGCACGTCAGGGATGCCTCAGCGAGCGAACCCAGCCCACTAAGGTTAAAACCCGCTTGTAAATTAGCCCCAGCCAACGCCAACCTCTCTGCTTCAGTTTCATCAACAACGCCGCGGCGTAGCGCCGCTGCCACGCAGATATTTAGCTCTACGCCATGCTGTTGATTAAGCTGTTGCCAGGCGCGAACCAGATCAAATTCATCACTGGCGGGCGACGTCAGCAGATTGGCGTTATACACGCCTTCACGATAGAAAAAGACACGGCTTAACTCATGACCTTCTTCAATCAATGCGTGAGCAAATTGCAATGCGCTGCTCGCCTGCTGCGTACCATAAGCAGGTCCAGTCACGACGATAGCAAAGCGCATTACTTGTCTTGCCCCTGGAAATCACCGCTCTTGAACTGGCGAATATAAAGATAAACCGTGTGCTTGGAGATGTTCAGGCGGTCAGCAACCTGGTTAATAGCATCTTTGATATCGAAGATACCTTTCTCATACAAGTTCAGGACAATCTGACGATTCTTCGCATTGTTGGAGACGTTACGATCGGCATTCACTTCTTCAATCGTGAACTCCAGCGTCTGGGTAACCAGATCTTCCACTGATGAGGCGAAGTTCACGGCAGAACCCACTTCTGGGGTTTCCGGTGGAATAAAGGTATTCATTATCTGCGAGAATGGAACATCAAGGTTCATATTGATACACAGCAGACCAATTACGCGATGCTCACGGTTGCGAATGGCAATCGTCACCGACTTCATCAAGACACCGCTTTTCGCACGTGTGAAGTAACACTTCGACACGCTGCTATCCGCACCCGTCATATCATGCAGCATGCGCAACGCCAGATCGGTAATCGGTGAGCCAATTTTACGACCCGTATGTTCACCGTTAGCAATGCGAATAGCCGAGCATTTCAAATCCTGCAAAGAGTGCAATACGATTTCACAATGGGAACCAATGAGCATCGCCAACCCGTCCACTACCGCTTCGTAGGATTTAAGGATATCGAAGTCGGTTTGATCGAAAGGACGTTGATCCAGCAAATCTAGCTCACTGGTTTCGTTGGTTAAAAGCGACCTGGACATGAAAAAAAGCACTCCTTTTCAGGAGCCTGTCGTTATGTTGTCAGGGCAGGCTCATCACTATTAGGGGCATCTAAAGTAATACAGCGCACGAGGCGCTTTCCAGTATTAATTATATCCTGTCGATAATAAAAAACCGTTGCTGCTGTCTGCAGCTTTTTCAGCCGGGGCAGCATCTGGTTTAGCGTCGGCTTTCGGGGCCGGTTTGATGTCCAGCAGCTCAACATCAAACACCAACGTGGAGTTTGCCGGGATACCCGGAACGCCGGTTTTGCCATATGCCAGATCCGGTGGAATAACCAGCTGGATTTTACCGCCTTTCTTGATGTTTTTCAGACCTTCGGTCCAGCCTGGGATAACACCGTCAAGACGGAAAGAGAGCGGCTCACCACGCGTGTAAGAGTTATCAAACTCTTTACCATCGATCAGTGTGCCTTTGTAGTTCACTACAACGGTATCGCTGTCTTTCGGTGCTTCACCAGTACCTGCTTTCTCTACTTTGTAGACCAGGCCAGTAGAAGAGGTTTTAACGCCTTTCTCTTTAGCAAACTTCTCGCGGTACACTTTACCTTTGGCTTCGTTATCAGCCGCGTCTTTTTCCATTTTCGCCTGAGCGGAAGACTTCACGCGCGCTTCGAACGCCTGCAGGGTTTGCTCGATTTCCTGGTCGGACAGCTTGCTCTTATCAGCAAACGCGTCCTGAACACCAGCGATCAGCTGGTCTTTATCCAGTTTGATGCCCAGTTTTTCCTGTTCTTTCAGGGAATTTTCCATGTAACGACCCAGAGACGCGCCCAGCGCGTAAGCAGATTTTTGGTCGTCATTTTTGAATGCGGCTTTGCTGTCAGCAGTAGCGGCTGGTTTCGCAGCATCGGCGGCGAAGGTGATCGGGGCATGTAGAGCTACGGCCATCGTGGTCGCCAGCAGCGTTACTTTAAACAGTGATTTCATCCATCTCTCCAGGGCCGGGGCATCTCACCCCAGGGTTAACTAACACAAAAATGTACTATAAAGCGTTGCAGAACAAATCAACATACGGGCACGCCCTATTATCACCACTTTTCAGACTCTTTTTGTTTAAATTAGTTTCGTTGCGAAGGAATGAGTGCTGTGCAAACAGACAAAGTTGAGTAAAATTCGCCGCAGTCCGCGATCTGCCGGAAATAACAGAAGAGGTGAATCATGCAGGATACAACGATGGAAACCCGCCTGGCTGAGCTGGAAAGTCGCCTGGCATTTCAGGAAATCACCATTGAAGAACTCAACGTGACGGTCACCGCTCACGAACTGGAAATGGCTAAACTGCGCGATCATCTGCGTCTATTGACGGAGAAGCTTAAAGCAACGCAGCCATCCCATATTGCGTCGCAGTCTGAAGAGACGCCACCACCGCATTATTAAGACGTAAAAAAAGCGGGGTTTCCCCGCTTTTTTTGTGCCGGATGACGACGTAAACGTCTTATCCGTTCTACGGTAGGCCTGATAAGCGTAGCGCCATCAGGCAATCATACCGATTAGTGGCAACCGCAGCCGCCGCCGTTACCTTTGCCTTTACCGCCGCCACCGCAGCAGCCTTCGCCGCCGTGTTCATGACCATGATCGTGGTCATGACCGTGACCGCCGCAGCAACCATCGTGACCATGTTCGTGATCGTGGTCATGGCCGTTTGCACCGTGAACGTGGCCGTGAGCCAGTTCTTCTTCGGTTGCTTCACGGATAGCGATAACTTCTACGTTGAATTTCAGGTTCTGGCCAGCCAGCATGTGGTTACCGTCAACCACGACGTGGTCATCTTCCACTTCGGTAATTTCTACCGGTACTGGACCCTGGTCGGTTTCCGCCAGGAAACGCATGCCAACCTGCAGTTCGTCAACGCCCATGAAGACGTCTTTCGGCACGCGCTGCACCAGGTTTTCATCATACTGACCGTAAGCGTCGTTTGCGCCAACAGCAACATCGAATTTATCGCCAACTTCGTGACCGTCCAGCGCTGTTTCCAGGCCAGAAATCAGGGAACCGTGACCATGCAGGTAGTCCAGCGGTGCACTCACCGGAGACTCATCAACCAACACACCGTCTTCTGTACGTACCTGATAGGCCAGGCTGACCACCAGGTCCTTTGCTACTTTCATGATATCTCCTGAGCATGGAAAGAATAGTGGCGCAGATTGTAGCGGAATTCTGCACCTGTGTACCCTCTAGCTTAAAAAAAGCTGCGGCATATCGCTAGTCCGGATGAAAAATCCCTATTACTTGCTCTTCTTTGCGAACGTGCTCGCGGGCTTCTTTATCCGCTTCCCGCATCTGGTGACCACACTTAACACACTCAACAATATCGATATTATTTTCGCGCCACATCGCCAGTGAATCCTGCGCCTGGCAGGATGGGCATTTTGCACCTGCAATAAAACGTTTACGAATTGCCATGGTTATCCTCTACTCAAATTCATCCCAGCCGTCCGGCTGACGTCGCTCTCGCTGCATTTCACGCTGGAAAATCTCTTCCAGTTCGCGCCTGGCTTCTCGGGCTCGAGAGATTTGTACCGTATCTGTGTGGATAGGGATCAGCTCCCGCAACATGCTCATGTCCAGCCGACGAAAATGCAGCTGGGCACGCTGCGCCTGATGCGGGTGCATCCCCAATGACACCAGCGTTTTTCGCCCCAACTCCAGTGCGCTGGAGAAGGTTTCGCGGGAAAACTGTGTCACACCAGCCTGTATTAACTCATGCGCCTCTACTCGTCCGCGCGCGCGCGCAAGAATATGCAAATGTGGAAAATGCTGTTGGCACAATTCCACTAACTTCATCGTATCTTCGGGTTCGTTACAGGTAATGACGATCGATTGTGCCGCTTCTGCACCGGCAGAACGTAACAGTTCCACCTGCGTGGCATCGCCGTAATACACCTTATAACCGTATTTACGCATCAGGTTCACCGCGCTGATATCCCGCTCCAGCACGGTAATACGCATTTTGTTCGCCATCAGCAAACGCCCAATTACCTGACCAAAGCGGCCAAATCCCACCACAATCACCTGCGGCTTATCGTCTTCCACCCAAGGTTTTTCATCTTCTTCATCCGGGCCGTTAATCTGGCGGGAGAGCCATTTATCAATCAGCTTCATCAATAGCGGCGTGGTCATCATCGATAGCGTGACGGCCACCAGCAGCAGCGCCATTTGATCGCCCTGAAACAGTCGTTGCGAGGACGCGGTTGAAAACAGTACGAACGCGAACTCGCCCCCCTGGCTTAATACCCCGGCAAACTGCATCCGTTCCGAACTTCTCATGCCATTCAGGCGCGCCAGCACATACAGTACCAGCGCTTTAACCACCACCAGCACAATAACGCTTACCGCCACCCACAGGATATGGGTATACAGCACGCCAAGATTGAGCGACATCCCCACAGAAATAAAGAACAGCCCCAACAGCAGCCCCTTGAAGGGATCGATAGCCGTTTCCAGCTCGTGTCGGTATTCGCTTTCCGCCAGCAACACGCCGGCGATAAACGTCCCCAGCGCCATCGACAGCCCCAGCGCGTCCATGAATAAAGCAGAACCGAGCACCAACAACAGCGTGGCGGCAGTAAACACTTCCCGCACGCCGGAATCCGCAATAAAGCGGAAAACGGGGCGCAGCAAATAGCGTCCACCAATCAACATGCCAGCAAAAGCCAGCACCTTCATGCCCACTTTGATCCAGTCAAAATGCTCATCGGCAGAGCCCGCCAATAACGGCACCAGCGCCAATGCCGGGATCACCGCCAGATCCTGAAACAGCAGTACCGAAAAGCCCAGCTGTCCGGATTCGCTGCGGTTCATCCCCTTTTCCCGCATCAACTGGAGCGCCATCGCAGTGGACGACATCGCCAGACCAATCCCCCCCACCACGGCTGCTTGCCAGGAGAAGTGGGTTAGCATCAGCAGCCCGGCCAAAATCACCGCGCTGAGCATCACCTGCGCGGCTCCGACGCCAAAGATAGAGCGCCGCAGTTGCCACAGTTTGGCCGGGTTAAGCTCCAGCCCAATAATGAACATCAGAAAGACCACACCCAGCTCGGCGAAATGGAGAATTTCATCCACATCGCTGATGAATCCTAATCCCCACGGCCCAATCGCCATCCCTGCCAGCAAATACCCTAACACCGGGCCGATACCCAGTTTTGACGCCAGCGGCACCGCCGCTACCGCCGCGAAGAGGAACAGCACTCCCGCAGTCAATAAATCAGAACCTTCCATCAGCGGCCTCCCGCAGGGATTGGATTTGCCAGCCATTCACCATACGCTTTGGCATGGCTGTCCAGTTCCTGCTTCGTTTGCCGTCTGGCCCAGTAAACGATGATGGGGCTCATCCAGTGCATTCGACACATACCGGCTGTCAGCTCAAAGGGGCGCAGCACATCGCTCATTGGATAGCGGTTCAGCGCGTCATAACGGTACGCGCTTTCGGGTTCACCGGTGGTGATGACGCTCCGCCAGTACTTTCCCGCCAGCTGATTTCCTCCCAGCCCACTGGCAAACCCACGACTCAGCACACGGTCAAACCACTCTTTGAGCAGCGCTGGACAGCTATAGGTATACAGCGGATGCTGAAAAACAATCACATCATGGTCACGCAGCAGCGCCTGCTCATGCGGGATGTCGATAAAAAAATCAGGATAGTGCGCATAAAGATCGTGCACGGTAACATTACTGAGCTGCATGGCCGGTTTAAGCAGCACCCGGTTCGCGACCGAGTCCTGAGATTCCGGATGGGCATACAGCAGCAAAACTTTCGCTGGCTGGAACATCATCCCCCTCCCGGTTATGTCTTTGTCTATTTTCGGCGTTTTGGGCTACCATTGCGCCTCGGTGCGGCAAACCGCCCACACATTACATTATCATAATGATAAATTAACATAGTCTGAACATACGGCGCCTTATGATTGTTTTCTCCTCGTTACAAATTCGTCGCGGCGTGCGCGTCCTGCTGGAAAATGCCACGGCCACCATTAATCCAGGTCAGAAAGTGGGCCTGGTGGGTAAGAATGGCTGCGGTAAATCTACCCTGCTGGCATTGCTGAAAAATGAAATCAGCGCCGACGCTGGCGGGTTTACATACCCAGGTAACTGGCAGCTCGCTTGGGTAAATCAGGAAACGCCCGCGCTTGCTCAGCCTGCGCTGGAATACGTCATTGACGGCGACCGCGAGTATCGTCAACTGGAAGCACAGTTGAACGAGGCCAACGAACGTAACGACGGGCATGCGATTGCCACCGTGCACGGCAAACTGGACGCCATCGACGCCTGGACCGTGCGCTCGCGTGCCGCCAGCCTGCTGCACGGCCTCGGTTTTTCTAACGAACAACTTGAACGCCCGGTCAGCGATTTCTCCGGTGGCTGGCGTATGCGTCTTAACCTGGCTCAGGCGCTGATTTGCCGTTCTGACTTGCTGCTGCTTGATGAACCGACCAACCACCTCGATCTCGACGCCGTAATCTGGCTGGAAAGATGGCTGAAAAGCTATCAGGGTACGCTGATCCTGATCTCCCACGACCGTGACTTCCTCGATCCGGTGGTGGATAAGATTATTCATATCGAACAGCAAACCCTGTTCGAGTACACCGGGAACTACAGCGCGTTTGAAGTGCAGCGTTCCACTCGCCTCGCGCAGCAACAGGCGATGTACGAAAGCCAGCAAGAGCGCGTGGCGCATCTGCAAAGCTATATCGACCGCTTCCGGGCGCAGGCCACCAAAGCCAAACAGGCGCAGAGCCGTATCAAGATGCTGGAACGCATGGAGCTGATTGCCCCAGCCCATGTTGATAACCCGTTCCACTTCAGCTTCCGCATACCCGAAAGCCTGCCTAACCCACTGCTGAAAATGGAGAAGGTCAGCGCAGGTTATGGCGAGAACATTATTCTCGACTCCATCAAGCTGAACCTGGTGCCAGGGTCACGCATCGGCCTGTTAGGCCGTAACGGCGCGGGTAAATCCACACTGATTAAACTGTTGGCAGGAGAACTGGCACCTATTAGCGGTGAAATCGGTCTGGCGAAAGGTATTAAGCTCGGTTACTTCGCCCAGCATCAGCTGGAGTTTTTACGCGCGGATGAATCGCCCATTCAGCATCTGGCCCGCATGGCGCCACAGGAGTTAGAACAGAAGCTGCGTGATTACCTCGGCGGCTTCGGCTTCCAGGGCGATAAAGTCACCGAACAGACCGCTCGCTTCTCGGGGGGTGAAAAGGCACGACTGGTACTGGCGCTTATCGTTTGGCAGCGTCCGAACCTGCTGCTGCTCGATGAACCGACTAACCACCTGGATCTCGACATGCGCCAGGCACTGACCGAGGCGTTGATCGATTTTGAAGGCGCACTGGTGGTGGTGTCGCACGACCGTCATCTGATTCGCTCCACCACCGACGATCTCTATCTGGTTCATGATAAAAAAGTTGAGCCGTTCGACGGTGATCTGGAAGATTATCAACAGTGGCTGAGCGACGTACAAAAGCAGGAAAGTCAGAGCGATGAACCGGCAAAAGAGAGCGTCAACAGCGCCCAGGCGCGTAAAGACCAGAAGCGCCGTGAAGCCGAACTGCGCACCCTAACCCAGCCGCTGCGTAAAGAGATTACCCGTCTCGAAAAAGAGATGGAGAAGCTGCAGGCACAGCTGGCACAAGCGGAAGAAAAACTCGGTGACAGCGAGCTGTACGACCAAAGCCGCAAGGCCGAACTGACCGCATGTTTACAACAGCAAGCCAGCGCTAAATCGGGGCTGGAAGAGTGTGAAATGGCCTGGCTGGACGCGCAAGAGCAACTTGAGCAGATGCTGCAGAACGACTAACCACGAAAGGCGGACGATGAACTTATCAATCACCGACGATATTACCTTCCGCAAACTGACCATCTTCATGACCTTTATGGAGAAGGGCAACATCGCCCGTACCGCCGAGGCGCTGGATATCAGCGGCGTGAGCGTGCATCGGGCGCTGCATACGCTGGAAGAGAACGTTCGTTGTCCGCTGTTTGTACACAAAGGGCGTAACCTGATTGCGCAACCGGCGGCGTGGACGCTGCTGGAGTATTGTCAGGAAGTGACCCAGTTAATGGAGCGTGGGCTGGAAGAGACGCGCAAAACGGCGGGCGTCGGTCAGGGCCGTCTGCGTGTCGGCACGCTCTACTCGTTAACGCTGGAAACAGTGCCACGCCTGATTATGGGTATGAAGCTACGTCGTCCGGATCTGGAAATGGATCTGACGATGGGATCAAACGAAGCCCTGCTGAATATGCTGGAGAGCGGTACCCTGGATGCGATTCTGATCTCGATCTCTGAAAGCGAGATCGACCGTAACAGTCTGGAAGTGTTGCCGCTGTTCCACGATGACATCTACCTTGCTGCACCGATCACGGCAGCGCTGGATCCCAGCAAAACAGCGGATCTTCGCAATTATCGCAATGAGAAGTTCGTTTCGTTGGCGGAAGGCTTTGCCACCTATGCGGGCTTCCAGGAAGCGTTTCATGTCGCCGGGTTTGAGCCTTCAATCGTCACTCGCGTGAACGATATTTTCTCGATGCTCAGTCTGGTGCAGGCAGGGGTTGGATTCTGTTTGATGCCAGGGCGAATGAAGAAGATGTATGAGAATACCGTGAAGCTGCAAAAGCTGTCCGAGCCCTATCAAATGCAGCAGCTTATCGCGATTGTCTTTGCCCGCAACCGCGAGCGCGACCCGAGTTTGCTGGCGTTAGCTGCCGAAGGGCGGATGTATGCGCGGAGTTTGAAGAGCGGAGCCTGATTGCCGGATGGCAACGCTAACGCGTTTTATCCGACCTACCGATTTTGTAGGCCCGATAAGCGCAGCGCCATCGGGCAATACCACTATGCACGCAGCCGTTTCGCCAGATGTACAGCAACGTCCACGCCGCTGCGTTCGAGCGAAATTGACTCTCCTTCCCACGCCGCCTGACGCGTTAGGCAGGTCAACACACCGCCGGGTGGCATTTCAATCGCCAGCCGGGCTTCACGCTCATTGGCGGAGACCACCGCCTCCTGCCAGCGCACGGTGCGCGCCATATTCATCGCCAAATCGTCAGCAATGCGCTCCGGCTGCCACAGCACGCGTCCAGTGCTGCCGCTGAGATAAGCGTAGCGAGGACGAGAAAGTGTCACCTGGCTAAACGCCTCTGCCAATTTTTGCGCAGGTTCTGCCAGGAGTTCGCAGTGTGACGGTACGCTAACCGCCAGACGATGTGCTTTGCTCGCCCCTTTCTCCAACGCCCGTTTTGCCACTCCAGCCATTGCCTCATCAGTCCCGGCAATCACAATCTGCGTTTCGGCATTGAGGTTGGCGATATACGTTCCGCTACCCGCCACCAGCGATTCCACCTGCGATAACGTCAGCCCCATGATCGCCGTCAGGCCGTAGCCATGTGGATAGGCCTGCTCCATCAAATCACCGCGCAACGCCACCAGTTTAAGCGCGTCGGTAAAGTCGAGCGCCCCGGCCACCACCGCTGCCGGATATGCACCAATCGACAGCCCGCTCACAATGTCTGGTGAAACGCCGCGACGTTCCAGCTCGCGCGCCCAGGCAACCCCGGCAATCAACAGCGCTAACTGTACCGCCCGGGTATGTTGCAATGCGTCAGGGGAATCCAGCGTATCCGCTTCTGCACCCAGCACTTCACGTGCCAGCGCCAATTCCGTTCCCGGCAGGTTATGCAGCATCTCTGGATGCTGGGTTCCCTGTCCCGGAAAGGTGAACAGAATTTTCATTTACTCCTCCCTGCTCCACGGGTCGCTCACCAACCGCGGCCCCTGCGATGTTTTTAACAGTGCCCTGCCGTCGCGCAGCCATTCGTTTAGGGCAAACGCGCCATACGGCGTTTCTACCTGAGTGTCCGCACGGCACAGACCGTCCGTGAGCTGTTGCTGCCATTTTTCCAGCACCTCGCGTGATAGCGCCTGCGGGGCACGGATCAGCAAATCCAGATCGCTACTGGCATGAATCACCGGGATCCCGGTCGCCAGCGCATAACCGGTGCTGCCGGTAATACCCCATGTCCACGGCCACGCTTGCTGTGACAGCAACAAAGCCACCTGAACCGGTGGCTGAGAGATAAACGGTGAACGCAGCATCGCCTGCGGGTCAACCAGCAACTCCGGGGTACAGACGCGGGTGACGGCATCAGGATTCACCCAACCCGCCGCCCGCTGACAGCGCTTCATGCCGCGCACACCGACGGGGATACGCCCCGCCTCGTCAACATCACGCCGCACAACCACCGGCAGGCCGGTATGCCAAACGTCATCCACCCAGGATTCCGTGGTCTCTTCCAGCGCGTCACGCGCATTCAGCCAGATAAGATCGTGTGGGCGTAATGTTGAGGTCATGATTTACATTCCTGAAGTCAGCGAGATAAACAGCGGCAGCGACAGGATACACAGGACTGAGCTCAACAGCAGCACGGCTTCTGCATCCGGTGACTGCACGCCAAAGCGGTTACCGAACACCACACCGAAGAAACCGGCAGACAGCGCAATCATCAGAATAGCGGTAATGGCTACGGAGCCATGCAGACCGAAGATAAGCACGATGCCCCAGGCAATTGCAGGCTGAATCAGCAGCTTGGTAATAGTCGATGTAATAACCACGGTATTGATCTGCAGTTTACGGGCAGACAAGATAACCCCGGTCAGGAACAGCGCGGCGGCGGTTGCAGACAGGCCCAGCGGTTTAATGGCCGCCAGTACCAGTTCCGGCATTTTGATGCCGATAGCCGAGAGAATAACCCCCAACAGCGGGCCCATCACGATAGGTTTCTTGATAGAGCGCCACATCAATACCGGCAGCATTGACAGTGTGGAGCCGGTATTTCCACCTGCTGCCAGCGCTTTTTCACGCTCCAGAATCAGCAGGCAGAACGGCGTCATCAGCACGGAACCGCAGGCAATAGACACGGCAACCGAAAGCGACGTTGATGACGCTTCACCGAGGACGCTACCAAGAATCGGCAAGCCAAGCGCCGCGTAGTTTGGCAGCGCGACGGTCAACGTCAGCACGGCGGCATCCTGCGGAGATTTTTTGAAGACTTTGGTCGCCATAAAGTAGATGACAGCATAGGTAATCCACATTGCCAACGTCAGCACCACAATCAGCGGCGACTGCGCAACAATACCGGCCCATGGGGTTTGTACCGTCGCGCTAAACAGCGCAGCGGGTAAAGCAAAGTCCATCACGAAGATATTGAGTAGGGAGACGTTTTTGTTGTCCACCATTTTGGCCTTCCCGGCCCAGAATCCTAGTAGCATGATGACGAAAATCGGAGCAAGAGCATGAACAATTACGTAAGTCATAATTCACCTGTAATATAAAAAAAAGTAGCACTGACGCGATGATTATTATTTTTCAGATGCAGTGGCCCACGCGGGCGCAACGTCTGCGCCCGCAAAGTCTTACATCTGGCAGGTCTCTTTTTACTTACCAGCTTGCTCGCATACGTTCGCGTACGAGGGCAGAGCTGCGGCGATTGTCAGCGCCCAGACGGCTTTTCAGCGTTGGATCCTGACGAGCGTCATTGATGGCCTGTTGCAGGGTGTTTTTAACCTGCGTCAGATCGTTTGCAGATGGCGCATCTGGGTTGCTGATATCCAGCAGATTTTCCAGCAGCCCCAGCGTGGCGTAGTTGCTGATGTCGTACGCCATTGGCGGAATGGTTGCCGCCAGTTTTTCCAGCGCCTCAACGGAACGCAGCGTGATACGCGCGGCAGATTCTTTGCCCATTGCGTGAATCAGCACACCTTTGTCGTTGAACGCAATCAGACGGTTTGCCTGGTAACCGTGTGCCAGGAAGGCACCGGACATGGCTTTACCGACAATCAGGCCAATGACCGGGTGGCCCGCCAGACGCGCATTGGCATACGCCGCCGCCGCACCGGCCAGCGCCTGGTGAATACCGAAGCCTTCTTCACGACGACCGTATGCCTGGCTTGGCACATCAATCACCGCCACAATCGGACGTTTCACCGCGTTATTGGCGTCGGCTGCGATGGTTTCGCTCACCACTTTCGCCAGTGTCCAGCCTTCCAGCAGACCGACTTCACCGCCAGCAGCACGTGGGTAATGGTTATTGGCATCCGGAACAACGGCAATAAAGCGCACCGTTTCACCGTTCAGTTCACCATCAGCGGCCTGTACGGACGGGCACAGCCCGGCAATACGTTTAGCGTTCGGTACGAGGGTTTCCAGCCATAATTCGCCACGGCTTATTGAGTTACTCATCATTTCACCTCCCGGGCGAAAAGCGCATGAATCTGTTCGGTATCGGCCTGTTTACGGGTGTCGAAATTCGTTAAACGGTCGAGATACCAGTCGTAGTTATCGGTGCGGTGTTTTGCCGGTACGCCTTTTGCCAGCGCGTCGTTCATTGCCGCTTTCACGGCGTTAACGCCATCGCCGACCAGTGCTTCCACCAGCCCGCTTTGGTAGCGAATTTCACCACCGGTCATGCTCCAGATAAACGGACGGTCACGGGAGTCATACTCTTCAATCCCCGCTTCCTGCTCGATAACCTGCGGGCCGTTCAGCCCCAGACGCGCTTCACGGGTCACAATCAGGTAGCTACACAGTGCCGCAGCGATAGACATCCCGCCAAAGCAGCCCACGGTACCGGCGACAATGCCGACTACCGGGGTGTAACGACGCAGGTCAACAATCGCCGCATGAATATCGGCAATCGCCGCCAGGCCAAGGTTGGCCTCCTGCAAACGCACGCCGCCGGTTTCCAGGCTTAAAACAGCCTGAGTTGGGATGCCGTTGCGGTTATCTTCCGCCGCCAGCTCCAGCGCCGCTGCCATTTTGGCACCGGACACTTCACCCATGCTGCCACCCTGGAATGCGCCTTCAATCGCCACCACCACTGCCGGTTTGCCGTTGATGGTGCCTTTAGCAACGACCATGCCGTCATCCGACTGCGGAACGATGCCCTGCGCGCCAAGCCAAGGCGACATCACGCCGTCAAACGGGTCGAGCAGTTCGCGGTAGCTGCCTTCATCAAGCAGCGCGTGGGCACGCTGACGTGCTTTTAATTCGATAAAACTGCTGTCATCACGCATGGCTCACCTCTTCAAATACCTGTTCGATACGAATACGTGCAACACCTGGGGTTGCGCCAAAGTCGTGGATCGTCAGTTTTCCTGCAGGCAGGCTGCTGACCGTTTGCAGACGGTTCAACAACGCTTCCCAGCGACTACGGCTGTTATCGACAGAAGTGGTGATATCAATGGTTAACGTCTGGCTCTGGTCGGCGGTGAATAACACCTCCATATCCCCGGAGCCCACGACGCCTGCCAGCGCTTTACCGCTTAAGGTGCGGCTGGCCGGTACGGTTAACGTAATGTGTTCCATAACATCCTCTTAATACTTCGTGTATAGGGCGAATCGATGCGGTCGATGAACAAGGTGGCAGCGAGTAAATCTGCTGCCCCGCCCGGCGAGGCGTTCAGCGCCAGCATATGGCTATCGAGTGCGGCCAATGCCGCCTGACCTGCTGGATGAGCGCTGCCGCCAGCATTCAGCACCGCACGGGCGCCGTCCTGCATGGCATCCAGCCCTTCCATACCTGCGCGAGAGAGCACGCAGGTATCGGTCAGCGAGGTCATGATCGCCATCAGCGCGTCGAGTCTGGCGTGCGTTTCACTGCTGCCGTTAAACCGGCTTAAACGCAGTTGCGGCAGCGCACGTTGCATCACATGCGGAAACGCCTGCTGTGCCTCTTCACGTGCACCCGGCACCTGATAACGGTGCGTCGCACGCAGCCCTTTGCTGAACACTTTGGGTGCGGCGGCATCCGGCAGTTTTGCCAGCTCGGCGGCAGTCGCCGCGACCTGCTGTGCACTCGCGGTGCCACCGTGCATTGCCACCGCGCTCACCAACAATCCCAGTGCCCAAATCGCGCCACGGTGGGTGTTCACACCGTCCGTGGCCGCCATCATCTGTTGCTCGCCTTCGCGACCGAGTCGCCCTATGGTTTGTCTGAGCGCAATATCCGCTGGACGCTGCCAGCTTTGTTGCGCTAACGACTGAAATGTAGAGGTCAGGCTGTGCGCAGAGCGCTCCATTAACGCAAGCGACAAGTCGTGATGCGCGCCATTCCCCCGACTGTCCACCAGACCGGGTTTCGGGCTGAGTCGTGCTTCGTCAATCAGACACTGCGTGGCGGTTCGCGCCAGCCATTCGGCACCGCCTTCAACCTGAATCGGGGACAGAAGTTTCATTACCAGCTCCGGAATTTCGCAGGTGGGTTGTAAAGACCGCCAGACCATTCAACGAGATCGGACACGCTACCGGCGGCCAGCAGAGAACGGGTCGCGTCGGTACGACGAATGCCCATATCTTCTGGATACACCACCTTGCCACTCTGACGCAGTTCAGCGACGCGTTTCGCATCAACGCCCAGACCGATGTCGGTGATCCCGGCAACCGCAGCCACCATCGCCCGGCGCTCTTCAAGATCTTTTGCCCGGTAGAGGTAAGCGATCCCTTCTTCGGTCAGGACGTGGGTGACGTCATCGCCATAAATCATCACCGGTGCCAGCGGCATCCCGGAGGTTTTGGCGACTTCAACCGCATCAAGTTTCTCGACGAAGGTCGGTTTCACACCAGCCTGGAAGGTTTCCACCATCTGAACAACCAGTTTTTTACCGCGCTGCATTGGGTCAGGTTCGGTAATCATGTTCAGCCAGGCAGGTGTTGCATGACGACGGCCGTGCGGGTCATGGCCCATGTTTGGTGCGCCGCCGAAACCGGACAGGCGTCCACGGGTCACCGTTGAGGAGTTGGCATAGCCATCAACCTGCAAAGTGGAACCGATAAACATATCGACCGCGTACTGACCCGCCAACTGACAGAAAGCACGGTTAGAACGCATTGAACCATCGGCACCGGTGAAGAACACATCTGGGCGGGCACGGATGTACTCTTCCATCCCTAATTCACCGCCGAAGCAGTGCACGCTTTCAACCCAGCCGCTTTCGATAGCAGGAATCAGCGTTGGATGTGGGTTCAGCGTCCAGTGTTTACAGATTTTGCCTTTCAGACCCAGCTGTTCGCCGTAGGTCGGCAACAGCAGCTCGATTGCCGCAGTGTTAAAGCCGATACCGTGGTTGAGCGACTGGACCTGGTGCTCTGCGTAGATACCTTTAATGGCCATCATCGCCATCAGGATATGTTCTTGTTTGATCAGGCGCGGGTCACGGGTGAACAGCGGTTCAATGAAGAACGGCTTATCGGCGACGACCACGTAATCAATCCATGAGCCCGGAATATCAACGCGCGGCAGGTCGCATTCATCGTCGACCAGTTCGTTAACCTGCGCGATGACGATACCGTCATGGAATGCGGCGGCTTCAACCAGCGCCGGGGTATCTTCGGTACTCGCCCCGGTGTAGAGGTTACCTTTGCGGTCGGCTTTGAAACCGGCAATCAGCGCCACGTTTGGTGACAGGTCAACATACAGACGGGAGTAAAGTTCGATGTAGGTGTGGATGGCGCCAATTTCCAGCTGACCATCTTCCAGTAGCTGCGAAATACGCAGGCTTTGGGTACCGGAGAAAGAGAAGTCCAGCTTGCGAGCGATACCTTTTTCGAAGATATCCAGATGCTCGCTGCGTCCGACGCTGGGCATAATCATGTGCAGGTCGTGCACTTTTTGCGGGTTAACTTCAGCCAGCATGCGAGATAAGAAATCTGCCTGCTTTTGGTTATTCCCTTCTAATACCACGCGGTCACCCGGCGCGATAAGTAATTCCAGCATCGCGGTCAGGTCTGCGGTCGGCAGAACCTTGCCCTGCACCGGAACGGAAGCCAGACGCCGCTGTTTTTCTGTGCGGCGGGTGTTCCAGACTCGAGCTGGCGTTTGCCCAGATAACATTATTAACCTCCTGATTCAGCGAATCATTTTTGATTGCTTAACACTGGAAAGAGTGTGCGCTCTGGTGAGAAAGTCATCAATTAAGCGTAGGCGTGAATCATTAGCTTGAGAGTAATAATTGAAGTAACGATTTGTGATGAGGATCAATTTAAGCGGGGTAAGTAAAGCGGGTATCGCTACCCGCTTGCAGGAAATTATTTTTGCGCCGCCAGGCGCTGGCGGATATCGTCGAAATGTTGACGGTGATAAAGCTTACCGTCGAGGAAGCGGGTTTTCAGCTCGCCTTCCTGCTCCTGTTGCCAACGTTGTTCATCATGCAGTCGTAACTCGCCCTGCTCATCACGTGCAACGCGCAGCAGCCCGCGGGCAGAGCGTTTCAGACCATTGTCGGTTTTCGGCTCCTTAAAGATGGTCCGGCCTTTACCGTTCACTTCTCCCCAGGTCGCTTTCATCGCAAAGCCAAAGGTATCTCGCGTGTTGTACTGATAGGTAAACGATCCCACCCCGAACACCACGTTTGAGCTGGCAAAGCCTTTAGCCTCGAGGCGACGCAAGATTTCATTCGCCCGCTCCAGCGTAATGGAGTCGCCATAAATCAGCCCTACATGCGGGTCGAGCACCTTATACCCTTTGGCGTTTACCGTACCGCCAAAAATCTCCCACAGCACCTCCACGGAACCTTTTTCCTCTGGCGTACGTTCGGCACGGTTATCGTCATCTAACCCAGTGCCACACAGAATATCGACCGGGTTACCGCTGTCCGGGCGGAACACCACCCGCCCCTCACGCGCCAGAATGATGTGCTTCAGTTCCCGGGTATACTCCGTCAGCACCTGCCAGTAGTCCCAGGTATCGGAGACTATCGACACAAATCCCTGCGGGTACAGATCGGCAATCAGACGACGGAAGGTTTCGATCTCGTGTTCGCGCTCGCCCATGCACATCACGCTGTGCTCGGTGGCTGGAATGCTGGCGCCGATGAAATACGCCTCGCCGTCGGTGTAGTAATCACGGGCATACAGCAGCGACGGAATACTGTCAGTGCCTTTAAAGCTCAGCAGATGCCCGCCGCCCGCCTGCATGGTGTCCTGCAATCCTGACATACCGCGAAACGAAAAGTCATGGCACTGGAAGTCAAGGTGCGTCATATCGCTACAGGTTTTTTCTGCCCAATGCGCACAGATTTTGCGGTAGTGATGCGCGATGGTGGCATTGGTTGAGGCTTTCCACAGCTCAGCCGACAGTACCGTCTCGAGGTAATTCACCAGCCAGAAAAACTCAGGTTGAGTATTGATGATGGTTAATACCGGCACCGCCATCGGGACTTTGCTGCCTTCATCCAGTGCTTTAATGTGCAACGGCAGATAACCCAGCTGATGCAGCGCACGAATGTGATCAACCGCCACGGCATCTTTTCCCAGATACCCGTCCATCACCTGCTTGTATTCACTGACCACCTCTTCCTGCGGTCGGGCAAAGAACGCCTCGTTAAACAAATCAACCAAAAACCACTGCAAAAACCCTGCAGACCGAAGAACACCAGCTTGCCATCCGGCAACGGCGACGAGAAAAAGCGATCGCTGCGCGGGGTAAAGTTGGAATAGACCCGGCTGGTGCCCTGCGGATACTGCACGCGGTGAGACACTTTGTAGCCATCAATAGCCAAGATTGGATTCATTTTCATAACAGGTGTCTCCCTCAGGCGCGGTAAATCGCGTCAATGTCGATAAGTTCAAGCTGCGGATGGGCCAGCGTAGAGGACGCTAACGATGTGGTGGTGTAAACGGCGTCAATGCCGTTGGCAAACAGGTGCTCAACGCCCTTAGAAAAGATCCCGTGGGTGACATACAGGCTGACGCTGCGCGCGCCGGCATCGCGTAAAACCTGGGCAGAGCCAATGAAGGTGCCGCCAGCGTCGCACAGGTCGTCGACAATCAGCACATCCCGGTCTTTAACATCCCCGGCAACCAACGCGAAACCCGTCAGGTTGCCGCTGGCGACATCGCGTTTTTTGCTCAAAATGGCGTATTCAGCAGTCCCTGCGGCTCTGGCGACAGCATCAATTTTCTTTAATGCTCCGGCATCAGGAGCCACCAGCATCAGCGCGTTTTGCTGGAACTGGCGCTGCAAGGTCGCGCTTTGCAGCAGACAGACTTCCTGGGGAATAGTGATGAAATTATCGATAGCCGCTGCCGCCGCGTCGCTGTGTGGATCAAGTACCTTCACCTTGTCGAACTGCAACGTATTGAGCTGACGGGCAAAAACCTTCAGCGCAAAGCTGTCGCCCGCAACCATATGTCGGTCCTGGCGCGCCCACGGCAGCCAGGGAAGTTCAAGATGGCTGACCCGTACATCGGTCTGATGGCGCACCGCGTCGACCAACTGCGCCAATAGCATAAAGTCGTTCATATCGCGCATCGCCGCGGCACGAATGCGCATCTGGTGAGCGAAGGATGGTAATGCGTCGGTGACTTTCAACCAGACGGCCCCATCAGGAAAAATACCGCTGGCAATAGCGTAAGCCTGGTCATCCAGCGTTAAGGTTAATTTTACGCTCATCTCGCTTCCCCTTTGAATTGTGTCCCTTCGACACAATTAATAATGTCTCTAAGACAGTTATTAAGCAAGCATAAAATAAAGTATTTTTGAACGTGCGCTAATCAACTGATAATCAATGGAAAAAAAACGCACCTTGCCCACCGATACCGGGCTGGTACACTTGGCAGCGTTGCACATCATCGCGAGTACCTTATGACCACCGAAGCCGACTACCTGAATCAGTACGATGCCCGCCACTTTCCCTCCCCGCTGGTAACGGTGGATAGCGTGTTGTTTACCGTGCATCAACAGGCGCTGTGCGTGCTGCTGGTCGAACGGGCAAACCAGCCGCAGAAAGGACGTTGGGGATTACCCGGCGGCTTTATTGATATGGCACACGATGATTCCACTCGCGCCACAGCGCTGCGTAAACTCACTGAAAAAACAGGCGTT
The DNA here is from genome assembly GCF_005280825.1 of Citrobacter sp. wls829. Classification (NCBI taxonomy): domain Bacteria; kingdom Pseudomonadati; phylum Pseudomonadota; class Gammaproteobacteria; order Enterobacterales; family Enterobacteriaceae; genus Citrobacter; species Citrobacter sp. wls829. Next base: position 23,139 of record NZ_SZWP01000056.1, read on the forward strand.
TCGCCTTCGTGGCTGGAACAGCTGGACACATTTTCCGGGCCAGATCGTGACCCGCGTGGCTGGAGCCTGACGGTCACCTGGTTTGCGCTTATCGCCTGGGTGGACTGCGAACCGCATATTGCCAGCGTCAGCGATGCCCGCTGGGTCCCGGTTGATAAGCTTGCCGACTATCCGCTGGCCTTTGACCACCAGGCGATCATTGATGCCGCCCTGAACCGGCTGCGGCAAAAAACGAAATATTCTTTACTGCCCGTTTATTGTTTGCCGGATACCTTTACCCATGGTCAGCTACAGGAAGCCACAGAGGTTATCCTCGGCCAGCCGATTCAGCGCAAAAGCCTGATCCGCCGCTTTGAGGCCTCAGATATGTTTGAAGATACCGGTGAAAGCATGGCCACCGGCACGCGGAAAGCCCGCCTGTGGCGACGTAAACCGGGTGTGGATTTTCATCTTTTCTCACGTAACCTGCTGGCTGAATAAGTACAAAATCACATATTGGCTAACCCGCAGGCTCTGTGCGCGGTATAGTCGCTGTTTTCGATGATTAATTGCTCTGGTGTTATGGTTGAAATCACTCCAACAGAAATGAATCTCCCTGCCGATGATTCGCGAGAATTCCGCCCGATGCGCGGGATCAGTAATCGCCATCTGCAGACCATGCTGCCACGTTTAATTCGCCGTAAGGTGAAGTTCGACGCCCACTGGCAGCGTCTGGAATTACCCGACGGCGACTTTGTCGATCTGGCATGGAGTGAAGATCCGCATCAGGCGAAGCACAAACCGCGTCTGGTGGTTTTTCACGGTCTGGAAGGTAGCCTGAACAGCCCGTACGCCCACGGTCTGATTGAGGCGGCGCAAAAGCGCGGTTGGTTAGGTGTGGTGATGCATTTTCGCGGCTGCAGCGGCGAGCCGAATCGCCTGAACCGCATTTATCACTCCGGCGAGACCGAGGACGGTACCTGGTTTTTACGCTGGCTGGAGCGCGAGTTCGGCCGCGTGCCAACCGCAGCGGTCGGCTACTCGCTCGGTGGCAACATGCTGGCCTGCCTGTTGGCCAAAGAAGGGAACGCTATCCCGATTGATGCCGCGGTTATTGTCTCCGCCCCCTTTGTGCTGGAAGCCTGTAGTTATCATATGGAAAAAGGGTTCTCCCGCGTTTACCAGCGCTATCTGCTTAATCTGTTAAAAGCCAATGCCTCGCGTAAGCTCGAAGCTTATCCTGGCTCGCTGCCGGTAAGCCTGGCACAGCTGAAGTCCCTGCGCCGCATTCGTGACTTTGACGATCTGATCACCGCCAAAATCCACGGTTTTGCCGATGCGATAGACTATTATCGTCAGTGTAGCGCCATGCCACTACTCAACCTGATCGCTAAACCGACGCTGATTATTCACGCCAAGGACGATCCTTTTATGGATCACCACGTGATCCCCAAACCGGAAAATCTGCCCTCACAGGTGGAATATCAGTTAACCGAGCACGGTGGACACGTCGGGTTTATTAGCGGCACGCTGCGCCATCCTGAGATGTGGCTGGAATCCCGTATCCCCGACTGGCTGACAACGTATCTGGAGGCATAATCATGCAGATCCCCTGGCAGGACTTATCCCCTGAAGCGCTGGACAATCTGATTGAAAGCTTTGTCTTGCGCGAAGGCACCGATTATGGTGAACATGAACGTTCGCTCGAACAAAAAGTCGCCGACGTCCGACGCCAGTTACAATCTGGCGAAGCTGTACTGGTATGGTCAGAACTGCATGAAACGGTCAACATTATGCCGCGAAAACAGTTTCGCGAATAACCCGCAGCCGGCGGCTGACTATAATAAAAACTAACCTATCCATGGAGTTATTATGTCTGCCAAACATCCGGTGATTGCGGTAACAGGATCCAGCGGCGCGGGGACCACCACCACCAGCCTCGCGTTTCGTAAAATTTTCGCCCAGTTAAATCTGCGCGCCGCCGAGGTGGAAGGCGACAGTTTTCACCGCTATACCCGTCCGGAGATGGACATGGCGATCCGCAAAGCGCGCGACGCCGGGCGACACATCAGTTACTTCGGCCCCGAAGCCAACGACTTCGGCCTGCTGGAACAAACCTTCAGCGAGTACGGCCAGACCGGCAAAGGCCAGTCACGAAAATATCTGCACACCTACGATGAGGCCGTACCGTGGAATCAGGTTCCGGGAACGTTTACCCCGTGGCAGCCGCTGCCTGAACCCACAGACGTCTTATTCTATGAGGGCCTGCACGGTGGCGTGGTGACGCCGCAGCAAAACGTGGCGCGGCATGTTGATCTGCTGGTCGGCGTGGTACCGATCGTCAATCTGGAGTGGATCCAGAAGCTGACCCGCGACACCAGCGAGCGCGGTCACTCCCGCGAGGCGGTAATGGATTCGGTGGTACGTTCAATGGACGACTACATTAATTACATCACCCCACAGTTTTCCCGTACGCATATTAACTTCCAGCGTGTACCGACCGTCGACACCTCTAATCCTTTTGCCGCCAAAAGCATTCCGTCACTGGATGAAAGCTTTGTAGTGATTCATTTTCGTAACCTGGAAGGCATCGACTTCCCGTGGCTGCTGGCGATGCTGCAGGGCTCATTCATTTCCCATATCAATACATTAGTGGTGCCGGGCGGCAAGATGGGGCTGGCGATGGAATTGATTATGCTGCCGCTGGTCCAGCGACTGATGGAAGGCAAAAAAATCGAGTAAAGCGTGGGAAGTGCCCGATGGCGTTACGCTTATCGGGCCTACAAATCAACATCATCCATCCGTCATCAAGGATTACGCGGCAATCACTTCATAGGAATGGGTAATATTCACCGCTTTTTCCAGCATCAGCGCCACGGAGCAGTATTTTTCCGCGGAGAGATCGACGGCGCGAGACACCGAAGCGTCTTTCAGATCGTTGCCAGTAACGATGAAATGCAGATTAATATGGGTAAACAGACGCGGCGCTTCTTCACGACGCTCGGAAGTGAGCTTCACTTCGCAGTTGGTCACATCCTGACGACCCTTTTGCAGGATCGACACCACATCAATGGCGCTACAGCCACCCGCAGCCATGAGTACCATTTCCATCGGGCTCGGCGCTTTATCACCGGAGTTACCGTCCATCAAGATTTGGTGGCCTGAGGCGGACTCACCGAGGAAGGTTAACCCCTCAACCCACTTTACACGCGCTTGCATATTTCGTAACTCCAATGTTTCAATTTTCCTGACAGATTACGCGTACATAACAATTCTCGCAACGGAAGGCGACCTGAGTCATGCTGAAGCGAGACACCAGGAGACACACGGCGAAAGCTATGCTAAAACAGTCAGGATGCTACAGTAATACATTGACGTACTGCATGTATGCAGAGGACATCACATTACAGGCTGCAGTTCACTTTTTAGCAGCCCCTTTCCCAGGTAGCGGGAAGCATATTTTTGCAACCCCAGAGGCAGCGTCGTGTTCTGACTCTGGAGACAGCTTATAACAGAGGATAACCGCGCATGGTGCTTGGCAAACCGCAAACAGACCCGACTCTCGAATGGTTCTTGTCTCATTGCCATATTCATAAGTACCCATCGAAGAGCACGCTGATTCACCAGGGTGAAAAAGCGGAAACGTTGTATTACATCGTTAAAGGCTCAGTGGCAGTGCTGATCAAAGATGAAGAAGGGAAAGAAATGATCCTCTCTTATCTGAATCAGGGCGATTTCATTGGTGAATTAGGCCTGTTTGAAGAAGGCCAGGAACGTAGCGCCTGGGTACGTGCCAAAACCGCATGTGAAGTTGCTGAAATTTCATACAAAAAATTTCGTCAATTAATCCAGGTTAACCCGGATATTCTGATGCGCCTGTCTTCTCAGATGGCTCGTCGCCTGCAGGTAACGTCCGAAAAAGTGGGCAATCTGGCCTTCCTGGATGTCACCGGTCGTATCGCCCAGACCCTGTTGAACCTGGCGAAACAACCTGACGCGATGACCCACCCGGACGGCATGCAGATCAAAATCACCCGTCAGGAAATTGGCCAGATCGTTGGCTGCTCCCGTGAAACCGTTGGTCGTATCCTGAAAATGCTGGAAGATCAGAACCTGATCTCCGCGCACGGTAAGACCATCGTCGTCTACGGCACGCGTTAACCTCGTCGAAATGGCGCGTTACCTGGTAATGCGCCATTTTTGTTTGCACCGATGTGGCGAAGACTGATTTATCACCCCGAGATCAACTACGCACTACGACAAACGCTGGTGCTGTGTTTACCCGTGGCTGTCGGTCTTATCATCGGTCAGCTTCATCTGGGACTGCTGTTCTCCCTCGTCCCCGCCTGCTGCAACATTGCCGGTCTTGATACCCCGCATAAGCGATTTTTTAAACGCTTAGTTATTGGCGCGTCACTGTTTGCCGGATGTAGCCTGATCATGCAGCTATTGCTGGCAGAAAGCATTGCGCTCCCGCTGATCCTTACCGGCCTGACGCTGGTTCTCGGCGTGACCGCCGAGTTAAGCCCGCTGCATGCACGACTGCTGCCCGCCTCACTGATTGCGGCAATTTTCACGCTAAGCCTGGCTGGCAACATGCCGGTCTGGGAACCGCTACTGATCTATGCGCTAGGTACATTATGGTACGGCGCGTTCAACTGGTTCTGGTTCTGGCTGTGGCGTGAGCAGCCGCTGCGCGAATCGCTCAGCCTGTTATATCGCGAACTGGCCGATTACTGTGAAGCGAAATACAGCCTGCTAACCCAGCACGTCGATCCCGAAAAAGCGCTGCCCCCGCTGCTGGTTCGCCAGCAAAAAGCGGTGGATCTGATCACCCAGTGCTATCAGCAAATGCATATGCTGTCGGCGCATCACAACAACGAGTACAAACGCCTGCTACGGGCCTTTCAGGAGGCGCTGGATTTGCAGGAGCATATTTCCGTCAGCCTGCATCAACCAGAAGAGGTGCAGAAGCTGGTCGAACGCAGTCATGCAGAACAGGTGATTCGCTGGAATGCGCGCACCGTCGCCGACCGGTTACGCGTGCTGGCTGATGACATTCTGTATCACCGCTTGCCAACACGCTTTTCGATGGAAAAACAGATTGGCACGCTGGAGAAAATTGCCAACCAGCACCCGGAAAATCCTGTCGGGCAGTTTTGCTACTGGCACTTTAGCCGCATTGCCCGCGTGCTGCGCACCCAGCGTCCGCTGTATGCCCGAGATTTAATGGCCGACAAACAGCGCCGCCTGCCGTTACTCCCGGCCCTGAAAAACTATCTGTCGCTGAAATCTCCCGCGTTGCGTAATGCCGGGCGTATCAGCGTCATGCTGAGCATCGCCAGCCTGATGGGCAGCGCCTTACACCTGCCCAAACCTTATTGGATCCTGATGACGGTCCTGTTCGTCACGCAAAATGGCTACGGTGCCACGCGGGTACGCATTCTGCATCGTTCGCTGGGTACGCTTGTCGGGCTGGTGATTGCCGGCGTCACGCTGCACTTTCATATTCCGGAAGGGTTTACGCTGGCTGCCATGCTGGTCATCACCCTCGTCAGCTATCTGATCATGCGCAAAAACTACGGCTGGGCCACCGTCGGGTTTACGGTTACGGCGGTGTATACCCTGCAGTTGCTGACGCTGAACGGAGAACAGTTTATTGTGCCGCGCTTTGTCGATACGGTGCTGGGCTGTTTGATTGCCTTTGGCGGCACGCTCTGGCTGTGGCCACAGTGGCAAAGCGGCCTGCTGCGCAAAAACGCCCACGACGCTCTGGAAGCTGACCAGGAAGCTATTCGCCTGATCCTCAGCAACGATCCACAGGCCACACCGCTGGCGTATCAGCGTATGCGGGTCAACCAGGCGCATAACACGCTGTTTAACTCACTGAACCAGGCGATGCAGGAGCCAGGATTTAACTCACATTACCTGGCCGATATGAAACTGTGGGTCACGCACAGCCAGTTCATCGTCGAACATATTAATGCGATGACCACGCTGGCCCGGGAACACACCATGTTGACGCCGGATTTGGCGCAGCGGTATCTGCAGTCCTGTGAAATTGCGATTCAGCGTTGTCAGCAGCGGCTGGAATATGACGGGCCGGGAAGCTCCGGTGATGTGAACATTCTCGAGTCGTCGGAGATGCTGTCCCACGGTCCATTAAGTACCCTGGAGCAGCATCTGCAACGTATACTGGGGCATCTGAATACCATGCACACCATTTCGTCGGTGGCATGGCGTCAACGCCCGCACCACGGTATCTGGCTGAGCCGCCGGTTGCGGGATATGAAAGGTTAAGAGATTTGCCGGATGGCGGCGTAAACGCCTTATCCGGCCTACGGAGTAAGGTGTGATTCGTAGGCCGGATAAGCGTAGCGCTATCCGGTAATCCATCAACCAATAACCTTCGCTACCGCCTGCGCAAAGCGCTGCATCCCTTCATCGATATCCGCCTCTTCCACCACCAGCGATGGCGCAAAACGCATGACGTCCGGCCCCGCGTTCAGCACCATAACGCCTTCATGAGCCGCGGCGTAGAGGAAATCACGCGCCCGACCTTTGAACTGCGGCTTCAGCTCCGCGCCAATCAGCAGCCCCATACCGCGAATATCGCTAAAAATGTCATACTGAGCATCTATTTTCTGTAAATGCGCAACAAATGCCTGACGTTTGACCTGAACACCGTCCAGCACGTCCGGCGTGTTGATAATATCGAACGCCGTCTCTGCAACCGCACAGGCCAGCGGGTTACCGCCGTAGGTTGAACCGTGCGAACCGACATGGAACGCAGAAGCGATTTCCTGAGTGGTCAACATCGCGCTCACCGGGAAACCGCCGCCGAGGGCTTTGGCGCTGGTCAGGATATCCGGCGTCACGCCGTAGTGCATATAGGCAAACAGGTCGCCGGTACGCCCCATACCGCACTGCACTTCATCAAACACCAGCAATGCCTGATGCTGATCACACAGTTCGCGCAGGCCCTGCAGGAATTCCGGCGTAGCGGCCATAACGCCACCTTCGCCCTGAATCGGCTCAACCACCACCGCGCAGGTGTGATCGTCCATCACCGCTTTTACCGCATGCAGGTCGTTAAACGGTACATGGATAATATCCGCCGGTTTTGGCCCAAAGCCGTCAGAATATTTTGGCTGCCCACCGACGGAAACGGTAAACAGCGAGCGTCCATGAAACGCATTATGGAAGGCGATAATTTTGGTTTTGAACGGACTATGGCGGACGCAGGCATAATGGCGTGCCAGCTTAAAGGCGGTTTCGTTGGCTTCAGTGCCAGAGTTCATGAACAGCACGCGTTCAGCAAAGGTCGCATCAATGATTTTGCGGCCTAAGCGCAGTGCAGGCTCATTGGTGAAAACGTTACTGGTGTGCCACAGGGTTTCGCCCTGCGTTTTTAACGTTTCGACCAAGGCCGGATGGCAATGCCCTAACGCGGTAACTGCAATACCACCCGCGAAATCAACATACTCTTTACCCTGTTGATCCCAGACTCGACTTCCTTTCCCTTTGACCGGAATAAACTCTGCCGGTGCATAAATCGGCAGAATCACTTCATCGAATGTCGCGCGCGTAATTGCAGTTTGTTCAGTTGCCATGTCATTACCACCCAGTTAAGCAGAAATGCTAGTGAAATTATAATCACAAAATATGAATAAAAAGTCACTGAATAGCAACTACAAATCACCGATTGAGGAAATTAGCCAGCAGCTGATGCCCCTGCTCACTGAGGATACTCTCCGGGTGGAACTGCACGCCTTCCAAATCCCACTCGCGGTGGCGAATGCCCATAATCTCCTGCGTTTCACTCCAGGCCGTTACCTCAAAGCAGGCCGGCAGCGTCTCAGGTGCAACCACCAGAGAGTGGTAGCGCGTCACCGTTAGCGGGTTCGCCAGCCCCTGAAAAACGCCCTGCCCGGTATGCGTAATCGGGGAGGTCTTACCGTGCATGACTTTCGCCGCCCGCACGACGCTGGCACCAAACGCCTGCGCCATCGCCTGGTGGCCCAGACAGACGCCCAGCATCGGGGTTTTTCCCGCATAGTGACGGATGACATCCAGCGAAATCCCGGCATCATCCGGCGTGCAGGGACCGGGGGAAATAACGATTTTTTGCGGACTTAACGCATCAATTTGCGCCAGCGTCAGCTCGTCGTTGCGCCTGACAAGGACCTCTGCGCCCAGTTCGCAGAAATATTGATACAGGTTCCAGGTAAAAGAATCGTAGTTATCGATAAGCAGGATCATGGCGGCTCCGGTACAGAAAAACCGCGCTATTCTACCCAGTTTCTCGGGCTTCGCTTACCACTTTACGAAATATCGCCCGCAGCGCCGACAGGTCGCCCATCGCACCACTCTGGTTGGCCTGATTCCACTCTTCGACCGGGATACCCTCCCAACTGAGCATATACCCGGCATGAACCGCTAACTGTTCGAAGAAAATACGCTGGGCCAGACCGCTGCCAATACGAAATGGGTGTAGCACATTAATTTCGCAATAATAATGCGCAAGTCGGTCGATAAACTTATCCGCCGACAGCCCCACCAGCCAGGACTCGTCTTCCAGGTCCTGCATCAGCGCGTTGCCCTCTTTCTCGATATAAGCAAAGTGGCAGAAGCGGGTATCGCCCTGGTAAATATCGACCTCGCGCAGATGGCCCGCCCAGTCAAAAATATCCTGATAGAGCTGGCGATGAATAGCGCACAGATGCGGCAGACCGCGTTTTAGCGGGCCCAGCCCAATCGTCGCCGCCCGCAGCGCCGTCAATTCGTAGGCCGCCTGCGCCAGACGCTGGGCCTGATGGACCCCGAGACGATTACGCATCACGTTCAGGCCCGGATACAAATAGGGATCGCGCCCATCACCGAATTTATCGCTCATAGTGCCTCCTCAATTCTTCAAGGCGCGCCAGGGCATCTTCAGCGCTCAGCGTAACCCGTGGAATCTCCACGCCTTCCAGACGTCGACTAGCCTGGAAATTGCCGTTTCGCAGCTGCTCCCAAAGACAGGACTTTTGTTTATCGGTGAGTTTTTTCACGTGACCTCCCTGAATGTGCCGGCACTTGCCACAAGTATAAGCAGCAATTTCGGGTTACGCAGAGAAGGGAGAGAACGCGGGCAGGAACCGCCCGCGCAAAAATACGATTACGGCAGAACTTTCGCAGACAGGATAACAATCGGTTTGGACGGAACGTTCTGGTAAGGGCCGACATCGTGAGTCGGCACTTGAGCTATCTTATCCGCGACATCCATCCCCTTCACCACTTTACCAAAAACGGCATAGCCGAAGTCACGCTGGCCGTGATCGAGGAAAGCGTTGTCCGCAATGTTGATAAAGAACTGGCTGGTCGCGCTGTCTTTGTCTGCGGTCCGCGCCATGGCAATGGTGCCACGGGTATTGCGCAGCCCGTTATCGGCTTCATTTTTGATTGGCGGGTTAGGTTTCTTCTGCTGCATCTGCTCGGTAAAACCGCCGCCCTGTACCATAAACCCAGGGATCACCCGGTGAAACGTGGTGTTGTTATAGAAACCACTATTTACATAATCGACAAAGTTTTGCACTGAAACCGGGGCCTTTTGACTGTTCAGCTCCAGCTCAATGTTACCAGCAGAGGTCGTCAGCAGTACACGTGGGTCACCTTTCGCTGCCAGTGCTGCGGGAGAGAGGGCAGAAAGAGCGAGAACAGCTGCAACAGCCGCCAGAGTCGATTTGAGCATGAGAATTCCTTTACAAGAGCAGAAATGAAGCAAGTGAATTGATTCTAAAGAGCCTTCCATGACAAGGCCATCCCTTTACTTAATTTTACGAATCTGAAACAAATGTAAATGCTTTGCAACGTGCATCAATGTGATCATGATCACATTGAAATATGTAATAGAAACAGCAGTTGCTAAAAAATATTTAAATACATCAACAAAACGCCTAAAATCCGCCCGCTCACGGCGCCTTCAATGCGCCTTACACTTCTATACAGGCCAGTCATGACTAACAGCAATCGTATCAAGCTCACATGGATCAGCTTTCTCTCCTACGCCCTGACAGGCGCGTTGGTTATTGTCACCGGGATGGTGATGGGAAACATCGCAGACTATTTCCATTTGCCCGTTTCCAGTATGAGTAACACCTTCACCTTTCTGAATGCCGGTATTCTGATCTCTATTTTTCTGAATGCGTGGCTGATGGAAATTGTCCCGTTGAAAACGCAGCTACGTTTTGGCTTTATTCTGATGCTGCTGGCTGTCGCCGGACTGATGCTCACGCATAGCCTGGCGCTGTTCTCCGCCGCCATGTTTGTGCTGGGGGTCGTCAGCGGGATCACCATGTCGATTGGTACTTTCCTGGTCACCCAGATGTATGAAGGTCGCCAGCGTGGATCTCGCCTGCTGTTTACAGATTCCTTCTTCAGCATGGCGGGCATGATTTTCCCGATGGTTGCCGCGTACCTGCTGGCGCGTAGCATCGAATGGTACTGGGTCTACGCCTGTATCGGCCTGGTGTACGTCGCCATTTTCCTGCTGACCTTTGGCTGTGAGTTCCCGGCGCTGGGTAAACACGCGCAGCAACCGGAAGCACCGGTGGCGAAAGAGAAGTGGGGCATCGGTGTGCTGTTTTTGTCCATCGCCGCGCTGTGCTACATCCTCGGTCAGTTGGGTTTTATCTCCTGGGTGCCGGAATACGCCAAAAGCCTCGGCATGAGCCTGAACGATGCAGGTAAGCTGGTCAGCGATTTCTGGATGTCCTACATGGTGGGTATGTGGGCGTTTAGCTTTATCCTGCGCTTCTTTGATTTGCAGCGTATCCTGACCGTGCTGGCAGGACTGGCAACCGTATTGATGTATCTCTTCATCACCGGTACGCCAGAGCACATGCCGTGGTTCATCCTGACGCTGGGCTTCTTCTCCAGCGCCATCTATACCACCATTATTACCCTCGGCTCCCAGCAGACTAAAGTGGCCTCACCGAAGCTGGTTAACTTCGTCCTGACCTGCGGCACCATTGGGACCATGTTAACCTTCGTGGTGACGGGTCCGATCGTTGCCCACAGCGGTCCTCTGGCCGCACTACAAACCGCGAATGGCCTGTATGCCGTGGTATTCGTGATGTGCTTTATCCTTGGGTTTGTCACGCGTCATCGCCAGCATAACGCACCGGCTGTGCAGTAAACCTGAATGCCGGATAGCGGCTCTGATTATCCGGCATTTATCACTCCCCTTTCTAACCCTTAGGATCCTGACCTATATCACACTAAAACCCCTTAATTTGTACGCTAATCATACAAACATGAAAAGCCTGTCAATTCCGTGACTTATAAAAACGCTGACAAATCAGTTATATACCTCTTAAGGAGTATATAAGGGCGAAATTGATTTGTATCAATAAGCGGGGTTGCTGAATCGTTAAGGTAGGCAGTAATAGAAAAGAAATCGAGGCAAAAATGAGCAAAGTCAGACTCGCTATTATCGGTAATGGTATGGTCGGCCATCGCTTTATTGAGGATCTTCTTGATAAATCCGATGCGGACAAGTTTGATATTACCGTCTTCTGTGAAGAACCCCGCAAAGCATACGACCGCGTACACCTGTCTTCTTACTTCTCTCACCACACTGCTGAAGAGCTGTCTCTGGTGCGTGAAGGCTTCTACGAGAAGCACGGCGTTAAGGTATTAGTCGGCGAACGCGCGATTACCATCAACCGCCAGGAGAAGGTGATCCACTCCAGCGCCGGTCGTACGGTTTATTACGATAAACTGATCATGGCAACCGGCTCCTACCCGTGGATCCCGCCAATTAAAGGTTCGGAAACGCAGGACTGTTTCGTTTACCGTACCATTGAAGACCTCAACGCCATTGAGTCTTGCGCTCGTCGCAGTAAACGCGGCGCCGTTGTCGGTGGTGGCCTGCTGGGTCTGGAAGCCGCAGGTGCCCTGAAAAGCTTAGGCGTTGAAACCCACGTGATTGAATTCGCCCCGATGCTGATGGCTGAACAGCTGGATCAGATGGGTGGCGAGCAGTTACGTCGCAAAATTGAAAGCATGGGCGTGCGTGTGCACACCAGCAAAAATACCAAAGAGATCGTCCAGCAAGGCACTGAAGCGCGTAAAACTATGCGCTTTGCCGACGGCAGCGAACTGGAAGTCGACTTCATTGTCTTCTCCACCGGTATTCGCCCGCGCGACAAACTGGCAACCCAGTGCGGCCTTGATGTCGCACAGCGTGGTGGTATCGTGATCAACGACGCCTGCCAGACCTCTGACCCGGATATCTACGCTATCGGCGAATGCGCCAGCTGGAACGACCGCGTTTATGGCCTGGTCGCACCGGGGTACAAAATGGCGCAGGTCGCCGTTGACCATATTCTCGGTAGCAAAAACGCGTTCGAAGGCGCAGACCTGAGCGCCAAGCTGAAACTGCTGGGCGTAGATGTCGGCGGTATCGGCGACGCACATGCGCGTACACCGGGCGCCCGTAGCTACGTTTACCTCGACGAAAGCAAAGAAGTCTACAAACGCCTGATCGTCAGCGAAGATAACAAAACGCTGCTGGGCGCGGTTCTGGTGGGTGACACCAGCGATTACGGCAACCTGCTGCAGCTGGTGCTGAACGCCATCGAACTGCCGGAAAACCCGGACTCACTGATCCTGCCAGCACACTCAGGCAGCGGTAAGCCGTCCATCGGCGTGGATAAACTGCCGGACAGCGCGCAGATTTGTTCCTGCTTCGACGTCACCAAAGGCATGCTGGTTGCCGCCATTAACAAAGGCTGCCACACCGTTGCAGCGCTGAAAGCCGAAACCAAAGCCGGTACTGGCTGCGGTGGTTGTATTCCGCTGGTTACCCAGGTGCTGAATGCCGAACTGGCGAAACAGGGCATCGAAGTCAACAACAACCTGTGCGATCACTTCCCGTACTCACGTCAGGAACTGTTCCATCTCATCCGCGTGGAAGGCATTAAAACCTTCGAGGAATTGCTGGCGAAACACGGTAAAGGTTACGGCTGCGAAGTATGTAAACCAACCGTCGGTTCCCTGCTGGCCTCCTGCTGGAATGAATACATCCTCAAGCCGCAGCACACGCCGCTGCAGGATACCAACGACAACTTCCTGGCCAACATCCAGAAAGACGGTACCTACTCCGTTATCCCACGCTCTGCCGGTGGCGAAATTACCCCGGAAGGTCTGGTTGCCGTGGGCCGTATCGCTCGTGAGTTCAATCTGTACACCAAGATCACCGGTTCTCAGCGTATTGGTCTGTTCGGCGCGCAAAAAGATGACCTGCCGGAAATCTGGCGTCAGTTGATTGAAGCGGGCTTCGAAACCGGTCATGCGTATGCTAAAGCGCTGCGTATGGCGAAAACCTGCGTGGGTAGCACCTGGTGCCGTTATGGTGTCGGCGATAGCGTAGGCTTCGGCGTTGAGCTTGAAAACCGCTACAAGGGCATTCGTACCCCGCACAAAATGAAGTTTGGCGTCTCTGGCTGTACCCGTGAGTGCGCAGAAGCCCAAGGTAAAGACGTGGGTATCATCGCCACTGAAAAAGGCTGGAACCTGTACGTCTGTGGTAACGGCGGGATGAAACCACGCCATGCGGATCTACTGGCAGCGGATCTCGACCGTGAAACGCTGATGAAATACCTTGACCGCTTCATGATGTTCTACATCCGTACTGCGGACAAACTGACCCGTACCGCACCGTGGTTAGATAACCTGGAAGGCGGCATCGAGTATCTGAAGTCTGTCATCATCGACGACAAACTGGGCCTGAACGAGCATCTGGAAGAAGAGATGGCGCGTCTGCGTGAAGCCGTCGTATGCGAGTGGACAGAAACCGTCAACACGCCGTCCGCGCAGGTTCGCTTCAAGCACTTTATCAACAGCGATAAACGCGATCCGAATGTCCAGGTCGTGCCTGAACGTGAACAACATCGCCCGGCCACGCCGTATGAGCGTATCCCGGTCACTCTGGTGGAGGAAAACGCATGAGCCAGTGGAAAAACATCTGCAAAATCGATGACATTCTGCCTGCAACAGGCGTCTGCGCCCTGTTAGGTAAAGAGCAAGTCGCGATTTTCCGTCCTTATCACAGCGACCAGGTGTTTGCGATCAGCAACATCGACCCGTTCTTCCAGTCCAGCGTACTTTCACGCGGGATTATTGCTGAGCACCAGGGCGAGCTATGGGTTGCCAGCCCGCTGAAAAAACAGCGTTTCCGCCTCAGCGACGGTCTGTGCATGGAAGACGAAAGTCATTCCGTGGCGCACTACGAAGCCCGGGTGAAAGACGGCATGGTGCAGTTGCGCGGTTAGTAAATTATTGGGAGGCGCAATGCCTCCCTTTTTAGATTTTTATTTTTGTTCCACTTTTAATCATTATCACAAAATCATTTGTGCTGCATCGCGGCGGCAACCGCGCAAATCCCCAGGAGCATAGTTCACTATGTGACTGGGGTGAGCAAGGGCTGCCAACAAAGAGGCAGTGCAAAGGATGAAGTGAGAAAAGGATAATCAAACACATGTTTACAGACACTATCAATAAGTGTGCGGCTAACGCTGCGCGCATTGCACGCCTGTCGGCCAACAACCCAATCGGTTTCTGGGTCAGTTCCGCCATGGCGGGCGCTTATGTCGGTCTCGGCATCATTCTTATTTTCACTCTCGGCAATCTGCTTGATCCATCCGTACGTCCGCTGGTGATGGGTGCAACCTTTGGTATTGCCTTAACGCTGGTGATTATTGCCGGTTCAGAGCTGTTTACCGGGCACACCATGTTCCTGACGCTTGGCGTCAAAGCGGGCACTATCAGCCACGGTCAGATGTGGGCTATTCTGCCGCAAACCTGGCTGGGAAATCTGCTCGGTTCCGTGTTCGTCGCCCTGCTGTACAGCTGGGGTGGCGGTAGCCTGCTGCCGGTCGATACCAGCATCGTACATAGCGTTGCCCTGGCGAAAACCACAGCCCCTGCCAGCGTACTGTTCTTTAAAGGTGCGTTGTGTAACTGGTTGGTTTGCCTGGCAATCTGGATGGCGATCCGTACTGAAGGTGCGGCGAAGTTCCTCGCCATCTGGTGGTGCCTGCTGGCGTTTATCGCTTCCGGCTATGAACACTCCGTTGCCAACATGACGCTATTTGCACTCTCCTGGTTCGGTCATCACAGCGATGCCTATACCTTGTCCGGAATTGGCCATAACCTGCTGTGGGTGACACTCGGTAATACTTTGTCCGGTGTCGTATTCATGGGGTTGGGTTATTGGTATGCTACGCCAAAATCGGAGCGTCCCGTTCCGGCAAAAATCAACCAAACTGAGGCTGCTGCCAATAATTAAGGGGTAATGTCGTGGATCATTTGCCTATATTTTGTCAACTACGTGACCGCGACTGCTTGATCGTCGGCGGTGGTGATGTCGCAGAACGCAAAGCGCGGTTACTGCTGGAAGCAGGCGCCCGTTTAACGGTTAATGCGCTAGCGTTTATTCCACAGTTCACCGTATGGGCAAATGAAGGCATGCTGACGCTGGTTGAGGGGCCGTTTGACGAAGCCCTGCTCGACTCCTGCTGGCTGGCGATCGCCGCCACCGATGACGATGCCGTCAACCTTCGCGTCAGCAACGCCGCTGAATCACGTCGCATCTTCTGTAACGTGGTCGACGCCCCAAAAGCGGCCAGTTTCATCATGCCCTCCATTATTGACCGTTCACCACTGATGGTGGCGGTCTCCTCTGGCGGTACCTCTCCTGTTCTGGCGCGACTGCTGCGTGAAAGGCTCGAATCCGTGTTGCCACAGCATCTGGGCCAGGTCGCGCAGTATGCAGGACAGCTGCGTTCCCGGGTGAAAAAGCAGTTCGCCAGTATGGGTGAACGTCGCCGCTTCTGGGAAAAGCTGTTTGTTAACGACAGGCTGGCGCAGTCCCTGGCAAACGACGATCGGCAGGCAATAGAAGAAACGACCGAGCAGATGCTCAGCGAACCGCTGGACCATCGTGGCGAAGTAGTGCTGGTTGGTGCCGGCCCAGGCGATGCCGGGCTGCTGACGCTGAAAGGGCTACAACAGATTCAGCAGGCCGATGTTGTGGTGTATGACCGCCTGGTTTCCGATGACATCATGAACCTTGTTCGTCGCGATGCCGATCGTATTTTCGTCGGCAAGCGTGCGGGTTATCACTGCGTACCGCAGGAAGAGATCAACCAGATCCTGCTGAACCAGGCGAAACAGGGCAAACGCGTAGTGCGCCTGAAAGGCGGCGACCCGTTCATCTTTGGTCGCGGTGGCGAAGAGCTGGAAACCCTGTGCCACGAAGGTATCCCGTTCTCTGTTGTTCCCGGTATTACCGCGGCGTCCGGCTGTTCAGCCTATTCCGGCATTCCGCTGACGCATCGAGATTACGCCCAGAGCGTACGCCTGGTCACCGGACACCTGAAGACCGGCGGCGAGCTGGACTGGGAAAACCTGGCAGCAGAAAAACAGACGCTGGTGTTCTATATGGGGCTGAATCAGGCGGCCACTATCCAGGAAAAATTGATCGCGTTTGGGATGCCAGTAGACATGCCGGTTGCGCTGGTCGAAAACGGGACCTCCGTGAAACAGCGCGTTGTCAATGGTGTACTGACGCAACTCGGTGAACTGGCGCAACAGGTGGAAAGCCCGGCGCTGATCATTGTTGGTCGCGTGGTTGGCCTGCGCGATAAGCTGAACTGGTTCTCAAACCATTAATATTCAGGCGCTATGTTTTCTGCATAGCGCCGTCTTTTGATTACTCTTCCAGTCATTATCCTTCATCTTTACTCATCATCAATTATTATTATTTAAAAATTCTTAAACCTACTATTAAGTTAAAAGAACAAGTAATAACTTCCTGGTCGCGTTATATATAGCAAGCTTAATTCACTACGTGTTTTTCGAAGCATATGGAATTGGCATACTGATATTTTATTGATTGATAGGGATTATTAAATGAAAAACATGCTTAAAGCTGCTGCAGTACTGCTGGCTCTCTCCACATTGACTGCCTGCACCGGTAGCGTTCAGAACAAAAACAAGACCTGTGATTACGATTATTTTCTGCACCCAGCCATTTCTATTTCTAAAATCATTGGCGGCTGCGGTGACACTGCGCTGTAATTATTTATATTCCGTATAAATATATAAAGCCGGGTTATCTCCCATGCCGTTATAATATTAAACAGTATAGGAGATAATCCGGCTTTTATTTTAGCCGCACGTTATATTACGGCTTCGCAACAAATCCAATTGCTTCATACACCGCTTTCAGTGTTTCTGCTGCGCGCGCACTGGCTTTTTCTGCACCATCTTTCATCACTTGCTGCAAGAAGGCTTCATCGTTACGGAAACGGTGGTAACGTTCCTGAAGCTCAGTCAACATACCGGAAACGGCATCGGCAACTTCACCCTTCAGGTGGCCATACATCTTGCCTTCAAAGTGCTGCTCCAGTTCCGGGATGCTCTTACCCGTTACGGCAGAGAGAATATCCAGCAAGTTGGCAACACCCGCTTTATTCTGCACATCGTAACGAACAACTGGCGGCTCATCGGAATCCGTCATGGCGCGTTTGATTTTCTTCACCACAGATTTCGGATCTTCCAACAGGCCGATCACGTTGTTGCGGTTGTCATCCGACTTAGACATTTTCTTCGTCGGCTCCAGCAGGGACATCACGCGCGCACCGGATTTCGGAATAAACGGCTCAGGCACTTTGAAGATGTCACCATACAGTGCGTTAAAACGCTGGGCGACGTCACGGCTCAGTTCCAGGTGCTGTTTCTGATCTTCCCCTACCGGTACCAGATTGGTCTGGTACAGCAGAATATCGGCAGCCATCAGTACCGGGTAGTCGAACAGACCGGCATTGATGTTTTCAGCGTAACGGGAAGATTTATCTTTGAACTGGGTCATGCGGCTCAGTTCACCAAAATAGGTGTAGCAGTTCAGCGCCCAGCCTAACTGTGCATGTTCCGGCACGTGGGACTGAACGAAAATGGTGCTTTTCTCAGGATCGATACCACACGCCAGATACAGCGCCAGCGTATTCAGCGTAGCATTACGCAGCTTCTGCGCGTCCTGGCGGACGGTGATAGCATGCTGGTCCACGATACAGTAGATGCAGTGGTAATCATCCTGCATGTTTACCCATTGACGCAGCGCACCCATATAGTTGCCAATGGTCAATTCACCTGAGGGCTGTGCGCCACTAAAAACGATGGGCTTAGTCATTTTTCAATTCCTGATTTTCGCTATTCGGAAGCCCGAGTGCGGGCAGAAGGTCATTAATGCTGTCATATATTACATCCGGCTGGCTGAGGTCGATCCCTTCACCGTAGTTATACCCATACGTAAGACCAACCGAAGGACAGCCAGCGGCTTTTGCCGCCTGAATATCATTGCGCGAATCACCCACAAAGAGCAATTTTTCAGGCGCAATCCCCATACGTGAGGCCACTAGCAGCAGCGGATCGGGATGCGGTTTTTTATTTTTCACGTCGTCACCGCCGATGACCACACTAAAATACTTGGCGATATCCAGTGCGTTAAGCAGCGGTGCCACAAACGGTGTCGGCTTGTTGGTTACCAGACCTAACGGCAGGCCTTTCGCATGCAGCGCGCCCAGCGTATCTGCAACGTGGGGAAATAAGAACGTCCCTTCTTCGGCAACATCACCGTAATAGCGGTCAAACAGCTTACGTAAAATACGCACCTGCTCAACGGCAGGAATGTCGTCATCGATGGGCGGTTTGCCCGTCGTTTTACGCAGCGTAGCGCGCTCAAGGCGAGCCCAGGTGAGTGCACGCTCCATCAATACATCTGCGCCATTACCAATCCAAGTAATCACACGTTCTTCGCCTGCAGTGGGTAATTCCAGCGCGTACAGCGCCATATCCACTGCGGCGGCTAATCCCGGCGCGCTATCAACCAGCGTACCGTCGAGGTCAAAAGCTACGCCCCGAATATCCTGAAATTTATCCATGACTTACCTTCGCCAGTTCATGGCGCATTTCATCAATGACTTTTTTGTAGTCAGGTTGGTCGAAAATCGCGGAACCTGCGACAAACATATCCGCACCCGCTGCGGCGATTTCGCCGATATTGTTCACCTTAACGCCGCCATCAACTTCCAGGCGAATGTCATAGCCAGACTCATCAATACGACGGCGAACTTCACGCAGTTTTTCCAGCGTTTGCGGAATGAAAGATTGCCCGCCAAAACCGGGGTTAACGGACATCAGCAGGATCACATCCAGCTTATCCATAACGTAGTCCAGGTAGCTCAGCGGCGTGGCCGGGTTGAACACCAGGCCCGCTTTACAGCCATTCTCTTTGATCAGCTGTAAGGTGCGATCGACGTGTTCGGAGGCTTCCGGGTGAAAAGTAATGATGCTGGCGCCAGCGGCAGCGAAGTCCGGGATAATACGGTCAACCGGCTTCACCATCAGATGCACATCAATAGGGGCGGTAATCCCATATTTGCGTAGCGATTTCAGTACCATCGGCCCGATAGTCAGGTTCGGTACATAATGGTTGTCCATGACGTCGAAGTGCACGACATCGGCACCGGCGGCCAGAACGCTCGCGGTGTCCTCACCCAGGCGGGCAAAATCAGCCGACAGAATTGAGGGGGCAATCAAATACTGTTTCATCCGCTTCTCCTTGAGAATTATTTTTTCGCAGGCGTTACGACTCCTGGTTTGTACAGAGCCAGCAGTTCATTCACCTTTTTACGTGTGCCGCCGTTGCTGCTTATACTGCGCCGCACTTTTACCTGAAAATGCTTCGCCGCTCGGTACCACTCGCGCGTATCGGGCGTGTCATGGTTCGAAATTAACACCGGGATCTGCTTACTGACCAGCTTTTCTGCCATTTCGGCCAGATGCGCCTGCTCTTTCGGGCTAAAGCTATTGGTGTGATACGCGGTGAAATTCGCCGTCGCCGACAGCGGCGCATAAGGCGGGTCGCAATAAACCACAGAGTTGATATCAGCACGCTCCATGCACTCTTCATAGGAGAGGCAATGAAACTCTGCATTCTGCGCTTTTTCGGCAAAATGATACAACTCAGCTTCCGGAAAGTAGGGTTTTTTATAACGGCCAAACGGCACGTTAAATTCTCCACGCAGGTTGTACCGACACAGGCCGTTGTAACCAAAACGGTTGAGGTATAAGAACAGTACCGCACGTCGGAACGGATCCTGGCTGGCGTTAAATTCTGTCCGGAACTGATAGTACACCTCAGACTGATTGGTCTCAGGGACAAACAGCTCGCGCGAAGCCTGCACATACTCATCGGTACGCGACTTCACGATGTTATAGAGACTGATGAGGTCGCTGTTGATATCGGCAAGAATATAACGAGAAAAGTCGGTGTTTAGGAACACCGACCCTGCACCCACGAAGGGTTCGACAAGACATTCGCCCTGAGGCAAATGCCGTTTGATATCATCAAGCAGGGGGTATTTTCCCCCTGCCCACTTCAGAAAAGCGCGATTTTTTTTCATGCTGACTAACTAATTACACCTTCTCCGGCTGTGGAGAAAGCTCCGACAGCATCCTGCGCTTTAGTCTTTGTCCCGCAATTGGGCGAAACATCAAACCATTGCAGAACATATCCTATCTTACTTCAGATCGGCCTGAACCTGATGCAGCGGTTTCGCCCACGGGTTTTTCGCCTGAATGTCGGCTGGCAACGTAGACACCGCACGTTTTGCATCGTCTTTAGATGCATATACACCCGTCACCAGAACATACCACGGTTGACCGTTACGCGTCGTCTGATACACCACGTAGTTCTTCAGGTTCTCTTTCTTCGCCCAACCGTTCAGGTTGTCGTAGTTAGAAGAACTGCTGAGCTGCAGAGTGTAATGACTGGACGGCGCTGATTTTAACGCCCCAACATTACCCGCCGTTTTTGCTCCGCCCGCTACAGGCGTTGCCGTAGTTGGCGCAGGAGTAGCAGTCTGCGCAGGTGTGGTGGTACTGACGGTTGCTTTAGGCTCAGCTGTCGCTTTTGGCGCAGTCGTTGCCGCAGGTGCTTTGGTCGTAGTAACCGGTGCAGTCACTGGCGCAGTCGGTTCAGTGCGCTTCGCCTGGGCAACAGGTTTTGGCTCTGTCGGCGTTGCTTTCACGGTCGTCTGCGGTTTGCTCTTCGGCTCAATAACGGCCTGTTTGCGTTCCGGACGCGCAGTCGCGTGACGCTCAGCAGGCTCCGTTGTTGCAGGACGCGCCGTAGTACCATTACGAACAGGTGCAACGGTAGCAGGTTCGGTTGGCAGCGTGGAGTTCACAACCACGTTGTTCACCTGTTCCTGACCTTGCGGTTGCGTCAGGGCATTATTCAGATCGCCCTGAACTTCAACACGCTGTTGACCTTCAGCGGCAACAGGTGCTTGCCCCTGAGTTGGCGTAGAAGAAATTGGCGGCAGAGAAACATCCTGCTGCGCATTGCCAGCCGGTTGCTCAGCAGTCGTTGCAGGCTGAGTTGTGCTCGCCTGATCGGTCGCGCTATTGCCAGAAAGATCGATACTCTTCTCACCAGACGCCGTCTGATCGCTGGAAGAGGGAGATGAGGGGGCTTTCAACGCTGAACCGATGCCGACTATCAACAGCAGCAGCACCAGAACCCCCACACCCATCATCATATATTGACGAGAGGCAGGTTTGCTGGCGGCCTTCTTACGCTTACGCGGACGGCGTTCTACACGCTCTTCATCCACGGTATCGTCATCAGATTCATAGTCTTCTTCAATGTCTTGCTCTTCGTCACGTTCTTTACGCGCGCGCGCTGGACGACGATCGTCAGTATCCAGATCAACATCATCAAAATTGATTTGCGGCTCATTATCGCGTTCAGACGATTGACGAGAACGACCAGTACGACGATCGCTGGGATCGGGTTTCAGCTCGTCTTCTGGTTTGAATTCATCCATTTAACACCCCACTCAAAGGTTAATGCTTACGACGTTGCACATAACCTGAAGCTAAAAGACTTACGCCTTACAACGCAAGCCGGACCTTTCTTGTTGTTACGCCTGCTGGCAATCAGCAATAGCGTTAAGAACCACCTCGTGCGACACTCCGCCGCGCATTTCACTCTTCCCTATTGCTAACGGAAGCACTAAACGCATCTCCCCCGCCAACACTTTTTTATCTCGCAGCATGTGCGGTAAATAGGCCTGAGTGGACATCTCACGTGGTCCATCAACCGGTAAGCCTGCCCGCTTCAGCAGCGTAATGATGCGCTGCGTGTCCGCGGAGCAAAACTGACCCAGACGTTCTGACGTACGAGCAGCCATTACCATACCTGCGGCCACCGCTTCACCATGTAACCAATTGCCATAACCCATTTCAGCTTCGATTGCATGGCCAAACGTATGTCCCAGATTCAGTAAAGCACGTAAGCCCATTTCGCGCTCGTCTGCTGCGACAACTTCTGCCTTCAGCTCACAACAACGGCGGATACAGTACGCCATTGCCGGACCGTCCAGATGCAGTAATGCGTCCAGATTGTCTTCCAGCCAGCTGAAAAATTCACCGTCAAGGATGATGCCGTATTTGATCACTTCCGCCAGACCCGACGCCAGTTCACGCGCAGGAAGCGTTTTCAGACAGTCGAGATCCACCACCACGGAAGCGGGTTGGTAAAAAGCACCAATCATGTTCTTGCCGAGGGGATGGTTTACGGCGGTTTTGCCGCCAACGGAGGAATCAACCTGCGACAACAGCGTTGTCGGAACTTGAATAAAACGTACGCCGCGCTGATAGCTGGCGGCTGCAAAACCGGTAAGATCGCCAATCACGCCGCCGCCAAGAGCAACCAGCGTGGTATCGCGACCGTGCGGTTTTTGCAGTAATGCTGTGAATACCGTATCCAGCACCGTCAGGCTTTTATACTGCTCGCCGTCGGGAAGGATGACGCTATCAACATTAACACCCGCCTGTTCAAGTACGCCGCGAATCTTATCGAGATAAAGGGGAGCCAGGGTTTCGTTGGTCACCAACATAACCTGATCGCCCGATTTCAGCGGTAAGAATGAAGCCGGCTCATTAAACAAACCAGCCGCGATGGTGATAGGGTAACTACGTTCCCCGAGAGTGACTGTAATCCTCTCCATGACGCGACATCCACCTTAGTTACTTGTACCCGCAGACGAGTGTATTAAGCCAGAATCAGTTGCTTTCCAACATATGAATAATCTGGTTTGCCACGACTTTAGCGCTCTGATCATCGGTGCGAATGGTCACGTCAGCAATCTCTTCATACAGAGGATTGCGTTCGTCAGCCAACGCTTCCAGAACTTCGCGAGGCGGTGATTCTACCTGCAGCAGTGGGCGTTTCTTGTCGCGTTGAGTTCGCGCAAGTTGTTTTTCAATTGTCGTTTCAAGATAGACCACGACGCCACGCGCGGAAAGACGGTTACGTGTTTCACGTGATTTAACAGAGCCACCGCCAGTTGCCAGCACAATACCCTGTTTTTCCGTCAACTCGTTGATGACTTTTTCTTCGCGATCGCGGAAGCCGTCTTCACCTTCTACATCGAAGACCCAGCCCACATCAGCTCCGGTTCGTTTCTCAATCTCTTGATCAGAATCGTAAAATTCCATATTGAGTTGTTGAGCTAACTGGCGCCCAATAGTGCTTTTTCCGGCACCCATAGGCCCAACCAGAAAGATATTGCGTTTCTCTGCCATTTTTTCGGTACTACTAAGACTATTCGTTAATGATAAACCCGCTTCGCAGACACTCAGCGCAGCAGGACATGAACTGAAACCTCATAAGATATTGCGAGAGTCAGACTGAAAATTATCTCAATACTCAAGCGGGTTTGGCAACTGAATAAATCACCAAACCTTTCGCATTTCTGGTCGTGGCAGGCGTATTGCCCTGCAAACATCAGGCCTGGCAACGAATCGCACGGCCAAATGACGCCAAATCAACCCATGACACACCACCAGAAAGGCAAAGCGTATTACCGGTGCACAAGTAAAGAAAACGACCGACGCTCAAATCGGTACTCCTTGTATGCTAAATACACCCGCACGTCAAATTTCTGAAACATGTCCAGTGCAAAAACAACGGCTTTTCATGCATAAATTATTCGCTCGAGACCAGTCTGGGCGTGATAAAAACCACTAACTCGCGCCGCTCATCCTCTTTACCGTCATGGCGAAATAAATATCCAAGCCAGGGGATATCGCCTAACAACGGCACGCTGTCCGCCGCAGATTTATTTTTATGCGAAAAAATCCCACCCAGCGCGATTGTCTCTCCGCTTTTTACCTCGACCTGCGTTTCAATTTCCTGCTTATCGATAGCCAGTACTTCGCCATCCGCCTGCTGTAACACCTGCCCGGGGACATTCTGGCTGATATGCAACTTTAGTCTAATTCGCCCTTTTTGCAGCACGGTTGGCGTCACCTCCATTCCCAGTACGGCTTCTTTGAACTCAACGGACGTGGCTCCGCTTTCCCCGCTGGAGACCTGATAAGGGATCTCGCTGCCCTGCTTAATACTGGCAGGTTGCAGGTGAGAAGCCAGTAATCGTGGGCTGGCGATGATATCAAGCTGCTGTTTTTGCTCCAGTGCAGACAGCTCCAGTTCCAGTAGACGACCATTGATACGACCAATGTTAAACCCCACACGCGACGTCGCTGCGGACACAGAGAGATCGCTGGTCATTGTAGTGACGCTGCCCACCGTCCCCGCTTGCGTGGCATCGGCGAGCGACCATTTCACGCCCAACTCGTGTAGGCTTTTTTCGTTAATCGTCACAATGTGTGCCGCCAGTTCGACCTGTTCAACCGGCAAGTCCATCTGCGCCACCCACGTTTCCAGCGCCATCAGCGCAGGTTTGTTATCGCGAAGCAGCAGTCGATTCGTGCGTTTATCTACCGTCATACTGCCTTTGGCGCTCAGCAGTTTCTCACCCGCTTTTGCCAGATCGGCGGCGTCAGCGTACTGCAAAACAATGCTGCGATGTTCCAGCGGGAGACTGGCCTGCCGCCGCGCCTGCTCACTCTCCAGGCGTGCCACATTTTCATTCTGCCAGCCTACCGAATGCACATGCAGGATGTTCCCCTCCTGGCGCAACACCAGTCCGGCGCTTTTCACCACCGTCTGGAATGCCTGCTTCCACGGGACATCCGTCAGATGCAACGACATCACGCCGCTGACATCGGGCGAAATCACCAGATTTTTTCCTTCCTGCTCAGCCATCGCCTGCAATACCTGAACCACGGGAACATCATCCACCACCAGCGTCACGTTTGGCGCTTTTCCCGCCAGCACGCTGGGGATGACGACCATCAGCACCACGGCTATCCATCGCTTCATACCCTTCTCCTTGTCGTTGCCACTGCCAGCGTGACGGCTCACAGTCTTTACCCATCTCAATAGTTATGCTTTGTGCCGAGATATGAGAAACCGTCCATCCCCCCTTCAGCGCCTCATGCAGTTCGATCCGCCGCCATGTATTTTTACCATCCTGAACCAGGCCAATCAGGCGCGCTCCCCGGCTTACCGCGCCTTGATAACGCCACGTCGACAGCTCAGTGGTATGGCAACGATCCTCCGGCGGCTGGAAAGGATCGCGCATCCCGGTCAGTATCAGCAGGCTAATCCCCACCAACAGTCCACGCTTAACCGTCATTCAGGCGCTCCAGCTGCAGTGTTAGCATCAGCTCGGCATCCTCCAGGCGAAGAGAAAAACTGTTGACCTGCATCCCCCGTTCCGCCAGCCGGACAAACAATGCTGGAACAGCATCCCAGGCAGGCTTCAGCGTCATCTCCCCGCCCTGTGCAGAAGGCTGCCAGTGAGTCAGGCGTGAAAGCGGAGTCTGAAAATCCAGAGCGGAAAAAGGCATCGTATTCTCGTCATTAGCCCAAAGTGTGGGGTCAGCCGGTGTAACCAGTTGGTACAGATTCCGCCATTGCGCCTGGTTCGCCGCATGTTGCTGCCGCAGTTCCTCCCGTTGTACGTTCCATTCTTGCCGTAGCGGATAAAGCAGGCACAACATGACCATCAGCGCCATGGTGACACTCCAGCCGCCCCAGCAGACGATTCGACAACGCGGCGACAAGGCCAGCCAACGATCACAGAGTACGTTCATGCATTACGCTCCGCGTCAGACGATAGTGAAATTGCCAACGTCCCAACGCATCCTTCTGAGTTTCGCCGGGGTCGCCTAAGCGAAAAAAGGACTGTTTGCGTAATTGCGTTTCCAGCGCATTGAGGGCGCTAAAGTTCTGCGCCATTCCGCTCAGTTCCAGCACTTCATGTTGCCAGGTCAGGGTTGTCAGCCACACCTGTTCGGGCAGTAAATTTGCCAGTCCTTCGAGCATCGGTTGCCAGCTTCGCGTCTGATCTCGCTGCGTTTTACGCAGCTGTCGCTGTTGCCATTGTTGCTGGCGCAGGAGTAAATGCGGTTTTTGGGCCACAAGCGCCTCGCCCCGCATTTTCTCAGCAGCTATCTTCACCATTTTTGCCCGGTTGTCTTCGATGACGACAGCGTAATAGCTCAGTGCACAACCAACGATCAACAGCAGCGATCCGCTAAATAAAACAGCCCAAAACCGCAGGCAGGCACGCCGCTGTGACTGACGCCAGGGGAGAAGGTTGATGGTCGCTATCATCAGTCTGTTCCCCCCATTGCCAGCCCAAGCGCAATAGTAAAGATATGACTTTCAGGCGGAATGGGCGGCTGACGAACAGACACCACGCTTAAGGGGTCAAAACGGCCTGGCCCGCACAACGCAATCTCTTCCGGGGAAAGCGATAATGTTGCAGCAAGATCGTCGATAGCGTGACTGTCGCCCACCGGTTTACGCCCCCATGCATAACGAGTCGCCCACAACCACTGCGCGTCATCGCGCCAGGCCAGACACTGCTGATGCGCCGATAAGTACGGTATAAAGCGCTGTAACGCGCTGGCATCCGGCGTAATGGCGGTTATCTGTACTTTCAGCGTTTGCATCAGCGTCAGGAGGGTCGACACCTCTTTGCTTTGCGCGGCGGTCACGTTAAAGGCCGGACTTAAGGTGTCTTCGCTATAATCGAATTGCAGCGCATCTGGGTCCATATCCAGCTCACGCGCCATCGACCCAGACAACCATGCCGTTTGTTCTGGCTCACGCAGCGTCATGACTGGGCGGGGGATCTTTTTTTGTAACGTCCTGTGGGCGGGAAAGGACAGATGAATGTGGTGTCTGCGAGGGAGTTCACGACTCCACGGCAATAACACCTTGCTGAGCTGTTCAGGTGCGCGAATGTGCCCGTCGACAATCGTCTGGTTCGCCAGCGGCAACCGCCACCAGCGCTGTAGAAACCAACCGGAGGCGTCGCGAACGACGGCCACAGCCAGCACGTCATGTTGCTGAATATGCAGACCAATTTGCCAGATATTGAAAGCCATTGCTGATGATCTCCTTATCACCCGTTGCTTTAACGGGTATATCAATGCGTCTGGCTTGCCTTTATACTACCGCGCGTTTGTTTATAAACTGCCCAAATGCCACTAAATGGGAAATCTCCAGTGAAGTTCGTAAAGTATTTATTAATCCTTGCAGTATGTTGCATCCTGCTGGGAGCAGGCTCGATTTATGGCCTCTATCGCTATATTGAGCCGCAATTACCTGACGTCGCGACGTTAAAAGATGTGCGTTTGCAGATCCCGATGCAGGTTTACAGCGCTGACGGCGAACTGATCGCGCAATATGGCGAGAAACGTCGTATTCCGGTCACGCTGGATCAGATGCCGCCGGAAATGGTCAAAGCCTTTATCGCCACCGAAGACAGCCGCTTTTATGAGCACCACGGCGTTGACCCGGTGGGGATCTTCCGTGCGGCCAGCGTTGCGCTGTTCTCCGGGCACGCGTCGCAAGGGGCGAGTACCATCACCCAACAGTTGGCGAGAAACTTCTTCCTCAGCCCGGAACGCACGCTGATGCGTAAGATCAAAGAGGTCTTCCTCGCGATCCGCATCGAGCAACTGCTGAGTAAAGATGAGATCCTCGAGCTTTATCTGAATAAGATCTACCTGGGGTATCGCGCCTATGGCGTTGGTGCCGCAGCACAAGTCTATTTCGGTAAGACGGTCGACCAGCTCAGCTTAAGCGAGATGGCAGTCATCGCCGGTCTGCCAAAAGCACCGTCAACCTTCAACCCGCTCTATTCAATGGATCGGGCTACCGCGCGACGTAACGTTGTGCTGTCGCGTATGTTGAGCGAAAACTACATCACGCAGGACCAGTACGATCAGGCACGCAGCGAAGCTATTGACGCCAACTATCACGCGCCGGAAATTGCCTTCTCTGCGCCGTATCTGTCTGAAATGGTGCGCCAGGAAATGTATAGCCGTTATGGTGAAAAAGCCTATGAAGACGGGTATCGCATCACCACCACCATTACGCGTAAAGTCCAACAGGCGGCCCAGCAGGCGGTCCGTAATAACGTCATGGATTACGACATGCGCCACGGCTACCGTGGCCCGTCAAACGTGCTATGGAAAGTGGGCGAAAGCGCCTGGGACACCAAGAAAATCACCGACTCACTAAAAGCGCTGCCGACCTACGGACCGCTGCTGCCGGCGGTGGTCACCAACGCAAATCCACAGGAAGCGACCGCCACGCTGGCGGACGGCACATCGGTGGCGCTGCGTATGGAAGGCATGCGCTGGGCGCGTCCTTACCGCTCCGATACCCAACAGGGCCCGACGCCGCGAAAAGTGACCGATGTTGTCCAGACGGGTCAGCAAATCTGGGTCCGCCAGGTCGGTGACGCCTGGTGGCTGGCACAGGTTCCTGACGTCAACTCCGCGTTGGTCTCCATCAATCCGCAAAACGGCGCGGTAATGGCGCTGGTTGGTGGCTTTGATTTCAACCAGAGCAAGTTTAACCGTGCTACCCAGGCGTTACGTCAGGTCGGTTCAAATATCAAACCGTTCCTCTACACCGCGGCAATGGATAAAGGCCTGACGCTGGCCAGTATGCTGAATGACGTCCCGATTTCCCGCTGGGATGCGGGCGCAGGTTCTGACTGGCAGCCGAAAAACTCACCGCCGCAATATGCCGGCCCTATCCGCTTACGTCAGGGGCTGGGTCAGTCGAAGAACGTGGTGATGGTCCGCGCCATGCGCGCGATGGGCGTAGATTACGCAGCAGAGTATCTGCAACGTTTTGGCTTCCCGGCGCAAAATATTGTTCATACCGAGTCGCTGGCGCTGGGTTCCGCCTCGTTCACCCCGCTGCAGGTTGCCCGCGGCTACGCGGTGATGGCCAACGGTGGTTTCCTGGTTGATCCGTACTTCATCAGTAAGATTGAAACCGATCAGGGCGGTGTTATCTTCGAAGCGAAGCCCAAAATTGCCTGTCCGGAGTGTGATATTCCGGTGATTTATGGCGACACCCAGAAATCTAACGTGCTGGAAAACAGTAACGTTGAAGACGTTGCCATTTCTCAGGAACAGCAGAATGCCGCGGTGCCAATGCCGCAACTTGAGCAGGCGAATCAGGCGCTGGTCGCGCAAAGCGGGACCCAGGAATACGCCCCGCATGTGATCAACACGCCGCTGGCGTTCCTGATTAAAAGCGCGCTGAACACCAATATCTTTGGTGAGCCAGGCTGGATGGGTACCGGCTGGCGTGCAGGTCGTGATTTACAGCGTCGAGATATCGGCGGCAAAACCGGGACCACCAACAGCTCGAAAGATGCCTGGTTCTCCGGCTACGGCCCAGGGGTCGTGACCTCGGTATGGATTGGTTTTGATGACCATCGCCGTAACCTTGGACACTCTACGGCCTCGGGTGCGATCAAAGATCAGATCTCCGGCTATGAAGGGGGGGCGAAGAGTGCCCAGCCAGCGTGGGATGCCTATATGAAGAGTGTGTTAGAGGGCGTACCAGAGCAGCCGCTGACGCCACCGCCAGGTATCGTAACGGTCAATATCGATCGCAGCACCGGTCAACTGGCGAGCGGCGGCAACAGTCGCGAAGAGTATTTTATTGAAGGGACTCAGCCCACACAGCAGGCGGTACATGAAGTGGGGACCACCATTATTGATAATGGTGAGGCTCACGAACTGTTCTGATCTATTGCCGGATGGCGCTTCGCTTATCCGGCCTACTTAACGCAACATTGTAGGCCGGATAAGACGCCTCTGGCGTCACCTTCCGGCGCTATACGCTACAGTCGTCCCTGCCCTTTCAGCCATTCACGCACCAGAAACAGCGCGCTCACATTACGCGCTTCGTGAAAGTCCGGGTCTTCTAACAAATCCATCAAATGTGCCAGCGGCCAGCGCACCTGCGGCAACGGCTCGGGTTCATCACCTTCCAGCGATTCAGGATACAGGTCCTCGGCCACGACGATGTTCATCTTGCTGGAGAAATAGGACGGTGCCATGCTGAGTTTTTTCAAAAACGTCAGGTCATTTGCCCCAAACCCGACCTCTTCTTTCAGCTCCCGATTCGCCGCTTCAAACACGCTTTCACCGGGATCGATTAACCCTTTGGAAAAACCAAGCTCATAAGATTCGGTCCCGACCGCGTACTCGCGGATGAGAATCAGATGGTCATCAACAATCGGCACAATCATTACCGCTTCGCGCGTGGACGGACGCATACGTTCGTAGACGCGGCGTACGCCGTTGCTGAACTCAAGGTCAACACTTTCGACTTTAAACAGCCGGGATTGTGCGACGGTTTCCACTTTCAGAATCGTGGGTTTTTGTAATGATTTGCTCATCGTGAGAGTCTTTGCCGTGAAATCTGGGGTCATTGTGCGATATACCGCACGGTTTCGGCAATGTGAATTGCCGTTTATTTACATTTATGTAACGTACTAAAAGTTAATTCCCATTTCAAATTAAAAGTCAATAGGTTGAAATAACTCCAGGAATTTGCTGATATGCCGTTTTTGGTGATTTTGCTATGATTCGCATTTACTGGGCTGTACTTTAAAGATGCTCAAGTTCAACTCCACGCTTGCCGATAGCCAACGACAGAATCACGATTATTTTCCAGGGTGCGACTGACCACGCCTGACAGACTAAGTAAGATGGGGAAAGCATGAGCACCATTCTGATTTTTTTAGCTGCTTTGCTGGCCTGCTCGTTACTTGCAGGGTGGCGACTCAGATCAAAATCCAGGCGGCAAAAACTGCCCTGGAGTAACGTTTTCTCAGACGCCAATAAGCGTAAACTGACGCCCGAAGAGCGCAGCGCAGTCGAAAACTACCTGGAAAACCTGAGTCAAAATCAGCAGATACCTGGCCCAACAGGCGCCAGCGCCGCCCCTGTATCGCTCACACTGAATGCCCAAAGTAATAGCGTCATCGTGCTGACCCATTCGATTACGCGCTACGGTATCACCACGGACGATCCCAATAAGTGGCGTTATTATCTGGATTCCGTCGAAGTGCATTTGCCTCCCTTCTGGGAACAATACATCAATGACGAAAATAGCGTTGAGCTGATCCACACAAATACGCTACCGCTGGTGATCTCGTTAAACGGTCATACGCTGCAAGAGTACATGCAGGAAGCGCGTGGCTATGCGCTACAGCATACTGCATCGACGCAGGCCTCTATTCGTGGTGAAGAAAGCGAGCAAATTGAGCTGCTAAATATTCGCCAGGAAACCCATGAAGAGTATGCGCTGAGCCGCCCGGCAGGGCTCCGCGAGGCATTGCTGATTGCCGCATCTTTCCTGCTGTTCTTCTTTTGCTTAATCGTGCCGGATGGCTTTGTACCGTGGCTGGCCGGTGGTGCCGTATTGCTGCTGGCTGCGGGCCTGTGGGGACTGTTCGCCCCGCCGTCTAAAACTGCCCTGCGGGAGATCCATTGCCTGCGCGGAACCCCGCGTCGTTGGGGGCTGTTTGGCGAAAACGACCAGGAACATATTAATAATATCTCACTGGGTATTATCGATCTGATTTATCCGCCTCACTGGCAGCCCTACATTGCGCAAGATCTCGGGCAGCAAACGGATATCGATATTTATCTCGATCGCCACGTTGTCCGCCAGGGGCGTTTTTTATCCTTGCATGACGAAGTGAAAAACTTCCCCTTGCAGCACTGGCTACGCAGCGCTGTTATCGCAGGGGGATCGTTGCTGGTCCTGCTGATGCTGCTGTTCTGGATCCCGCTGGATATGCCGATAAAATTCACGCTGTCCTGGATGAAAGGTGCGCAAACTATCGAGGCCACCAGCGTTAAGCAGCTCGAAAACGCCGGGGTTCGCGTCGGCGATACCCTGCATCTGAGCGGTACGGGAATGTGCAACATTCACACATCCGGAAGCTGGAACGCACAGCCCACCACGCCTTTTCTACCTTTCGATTGCTCACAGATTATCTGGAATGATGCACGCGCGCTGCCGCTGCCCGAGTCCGATTTGGTGAATAAAGCGACGGCACTCACGCAGGCCGTCAGCCGCCAACTACACCCCAAACCCGATGATGATTCCCGTGTCAGCGCATCGTTACGATCGGCCATTCAGAAATCCGGCATGGTATTACTGGATGACTTTGGTGAGATTGTCCTGAAGACCGCCGACCTGTGCGCCGCCGAAGATGAATGTGTGCGCCTGAAAAATGCGCTGGTCAATCTGGGTAACAGTAAAGACTGGACCGCGCTGGTGAAGCGGGCCAACGCAGGTAAGCTGGATGGTGTAAACGTGTTGCTGCGCCCGGTCAGCGCCGAGTCGCTGGATAACCTGGTCAATACCTCCACTGCGCCGTTTATTGCACGTGAGACCGCCCGCGCCGCTCAGGCTCTGAACAGCCCTGCGCCTGGCGGCTTCCTGATTATCAGTGACGAAGGCAGCGATCTGGTCGATCAGCCCTGGCCTGCCACATCGTTGTATGACTATCCGCCTCAGGAGCAGTGGAACGCCTTCCAGCGTCTGGCGCAGATGCTCATGCAGACGCCATTCCGCGCGGAAGGGATCGTCACCAATGTCACGACCGATGCCAATGGAACCCAGCACATCGGGCTGCACCGTATCCCGGATCGTTCAGGCCTGTGGCGTTACCTCGGCACCACCTTGCTGATGTTTTCCATGCTGGGTTGTGCGCTCTATAACGGCATTCAGGCGTTCAGACGCTACCAGCGCCACCGCTCACGCATCGCAGAAATTCAGGGATACTACGAAAGTTGCCTGAATCCCACGCTGATTGACGATCCGGAAAGCCTCATTCGATAACACGCCCGCGCGACAGGATATGCTACCCTGTCGCGCATCTGTTTTCCTTTGGGAGTTCCTATGCATATTGATATCGCCTGGCAGGACGTCGACACCGTGTTGCTGGATATGGACGGCACACTGCTCGATCTGGCGTTCGATAATTATTTCTGGCAAAAACTGGTGCCGGAAACGTATGGCGCGCAGCAGGGGATCTCTCCCGAGGAAGCCCAGAACTATATTCGCCAGCAATATCACGCCGTGCAACATACGCTAAACTGGTACTGCCTGGATTACTGGAGCGAACGCCTGGGTCTGGATATTTGTGCCATGACGACAGCCCAAGGGCCACGCGCCGTGCTGCGCGAAGATACTGTCCCCTTTCTTGATGCCTTAAAGGCCTGCGGCAAGCGCCGTATTTTGCTGACCAACGCGCATCCACATAACCTGGCGGTGAAGCTGGAGCATACCGGTCTGGCCTCACACCTTGATTTATTACTTTCCACCCATACATTTGGTTATCCCAAAGAGGATCAGCGGTTATGGCACGCTGTAGCTGAAGAAACGGGAATGCGTGCTGAGAAAACGCTGTTTATTGACGACAGCGAAGCCATTCTCGACGCTGCTGCTCAATTCGGCATTCGTTACTGCCTCGGCGTGACCAATCCCGATTCAGGTATTGCGGAAAAACAGTATGCACGCCATCCGTCACTGAATGACTACCGCCGACTGATCCCCTCACTGATGTGAAGGAGATGCCATGAAAGAGAAGCCCCCTGTTGACGTCAGGCTGGATAAATGGCTGTGGGCTGCGCGTTTTTATAAAACGCGTGCGATAGCTCGCGAAATGGTTGAAGGCGGTAAGGTGCATTACAACGGGCAGCGCAGTAAGCCGAGCAAGATTGTCGAGCTGAATGCCACCCTCACCTTGCGCCAGGGAAATGACGAGCGGACGGTGATTATTAAGGCCATTACCGAACAGCGTCGCCCGGCAACGGAAGCCGTTACGCTGTACGAAGAAACCGCGCAAAGCGTGGAAAAGCGCGAAAAAATAGCGCTGGCGCGTAAACTTAACGCGTTGACCATGCCGCACCCGGACAGGCGACCGGACAAAAAAGAGCGCCGCGACCTGTTACGATTTAAACACGGCGACAGTGAATGACTGTCACCCGCAAGAGAGATGATTATGCCGCAACATGACCAATTACATCGTTATCTGTTTGAAAACTTTGCCGTGCGCGGCGAGCTGGTAACCGTTTCACAAACCCTGCAACAGATCCTCGAAAACCATACTTACCCACAGCCGGTTAAAACCGTGCTGGCCGAGCTGCTGGTCGCCACCAGCCTGCTGACCGCTACGCTAAAGTTTGCCGGTGATATCACCGTACAGCTCCAGGGCGATGGCCCGCTGAGCCTGGCGGTGATTAACGGTAACAACAAGCAGCAGATGCGCGGTGTCGCGCGCATTCAGGGCGATATCCCTGAAGATGCAGATCTGAAAACGCTGGTCGGTAACGGCTATCTGGTGATCACCATTACACCGGAAGAAGGTGAACGCTATCAGGGCGTGGTGGGTCTGGAAGGTGACACGCTGGCCGCCTGTCTGGAAGATTACTTCCTGCGTTCAGAACAGCTGCCAACGCGTCTGTTTATCCGCACTGGCGACGTCGATGGCAAGCCAGCAGCAGGCGGTATGCTGTTGCAGGTGATGCCAGCACAAGACGCGCAGGCCGATGATTTTACCCACCTCGCCACGCTGACGGAAACCATTAAAGCCGAAGAGCTGCTGACGCTGCCAGCAAATGATGTGCTGTGGCGTTTGTATCACGAAGAAGAGGTGACCCTGTACGATCCGCAGGACGTGGTGTTCAAATGCACCTGTTCACGTGAGCGTTGTGCAGATGCGCTAAGAACCCTGCCGGACGAAGAAGTGGACAGCATTCTGGCTGAAGAAGGCGAGATCGATATGAATTGCGATTACTGCGCGAGCCATTATCTGTTTAACGCGATGGATATTGCTGAGATCCGCAACAACGCATCCCCTGCTGACCCACAAGTACATTAAGTTCATTGCCCGGCAGACAGTCCATTCTGCCGGGCGACTTATTCCAGCGTTTACTCCGCGTAGTAGTTAATCTCTAACCGTTCCCCATCGAGAGTGATATCCCGCCAGATTCTGGGTGCTGTAGTCAGCCTGTGATTTTCCACCGCCTGCAAAAGCGTCGCTTTCGTGAATCCTTCAGGTAACTGGGCTGCGCCGAGCAAAGACCATTGCTTTTCCTTCATGCCAAAGATCAGACTTTCCCCCTCACCAAAAGCATAGAGCACCTGCTCCGGCTGACCATCTGCGTTAAGATCCTGATTCACTAGCACGCATGCATCCTGCTCAACACAGGAGTTAATGCGGTAGCTTTGCTGTTTTACAAACCGCCAGAATGCGTCATCGGGTTTTTTGCTACCCGGCGCAATCATCACCATCGGTGCCAGTTGCGTTGTGGTCAGTTCCCGCATGGGATCGAGGTTCCCGCGTAGAATGGCGTTTAAATCACGTCTGCGCTTACTGTCCTTAGTGAAAGCGTCATCTTTTTGTAACGCCTCCAACGCAGCACGCCCCGGTTTTCCGCTATTACGCAACATGTACAGGCTGACCTGATCCGGTGAAATTTGGCCACTATGATAACGGGCCATATGGCTGTTGACGCTAATACGCCAGACGTCAATGACCGGCGATGTCAGCAGAATCAACAGTCCCAGAGACAGTAACGAAACACCGAGGATGACTTTGCTCTGAATTTCCAGTGGATTGTGTCCGCGGCGCATAATGCTCGCCATGTAGCCGAATGACCAAACCAGCAGCACTGCGATGATCAGCGCACCATGCAGACGCTCAGGCGTCCAGCCATACTGATTGACGCGGACCCAGAGCGCCCAGCTGGCTATCAACATATAAACTGGGGCGACGAGAAGTGAGGTGTTAATCAGATAACGTAATGCCCCTGGATAGGGTAAGTCGCGTTTTTGCGGCTCGCGCACAACGACCATCAATAGCAGGAGCAGCAACGTCAGCGTCGACATCAGCCCCGCCGCAGACACCCGTTGCGAAATCGCCTCCAGACCGGTAAAGGGTAATGTCAGCATAAACATCAGCGCTAACAACGTGACCAGAGGCAACAGACCCGTGGCGATCAACGTCAGAAGCTTTTGTACCGCCGTCACCAGGCGTGACTGCGTACGTGCCAGAATCACCGCCAGCGCGGTAATAAGGCCAAACGTTACATAACCAAACCAGTCGGTCTCAAAGAATAGCGTGTTAAAAAAGGGAATACCGACCAGCTTAAACATCTCGCTCCACAGCAGGAGGACCATCCAGAACAGGCCGTTGGCGACAAAGACGATCAGCAATGTCAGAACATTCAGCCATATCTGGCTGTAAAACTGCGGATAGCGCGCCTGGTCGGTACGCGCATGGAGTTGGTACTGGATCCAGGGTAACGCCAGCATAGCCATGAGAAAGAGCCGCCAACCGTAGACAAAGAAAATCTCATCCTCATTCCACCGGTTCCCTCCTGCAACGTGCCCCTTCAACCAGATGCTCATCGCCAGTACAACGCAGAAGATCACCGCCATCCAGCACCACAGCGCGCGCTGTTTAAACGAGACCACAGAAAGCAGAATCGCCGACGTCAGCGCTATCGTTACAGGCATTCCATAGAACAGCCAGCTACTGTTATGGGGGATGAGGTAAGTCATCAGCAGGTAACACACTACGCCTTGCAGCAGGCCAATAAACATCATGCCCCAGCGGGTCGTACGTGAAAGCTCAACACTGTCCATGTCGTAATCCAGAATGAAGGGAAAAGATCATTATCGCATCAACATCACAATTATTGGCACTTACCGGTGTCTTTCAGCCCCTCACAACGCGACGTGAATCGATATTTCATATGTTTGAGTTACGTTATTTTCCTACATGAATGCGATTACACTCACAAGATTCCCGCCAAATATACTCTCCATTAACGTTTTAAGAACATTTTCCACAACAAAAAAGGGTTTCCTGCCATAATATCCGCCTATTTGCGACAGGAGTCGCAGCGTATTCAGTTATCTGTGATTTTGCCGGATGCGTAAATCTATGAGCCTTGTCGCGGTTAACAATCCCTAAAAAACCTTACTATTCCAGGTAATACATATTGGCTAAGGAGCAGTGAAATGCGTGTGAACAACAGTTTAACCCCGCAAGATCTCGAGGCTTATGGTATCAATGACGTTCAGGATATCGTTTACAATCCCAGCTACGACCTGCTGTACCAGGAAGAGCTTGATCCAAATCTGGAAGGCTACGAGCGCGGAGTGTTAACGAATCTGGGCGCCGTTGCTGTTGATACCGGTATCTTTACCGGGCGTTCACCAAAGGATAAGTACATTGTCCGTGACGACACCACGCGAGATACGCTCTGGTGGTCCGACAAGGGTAAAGGTAAGAACGACAACAAACCGCTTTCCCAGGAAACCTGGCAGCACCTGAAAGGATTAGTCACCCAGCAACTCTCAGGCAAACGCCTGTTTATCGTTGATGCATTCTGCGGCGCGAACGCCGATACCCGCCTTTCAGTGCGCTTTATTACCGAAGTCGCCTGGCAGGCACATTTCGTTAAAAACATGTTTATCCGCCCAAGCGATGAAGAACTGCTTGATTTTAAACCTGATTTTATCGTGATGAACGGTGCGAAATGCACCAACCCGCAGTGGAAAGAACAGGGGCTAAACTCTGAGAACTTCGTGGCTTTCAACCTGACTGAACGTATTCAGTTAATTGGCGGGACCTGGTACGGCGGAGAGATGAAAAAAGGCATGTTCTCCGTGATGAATTACCTGCTGCCGCTGAAAGGCATTGCCTCCATGCACTGCTCGGCAAACGTCGGTGAAAAAGGTGATGTGGCGGTGTTCTTTGGCCTGTCCGGTACCGGTAAAACCACGCTGTCTACCGACCCGAAACGTCGCCTGATTGGCGATGATGAGCACGGCTGGGACGACGACGGTGTGTTCAACTTCGAAGGCGGCTGCTACGCGAAGACCATCAAGCTGTCTAAAGATGCAGAACCAGAAATCTACAATGCGATTCGCCGCGATGCGCTGCTGGAAAACGTCACCGTACGTGAAGATGGTTCTATCGACTTCGATGACGGTTCTAAAACCGAGAATACCCGCGTTTCCTACCCGATTTATCACATCGATAATATCGTTAAACCAGTGTCAAAAGCGGGCCATGCCACCAAGGTTATCTTCCTGACCGCCGATGCGTTTGGCGTTCTGCCACCGGTATCCCGTCTGACCGCAGATCAAACCCAGTACCACTTCCTGTCTGGCTTCACCGCCAAACTGGCTGGAACCGAGCGCGGCGTGACTGAACCGACCCCAACATTCTCTGCCTGTTTCGGTGCGGCCTTCCTGTCACTGCACCCGACGCAGTACGCAGAAGTGCTGGTGAAACGCATGCAGGCTGCTGGCGCACAGGCCTATCTGGTTAACACCGGCTGGAACGGTACCGGCAAACGTATCTCGATTAAAGATACCCGCGCCATTATCGATGCCATCCTGAACGGTTCTCTGGATGACGCAGAAACGTTCCGTCTGCCGATGTTTGACCTGGCGATCCCAACCGAACTGCCGGGCGTAGACACACGTATTCTCGATCCGCGTAATACCTACGCGTCACCAGAACAGTGGCAGGAAAAAGCCAATGCGCTGGCGAAACTGTTTATCGAAAACTTCGAGAAGTATACCGATACCCCAGCGGGCGCCGCGTTAGTCAGCGCCGGTCCGAAGCTGTAATTTTTGATTCGTTATATAGCCCCTTATCTGAAAGGATAAGGGGCTTTTTATTGTATTTACTCTTTTAAAATGTACTCTGTACACCTATAATTTGTACTATTAGCCCCATGCGCAGGAAGCGCCATGTTCACATTTATTGAGCTACAGGGATTTAGTAAACGCCGTCCGTTACTTTTACCTGACGATGAGTTTCGTGCCTTTCAAGAGGCGCTTATTGAAAACCCTGAGGCAGGGGATACTATCGCTGGTACGGGGGGATTCAGAAAAATTCGCTGGAGTCGCTCTGGTATGGGTAAGCGCAGCGGTATTCGGGTTATCTATTACAACGTGACGCGTAAAGGTCGAATCTATCTGGCTTTGCTCTATCCTAAGAATGAACAGGATGATTTAACCGAAGAGCAAAAAAGAGTTTTAATGCACTTATCCGATATGCTGATTTAATTATGAGAATTTTAATCATCAGGACACCGCGATCCGGTGTGGTGAGGCCAAAATGAAAGACGAATTATTTGCCGATTTGCTGGCCAGTGCAGAAGAAATGGTACGTATAGAGAAAGGTGAAGAAACACCTAAACCTGAACATGTGCATACTTTTAGCGAAATTGATGTTAAAGCCATCCGCGAAGCAACAGGGTTACGCCAACAGGATTTTGCCATAGCGGTTGGTGTGAGTTATGACCTGGTTAAAAGCTGGGAAACGAAACGACGCCAACCCACTGGAGCACCAAGAAAACTGCTTTTATTAATTCAAAAAAACCCATTTATAATTAATCAATTAAAAGCAATTTAAGCCAGAGGTTTTACTGTTTACCCCATAAACAGAGGGAGGCTTTCGCCTCCCTTTTTTATGCGTCTTTGGTTGTTCCCGGCACACGGGAGACAGGAACCGGAAGCCAGGCGCGAATCGACAGCCCACCGCGTTCGCTGGTGCCGATTTCCAGCATGCCGTTATGGTTATCGATGATGCGCTGCACGATCGCCAGGCCCAGACCGGTACCGCTGGTACTACGGGCACTGTCGCCGCGTACAAACGGCTGGAACAGATGCTTACGCTGCTCCGGCTTGATGCCCGGACCATCATCCTCGACCTGGAACCAGGCGCGATGTGGCTCTGTGCCACTGCTAACCTTAATCCAGCCATTACCATAGCGGGCAGCATTGACCACCATATTGGCAACCGCGCGTTTGATCGACAGCGGATGCATCTTCACCTGAATGAGGCCAGGCTGCAGCGCGGTATCAATCTCACGTTCATAACCGCTTTCTGCCGCAACGACTTCTCCTAACACCGCGTTCAGATCCGCCATCTCCATCGGCATCTCCTGCCCGGTGCGCAGATAGTCGATAAACTGTTCGATAATGGCGTTACACTCTTCGATGTCCTTATTGATGGACTCCGCAAGGTAGCCGTCTTCTTCCCCCATCATCTCGGTCGCCAGGCGGATACGCGTCAGCGGCGTACGTAAATCGTGGCTTACCCCGGCCATCAGCAGCGTTCGGTCATCGGCCAGCTGCTTCACGCCCGCCGCCATATGGTTGAAGGCTCGGGTCACCGAGCGCACCTCAGAGGCACCATATTCGCGCAGTGGCGGCGGAATAATGCCTTTACCCACCTGCAACGCCGCATGTTCCAGATCCACCAACGGCCGGTTCTGGATACGAATAAACAGCCATGCACCACCGATTGCCAGCAGCATGATCGCCAGCGTATAGCGGAACAGCGGCGAGAAATCGCCCTGATGAATTTCAGTGAGAGGAACGCGAACCCAGATATTCGGAGACAGCCAGGTTTTCAGCCACACGACCGGCGAGCTTTTGTTGACCTCAACGCGAACTTCCGTCGGACCACCCAGCTGCTGCGCCATCTGATGACTTAAGAATTCATAGTGCTGCGCCCAACGCAACCCCGCTTCTTCAGCGGCTTCGTTGGAATAGAGGGAAATCCCCAGCTCACGGTAAATTTCCCGGCGGAATGCGGGAGGCACGACCAGTTGCGTGCCGTCCTCCAGCTGCAGTTTATCGGTCATCAGCATACGGACTTCGTAAGCCAGGACCTTATTAAACTGCTGGAGGCTCGGCAGGATCGCGAAGTTCAGCACCACCAGATAAGTCGTCACCAGGCTGGCGAACAGCAAGGTGACGATGAGCAATAACGTGCGAGCAAACGAACTTCGTGGCGAGAAGCGCATTCGCCTCATGCTTTAGAACCGTCCGGGACAAAGACGTAGCCCAGACCCCATACGGTCTGAATATAACGTGGATGTGCCGGATCTTCTTCCACCATACGACGCAGACGGGAAATCTGCACGTCAATAGAACGTTCCATCGCGGAGTACTCGCGACCACGGGCCAGGTTCATCAGCTTATCGCGGGACAACGGCTCACGCGGGTGACTGACCAACGCTTTCAGCACGGCAAATTCACCGCTGGTCAGCGGCATAGGTTCATCTTCACGGAACATCTCACGGGTGCCGAGGTTCAGTTTGAACTTACCAAAAGCGATAACCGCTTCTTCCTGAGACGGCGCGCCCGGCAGTTCATTTGCCTGACGACGCAGTACGGCACGAATACGCGCCAACAGTTCACGCGGGTTAAACGGTTTCGGGATATAGTCGTCAGCGCCGATTTCCAGCCCAACGATACGGTCAACCTCTTCCCCCTTCGCCGTCACCATAATGATCGGCATTGGGTTGCTCTGGCTACGCAGGCGGCGGCAAATCGACAGACCATCTTCACCTGGCAGCATCAAATCCAGTACCATAAGGTGGAAGGATTCACGGGTCAGCAGACGATCCATCTGCTCAGCGTTTGCGACGCTTCGAACCTGGAAGCCCTGCTCGGTCAGATAACGTTCCAGTAGCGCGCGCAGGCGCATGTCGTCATCGACCACCAGAATCTTATAGTTCTCTTGCATTGTTATTACTCCCAAAGGTTCGCAACAATTGTAAGTGTGTATTCTTAAGAAAGCTCACCTGAGTAACCAGCAAATTCTGGTATGAATTCCAGGCTAAATTGTTACAAAGCATATTAAACAGCAGC
Organism: Citrobacter sp. wls829; assembly: GCF_005280825.1. Taxonomy (NCBI): domain Bacteria; kingdom Pseudomonadati; phylum Pseudomonadota; class Gammaproteobacteria; order Enterobacterales; family Enterobacteriaceae; genus Citrobacter; species Citrobacter sp. wls829. The sequence goes on from NZ_SZWP01000056.1 coordinate 65,182, forward strand.
TTAAGTATACAATGTTTCTCGTAATACATTATTTATTCTGTTGATATGCTCACGTAATACCAATTGTGCGCATCATCACAGAATCAAGGTAAAACAATAAGATGAAAACGCCCCTGATAACCCGTGAAGGGTATGAAAAACTCAAACAAGAGCTGAATTACCTCTGGCGTGAAGAGCGCCCGGAAGTCACCAAGAAAGTGACCTGGGCCGCCAGTCTGGGTGACCGCAGCGAAAACGCTGACTACCAGTATAATAAAAAGCGCCTGCGCGAGATCGACAGACGCGTCCGTTATTTGACCAAGTGCATGGAGAATCTAAAAATTGTCGATTACTCCCCTCAGCAGGAAGGAAAAGTGTTCTTTGGCGCATGGGTTGAGATTGAAAATGATGACGGCGACATCCGCAAATTTCGCATTGTCGGCTACGATGAAATCTTTGGCCGTAAGGATTACATCTCTATCGACTCACCGATGGCGCGCGCCCTGCTCAAAAAAGAGGTCGGCGATCTCGCGGTAGTGAACACCCCTGGCGGAGAAGCAAGCTGGTACGTGAATGAGATTGAGTACGTTAAATAAGACGGAACAATCCGAAGCCCCTGCTGATGGCTGGCATTTTTGCCAGTCAATCCGTATAACTATCCCCTGATTTTTATCCTAAAGACGAAGCTATCCATGATGAATGATTCTTTCTGCCGCATTATCGCAGGTGAAATTCAGGCTCGTGCTGAACAGGTAGAAGCTGCCGTTCGCCTGCTTGATGAAGGGAACACCGTGCCGTTTATCGCACGTTATCGTAAGGAAATCACCGGCGGTCTGGATGACACGCAGCTGCGTAATCTGGAGACCCGTCTGGGATATCTGCGGGAACTGGAAGACCGCCGTCAGGCGATCCTCAAATCTATCGGCGAGCAAGGCAAACTGACCGACGATCTGGCGAAAGCGATCAACGGCACGTTAAGTAAGACCGAACTCGAAGACCTCTACCTGCCATACAAACCTAAACGCCGCACCCGTGGGCAAATCGCCATTGAAGCGGGTCTTGAGCCGCTGGCCGACCTGCTGTGGAACGATCCCTCTCACGACCCAGAAACCGAAGCAGCCAAATACCTCAATGCCGAAAACGGCGTGGCGGATACCAAAGCCGCGCTCGACGGCGCGCGCTACATTCTGATGGAGCGTTTTGCCGAGGACGCCGCGCTGCTGGCAAAAGTCCGTGATTACCTGTGGAAGAACGCCCATCTGGTTTCCATCGTAGTGAGCGGGAAAGAAGAGGAAGGCGCCAAATTCCGCGACTACTTCGATCACCACGAACCTATTTCCACCGTTCCTTCTCACCGAGCACTGGCGATGTTCCGCGGGCGTAACGAAGGCGTGCTGCAGCTTTCTCTGAATGCTGACCCGCAGTTCGATGAGCCGCCAAAAGAGAGCCACGGCGAGCAGATTATCCGCGATCATCTGGGTCTGCGCCTGAACAACGCACCGGCGGACAGCTGGCGTAAAGGCGTTGTCAGCTGGACATGGCGCATCAAAGTGCTGATGCACCTCGAAACCGAACTGATGGGCACCGTGCGCGAACGTGCGGAAGATGAGGCCATTAACGTCTTTGCCCGCAACCTGCACGACCTGCTGATGGCCGCTCCGGCCGGGTTGCGTGCCACTATGGGTCTCGATCCTGGTCTGCGTACCGGCGTGAAGGTCGCGGTTGTTGACGGGACCGGCAAGCTGGTGGCGACCGACACCATTTATCCGCATACCGGACAGGCAGCCAAAGCCGCCGTTGCTGTGGCCGCGCTGTGCGAAAAATACAACGTTGAGCTGGTGGCGATTGGCAACGGTACCGCATCGCGTGAGACCGAACGCTTCTTCCTCGACGTGCAGAAACAGTTCCCGAAAGTGACCGCGCAAAAAGTGATCGTCAGCGAAGCCGGGGCCTCGGTGTACTCTGCTTCTGAACTGGCGGCGCTGGAGTTCCCGGATCTCGACGTTTCCCTGCGCGGTGCGGTGTCTATTGCCCGCCGTCTGCAGGATCCGCTGGCCGAGCTGGTGAAAATCGACCCGAAATCGATCGGTGTCGGCCAGTACCAGCACGACGTTAGCCAGACCCAGCTTGCCCGTAAATTGGATGCGGTAGTCGAGGACTGCGTAAACGCCGTCGGCGTTGATCTGAATACCGCCTCCGTTCCGCTGTTGACTCGCGTAGCCGGTTTAACCCGCATGATGGCGCAGAACATTGTTGCCTGGCGTGATGAGAACGGTCAGTTCCAGAACCGTCAACAGTTGCTAAAAGTCAGCCGTCTGGGGCCTAAAGCCTTTGAGCAGTGCGCGGGCTTCCTGCGCATTAACCACGGCGATAACCCGCTGGATGCCTCAACCGTTCACCCGGAAGCCTATCCGATAGTGGAACGCATTCTGGCCGCCACCGAGCAGTCGCTGCGCGACCTGATGGGCAACAGCACTGAATTGCGTAACCTGAAAGCAGCCGACTTTACCGACGAGCGCTTCGGGGTGCCGACCGTAACCGACATCATCAAAGAGCTGGAAAAACCGGGTCGTGACCCGCGTCCTGAGTTCAAAACCGCACAGTTTGCTGACGGCGTAGAAACCATGAACGATCTGCTGCCGGGCATGATTCTGGAAGGCGCAGTCACCAACGTCACCAACTTTGGTGCGTTTGTCGATATCGGCGTTCATCAGGACGGTCTGGTGCATATCTCCTCGTTATCGAACAAATTCGTTGAAGACCCGCACACCGTGGTAAAAGCCGGCGACATTGTGAAGGTGAAAGTGCTGGAGGTTGATCTACCGCGTAAGCGTATCGCCCTGACCATGCGTCTGGACGAACAGCCGGGTGAAACCAATGCCCGTCGCGGCGGCGGTGGCAACAACGAGCGCACACAGGGTAACCGCCCGGCGCCTAAAGCCGCAAAACCCCGTGGTCGTGAGGCGCAGTCAGCCGGTAACAGTGCGATGATGGATGCACTGGCGGCGGCAATGGGTAAAAAGCGCTAGTGTGACGCGTGTGCCGGATGGCAGTGTAAACACCTTAGCCGGCCAACTTGTCGTAATTAACTTGTAGGCCGGATAAGACGCGCGAGCGTTGCCATCCGGCCTATTTAATATATTTATCGCTTTCCGTCACAATATATTTATCACTTTATTAACAGCTGAAACCTTAATTAAACATTAATAAATTCCAATAGTTTCTCCCTCGAATCATTCGTGTCAGACCTGAATAAATGTTGAGCCATATCAAAATTGACTCAAATTATTCGCCAATCCAACATTCCGTCACATTTATTCTATTGATGATAGAAACCATTCTCATTATCATTGTTTTGTTGATTATTTACTCTTTCCTTCGTTGGCTAATCATCTGGTCTCATGCCGCCTTTCGCCCCATGAGGTAATCATCCAGTTAGCGAGATATAAGTAGGTCCCTATGCAATTCACTCCAGACACTGCTTGGAAAATTACCGGTTTTTCTCGTGATATCAGCCCGGCGTACCGGCAGAAGCTCTTGTCGCTCGGCATGCTGCCAGGCTCATCGTTCAATGTGGTTCGCGTCGCCCCATTAGGCGATCCTATCCATATTGAAACACGCCGAGTCAGCCTGGTGTTGCGGAAAAAAGATCTGGCGTTATTAGAAGTGGAAGCGGTTTCCTGTTAATACAGTGAGTCTATAAAAATGAAAAAACTAACCATTGGTTTAATTGGTAATCCTAATTCCGGCAAGACAACATTATTCAATCAGCTTACCGGCGCGCGTCAGCGTGTGGGTAACTGGGCTGGCGTTACCGTTGAGCGCAAAGAAGGTCATTTCTCGACAACTGACCATCAGGTTACGCTGGTGGATTTACCCGGCACCTATTCTTTGACGACCATCTCATCGCAGACCTCCCTCGATGAGCAAATTGCCTGTCACTATATCTTAAGCGGCGACGCTGACCTGCTGATCAACGTGGTTGATGCCTCAAACCTCGAGCGTAACCTCTACCTGACGCTGCAACTGCTTGAACTGGGGATCCCCTGCATCGTCGCGCTGAACATGCTGGACATTGCTGAGAAGCAGCAAATCCGGATTGATATCGATGCCCTTTCCGCCCGTCTGGGCTGCCCGGTGGTGCCGCTGGTCTCAACCCGTGGTCGCGGGATTGAAGCACTGAAGCTGGCTATCGATCGCTACAAAGAAAACGACACCGTCGAGCTGGTACATTATGCCCAACCGCTGCTGCGTGAAGCCGAGTCTCTGGCTGACGCGATGGCCAAAGAGATGCCGCAGCAACAACGTCGCTGGCTCGGCCTGCAGATGCTGGAAGGCGATATCTACAGCCGTGCCTACGCGGGTGATGCGGCACAAAATCTGGATGCCGCGCTGACTCGCCTGAGTGAAACAATGGACGATCCGGCGCTGCATATTGCTGATGCACGTTACCAGTGCATTGCCGCCATCTGCGATACCGTCAGCAACACCCTGACCGCAGAGCCAAGCCGCTTCACCACCGCGGTCGATAAGGTCGTACTTAACCGCTTCCTCGGCCTGCCAGTATTTCTGTTCGTGATGTACCTGATGTTCCTGCTCGCCATTAACATCGGGGGCGCGCTGCAGCCGCTGTTTGACGTCGGTTCCGTGGCACTCTTTATCCATGGTATTCAGTGGATTGGCTACACCCTGCACTTCCCGGACTGGTTAACCATCTTCCTGGCGCAGGGTCTTGGCGGCGGGATTAACACCGTGCTGCCGCTGGTGCCGCAAATAGGCATGATGTACCTGTTCCTCTCGTTCCTCGAAGACTCCGGCTATATGGCGCGTGCTGCGTTTGTGATGGACCGTTTGATGCAGGCTCTGGGATTACCGGGTAAATCGTTTGTCCCGCTAATTGTCGGCTTCGGCTGTAACGTCCCTTCCGTGATGGGCGCACGCACGCTGGATGCACCGCGTGAACGTCTGATGACCATCATGATGGCGCCGTTTATGTCCTGCGGTGCGCGTCTGGCGATTTTCGCCGTGTTTGCTGCGGCGTTCTTTGGCCAGAACGGCGCGCTGGCCGTCTTCTCATTGTACGTACTGGGTATCGTCATGGCGGTACTGACCGGCCTGATGCTCAAGCACACCATTATGCGTGGCGAAGCCACACCGTTCGTGATGGAGCTGCCGGTTTACCATGTACCGCACGTGAAAAGCCTGGTCATTCAGACCTGGCAGCGCCTGAAAGGCTTTGTCCTGCGCGCCGGTAAAGTCATCATCATCGTCAGTATTTTCCTCAGCGCGTTTAACAGCTTCTCCCTGAGCGGAAAAATCGTCGATAACATCAACGACTCGGCGCTGGCGTCCGTCAGTCGCGTAATCACCCCTATCTTCAAACCGATTGGCGTACACGAAGATAACTGGCAGGCCACCGTGGGTCTGTTCACCGGAGCCATGGCAAAAGAAGTGGTTGTCGGTACGCTGAATACGCTCTATACCGCTGAAAATATTCAGGAAGAAGAGTTCAACCCGGCCGAGTTCAACCTCGGTGACGAGTTGGCAGGTGCGCTGGGTGAAACCTGGCAAAGTCTGAAAGACACCTTCAGCCTGAGCGTGCTGGCTAACCCTATCGAAGCCAGCAAAGGCGACGGTGAGATGGCAACCGGCGCAATGGGCGTGATGGGTGCGAAGTTCGGCAGCGCCGCCGCCGCGTACAGTTACCTGATTTTCGTGCTGCTGTATGTCCCGTGCATTTCGGTAATGGGCGCTATTGCTCGTGAATCCAGCCGTGGCTGGATGGGCTTCTCCATTCTGTGGGGACTGAACATCGCCTACTCTCTGTCGACGCTGTTTTACCAGACGGTCAGCTACAAAGAGCATCCGACCTACAGTCTGGTGTGCATTTTAACCGTCATTCTGTTTAACATCGTGCTGCTGGGAATGCTGCGCCGCGCACGCAGTCGGGTAGATATCGAACTGCTGGCGACCAATAAGACGCCAAGTTCCTGCTGTGCCAGCACCACCGGCGATTGCCACTAGGCGGTGAATGATGGCATCGCTTATTCAGGTACGTGATTTACTGGCTCTGCGGGGGCGTATGGAAGCAACACAAATCAGCCATACGCTGCACACCCCGCAGCCGATGATTGACGCCATGCTGAATCAGTTAGAACAGATGGGTAAAGCCGTGCGTATTCAGGAAGATGCCGACGGATGTCTTTCTGGAAGCTGCAAGAGTTGCCCTGAAGGGAAAGCCTGTCTGCGCGAATGGTGGGCATTACGCTAACCTGTTGCAATAGGCCGGATGGCGCTACGCTTATCCGGCCTACAAATAGCCCCCAATCCCCGAGCGGGATACAGCGCTAGATCTGCTGCTTCAACGCCACCAGCGCGGCACAGAACTCAGCAGGATGCGAAATAAACGGCGCATGTGCCGCTTTGGCGAATATCAACGACTCACTCTGCGGCCACAGTGCATCCAGCATCGGCACGACTTTACGCGGCACCAGACCATCGAGATAGCCGTACAAACGCAGGAACGGCATGTCCAGGGCGCAGAGCGGCTCACGCAGGTCGACCATTTTCAGGATCTCCAGCCCACCATTCAGCACCGCCACATCCGGCATCGGTAACGCCAGCACCGTTTTCTTCAGCGCTCGCGCATCCTGACGCGCCGTCTCCGTCCCCATCGTTTGCAGTGCCAGGAAACGCTCCACCGTCCGCTGGAAGTCTTCGCTAAGCTGCTGCTGGAAGCCCGCCAGCACTTCGGGCTTAATACCAGGCCACTCATCGCGTGCGCTAAAGCATGGCGAAGAGGCGACGGTAACCAGCGCCTGCACGCGCTCAGGATGGGTCAACGCCACCTGACTCGCCACCAATCCGCCCAGACTCCAGCCCAGCCAGATGGCTTTCTCCGGAGCCTGTTGCAAAACGCACTCCGCCATTTCTTCCAGCGGCATCGCACCAAAACCCTGACTGCGCCCAAATCCCGGTAAATCAACCAGGTGCAGCGTAAAATGCGAGCTTAATTCCTCACTTATGCAATGCCAGACTTCCGCATTCAGTCCCCATCCGTGCAGCAGCACAAGATGGCAATTTCCCGAACCCCGGGTCTGCCACCAGATGTCATTCATCAGTTACTGTTCTCTTTTGACCAACAAGGATGAACCTATGCTAACAGTACCAGGATTGTGCTGGCTATGCCGAATGCCGTTAATGCTCGGGCACTGGGGAATGTGTTCCGTTTGCACGCGTGCGACGTGTCAACATGTCTGCCTGTGCCCACAGTGCGGGCTGCCCGCCGCCCACCCCGATATTCCCTGCGGACGCTGCCTGCAAAAGCCGCCGCCGTGGCAGCGACTGATCGCGGTCAGTGACTACGTGCCGCCGCTGAGCGGGCTTATCCACCAGCTGAAGTTTTCCCGGCGTAGTGACATCGCCCCCGCACTGTCGCGCTTGATGTTGCTGGAGGTATTGCAGGCTCGCCGTACCCGTGGCCTTCCCCTGCCGGATCGGCTGATTAGCGTTCCACTCTGGCAACGCCGCCATTGGCGCAGGGGATTTAATCAAAGTGACTTACTGTGTCGCTCACTGGCACGCTGGCTGGGCTGCGACTGGGACGGTCAGGCCATCACACGAACTCGCCCCACCGCCACACAGCACCATCTCAGCGCCCGATTACGCAAACGCAACCTGAAAAATGCGTTTCGCCTTGAATTGCCGGTGCAGGGACTCCATATGGTTGTTGTGGATGATGTCGTCACTACCGGAAGTACCGTCGCGGAGATCGCGCAGCTGCTTTTACGCAACGGCGCGGCGACTGTCCAGGTATGGTGCCTGTGTCGAACCTTGTAGAGCCTCGATGATGGGCGTATTATAACCAAGTAAAATAGTCAACTATTAGGCCATTACTATGATCCATATTTCCGATGCTGCACAAGCGCACTTTGCCAAACTGTTGGCAAATCAGGAAGAAGGGACACAAATTCGCGTATTTGTGATTAATCCCGGCACGCCTAACGCTGAATGCGGCGTTTCTTATTGCCCGCCGGACGCCGTGGAAGCAACCGACACCGCCATTAAATTTGACCTGCTGACCGCTTACGTTGATGAACTGAGCGCACCGTACCTGGAAGAGGCAGAAATTGATTTTGTTACCGACCAGTTAGGCTCCCAGCTGACCCTGAAAGCACCTAATGCGAAAATGCGTAAAGTGTCTGATGACGCACCGCTGATGGAACGCGTGGAGTACATGCTGCAGTCGCAGATTAACCCACAGCTGGCTGGCCACGGTGGCCGTGTCTCCTTGATGGAAATCACCGACGAAGGCTACGCAATTCTGCAATTCGGTGGCGGTTGTAACGGCTGTTCAATGGTCGATGTCACACTGAAAGAAGGCATCGAGAAGCAGCTGCTGGCTGAATTCCCGGAGCTGAAAGGCGTTCGCGATTTGACCGAACACCAGCGCGGCGAGCACTCTTACTACTAGCTCCCGAACCTGTAGAGTATCCGTAGGCCCGATAAGACGCATCAGCGTCGTCATCGGGCATTGATGCCGGATGGCAGCGTAAACGCGTTATCCGGCCTACACCCCTGCATTTCTCCGCATATGTCCTGCAATAATCCCCCTATAATTTGACCTGCCTCTCATAATTTAAATTTTGCCTGCCCAGGTGATTTTCAATCACTACATGTTACCCGTATCATTATCGCACGCACCTGGAACACTCATAACAGCCAGCTAAACTACGTAGTTTTGAAGGCAATCAGCATTGGTGCCGTAATAACTCTGTTCCCGGTCGGGACAATCAGAATTTGTCATCTAAACACTGACGTTACCCATAACAAAGTAAAGGCCAGGTAAATCATGCCATTAGTCATCGTTGCTATCGGTGTAATCTTGTTACTCCTCCTGATGATCCGTTTCAAAATGAACGGCTTCATCGCTCTCGTCCTGGTGGCGCTTGCTGTCGGATTGATGCAAGGGATGCCACTGGATAAAGTCATCGGTTCAATTAAAGCCGGCGTCGGCGGAACCCTTGGTAGCCTCGCCCTGATTATGGGTTTTGGCGCCATGTTGGGCAAAATGCTGGCAGACTGCGGCGGTGCGCAACGTATTGCCACCACGCTGATTGCTAAATTCGGCAAAAAGCACATCCAGTGGGCCGTGGTATTAACCGGCTTCACCGTGGGCTTTGCGCTGTTCTACGAAGTGGGCTTCGTGCTGATGCTGCCGCTGGTATTCACCATCGCTGCCGCCGCAAACATCCCGCTGCTGTATGTCGGTGTGCCAATGGCCGCTGCGCTGTCTGTGACCCACGGCTTCTTGCCGCCACACCCGGGTCCGACCGCAATTGCCACCATTTTCCACGCCGATATGGGTAAAACCCTGCTGTTTGGTACGATTCTGGCGATCCCGACCGTTATTCTGGCGGGTCCGGTGTATGCGCGTTTCCTGAAGGGCATTGATAAGCCAATTCCGGAAGGTCTGTACAGCGCAAAAACCTTCACTGAAGAAGAAATGCCAGGCTTTGGCGTCAGCGTCTGGACCTCTCTGGTTCCGGTCGTGCTGATGGCAATGCGTGCTATCGCGGAGATGATCCTGCCGAAAGGCCATGCCTTCCTGCCGGTTGCAGAGTTCCTCGGTGACCCGGTCATGGCAACGCTGATTGCCGTTCTGATTGCGATGTTCACCTTTGGTCTGAACCGTGGACGTTCGATGGATCAGATTAACGACACGCTGGTGTCCTCCATCAAGATCATCGCAATGATGCTGCTGATTATCGGCGGTGGCGGTGCGTTCAAACAGGTACTGGTGGATAGCGGCGTCGACAAATACATCGCCTCTATGATGCATGAAACCAACGTCTCTCCGCTGCTGATGGCATGGTCAATTGCCGCTGTACTGCGTATCGCACTGGGTTCTGCTACCGTGGCAGCCATCACCGCAGGTGGGATTGTGGCACCGCTGATTGCAACGACCGGCGTGAGCCCTGAGCTGATGGTTATTGCAGTAGGCTCCGGCTCCGTCATCTTCTCCCACGTGAACGATCCGGGCTTCTGGCTGTTCAAGGAATACTTCAACCTGACCATCGGCGAGACCATCAAGTCATGGTCAATGCTGGAAACCATTATTTCGGTATGCGGTCTGGTAGGATGCCTGCTGCTAAATATGGCTATCTGATGTAAAAAAGCCGGGATTTTCCCGGCTTTTTTTTACTTCTTCTTCGCGGCAGCTTTTCGCCGTTTGTCCAAATCCTTAATCAGCTTGTTCACCCCACCATCGGCAAACATCGCCTCTAGCGTCGTCGTCAGCTTACGCCGCCAGTTTTTGTACTGGTCGCTGGTCCCCGGAATATTGACCGGCTCCGCCATATCCAGCCAGTCCTCCGGCTGCAGGCCCAGTAGGGCGCTGTTGCTGTCGGCGATATAGCGCTGCATACCCCGGTTGAGGATCGGCGTCATCGACATCAACGACGCCTTGTGTCCGGCGCGTTTTGGCAGACAGCCGTATTTGTGCAGCGCATCCAACAGGCCCTGCTTCGCCAGTTCACGGTCCTGATACAACCCGCGCAGCACAACTTCATCCGGGTACAGCCCCAGCGTTTTACCGAGCGTCAGATCACCGCTGTCCCAATAGCCTTTAAGCGTAGGAAGGTCATGCGTCGCCGCGACTGCCATTGATTGTTCCGGGTACGCCTGCGGCGCGCGGAAGTTCTTCTCATGGTCATTCTCAAAATAGAGCACTTTGTAGGAATACACGCCGCTGTCACGCAGCTTGCTGACAATTTCTACCGGTACAGTACCCAAGTCTTCACCAATCACCATACAGTGATGACGTTGACTTTCCAGCGCCAGAATAGAAAGCAGGTCGTCGACCGGGTAATGCACGTAGGCGCCATGATCGGCGGTTTCGCCGTAGGGGATCCACCACAAACGCAGCATCGACATTACATGGTCAATACGCAGCGCCCCGCAGTTCTGCATATTGGCACGCAGCAGCTCGATAAACGGCTCGTAGGCGCGCGCGGTGATGATATGCGGATCCATCGGCGGCAGGCCCCAGTTCTGACCGAGCGGACCAAGAATATCCGGCGGTGCACCAACGGACGCTTTCAGGCAGTACAGCTCACGGTCACACCAGGTTTCCGCCCCACCTTCTGCTACGCCGACCGCCAGATCGCGGTACAACCCGATAGGCATTGCAAAGCCCTGACTGGTTTCCCAACAGGCAGCAAACTGGGTATACGCCAGCCACTGTAGCCAGAGGTAGAAATCCACTTCATCGCGGTGCTCTGCGCAGAATTGTTTCACCGCCGGTGAGTCCACCGTCCGGAAGTTTTCCGGCCACGCAGGCCAACCCCAGCGCGATTCATCTTCTTTCGCCTGATATGCATGCAGCGCGTCGAACGCCGCCTGCCAGTAAAGACTTTCACCTTCCTGAGCCACAAAACGACGGAATGCCGCCATCTGCTCATCATCACGCACAGAGAACCCTTTCCATGCCAGACGTAGCGCGGTCATCTTCAGCGTGGTCACGGTGGTGTAATCCACCCACTCGGCATCGCGGGCCTGTTGCAGGGCTTGCTGCGTGGCAGGCTTCTGCCACCAGCTCTGCGCCGCTTTGCTCAGACGGAAGTCCTCTACCGCATTCACATCAATGTAGATCACGTTCAGCCAACGGCGCGAAGACGGGCTATACGGGCTGGCGCTCTCCGGGTTCGCCGGATACAGCGCGTGGATCGGGTTGAGGCCAATAAACGCCCCGCCGCGTTTAGCCACTTCCGGCAGCATCGCCTTCAGATCGCCAAAATCACCAATCCCCCAATTGTTCTCTGAACGCAGGGTATAAAGCTGGACGCAGGCACCCCACAGCTTTTGCCCGGCCAGTAGCGCCTGCGGCTCATAGCAACGTTTTGGCGCGACGATGATGCGGCAATGGCTGCGCGCTTCGTCCTGAGTCAGGGTGAGCGTGTGATACCCCTCCGGCAACTTCGCCGGAAGGTGAAAAGATTTACCGCCAGTGACATGTCCTTTGTGCTGCACACCGTCTTCGGTGGTCAGCAGCCAGCTAAATTCACCACTCCCTTCAACCGCCAGCGGCATTTTTTTGCCGACGGTATACACCATCACGTTTGGCACCGGAGTCACCGCATGCATGGCGTCAAGCAAACGCCGTTTGGTATCGGCGCCAATAGACTGCGGTTTACCGTGGGCATTAATGTAATTGGGGCTGATCCCCGCCGCCAGCGCGGCATTATCCAGACGTTTGCCTTCCATCGCGGTTCCTTATTAGCGTTTTGCCTGCCAGATACGAGCCTGATAATCGCGGATGGAGCGATCCGAGCTGAACATGCCACAGCGTGCGGTATTCAGGATCGCCGCTCGGGTCCAGGCCTCCTGGTCACGGTACAACACATCAACCTGCTTCTGGGCTTCAACGTAGGCGGCGAAGTCGGCCATCACCAGATACGGGTCACCGCCCTGCTTACCGATGCTGTGCAACATCTGATCAAAGGCGTGTTTATCACCGTTGCTGTATTTGCCGCTTTCCAGCTCTTTCAGTACCGCATCCAGCACTTTGTCTTTCTTGCGCCATTTCACCGGGTCATAGCCTTTCGCCTTCAGCGCCTTCACCTCTTCCACGGTGTGGCCAAAGATAAAGATGTTTTCATCACCCACTTTCTCGGCGATTTCGACGTTAGCCCCGTCCAGCGTGCCCACCGTTAACGCTCCGTTCAGCGCCAGCTTCATGTTGCCGGTACCAGACGCTTCTTTGCCCGCCGTCGAGATCTGCTCAGAGATATCCGCCGCCGGGATCAGCATTTCCGCCGCTGAGACACAGTAATCCGGCAGGAATACCACCTTCAACTTGTCGCCGACGTGCGGATCGTTATTAATGGTTTCCGCCACTTTGTTGATAGCAAAGATGATGTTCTTCGCCAGGTAGTAACCCGGTGCCGCTTTCGCGCCAAACAGGAATACGCGCGGGACGCGATCTGCCTGCGGGTTCTCACGAATTTCTTTGTACAACGCCAGAATATGCAGCAGATTCAGGTGCTGGCGTTTGTACTCATGCAGACGTTTGATCTGAATATCAAAGATGGCGTCGGTGGTTATCTCAATACCGGTACGCGCTTTAATAAACGCCACCAGGCGCTGTTTGTTCGCCAGCTTGATGTCGCGATACTGCTGACGGAACTTAGCGTCGTCGGCGTATTTTTCCAGGTTGATCAACTGGTCAAGATCGTTGGCCCACTCTTTCTTCAGCGATTTATCCAACAACGCAGCAAGTGCCGGGTTGCACTGTTTAATCCAGCGGCGCGGCGTAATACCGTTAGTCACGTTATGGAATTTGTTCGGCCACAGCTGGTGATATTCCGGGAACAAGTCTTTCACGACCAGATCAGAGTGCAGCGCCGCTACGCCGTTAACAGCAAAGCCACTAACCACGCACAGGTTCGCCATGCGTACCTGCTTGTTGTGCACGACTGCCAGCTTCGCCCACACCGCATCGTCGCCAGGCCAGGTTTTATCCACCAACGTCTTAAAGCGGTCGTTAATCTCTTTGATGATTTGCATATGGCGCGGCAGCAGCGCTTTTATCAGTTTCTCATCCCAGCACTCCAGCGCTTCCGGCATCAGCGTATGGTTGGTATACGCGAACGTTTTGCTGGTAATCGCCCACGCGTCGTCCCAGCTCATCTGATGCTCGTCAATCAGCACGCGCAGCAGCTCAGGAATAGCGATGGTCGGGTGGGTGTCGTTCAGCTGAATGACTTCGAAATCAGCCAGTTGATGCAGCTTACGCCCTGCCAGGTGATGGCGGCGCAGAATATCGGCTACCGAACAAGCACACTGGAAGTACTGCTGCATCAGGCGCAGCTTCTTGCCCGCCGTGTGGTTATCGTTCGGGTAGAGCACTTTAGTCAGTTTTTCAGCGTCGATACCTTGCTGCTCTGCACGCAGGAAATCGCCGTCGTTGAATTTGGTCAGGTTAAACGGATGCGCGTGGCTGGCCTGCCACAGACGCAGCGGTTGCGCCACGCCGTTACGATAACCGAGCACCGGCAGATCCCAGGCCTGGCCGGTGATGGTAAACCCGGGCGTCCAGTGACCTTCTTTGCTAACTTTGCCGCCAATACCGACCTGCACATCCAGCGCCTCGTTATGACGGAACCACGGATAGCTTCCGCGATGCCAGTCGTCCGGCGCTTCCATCTGTTGGCCATCAGCAAACGACTGACGGAACAGGCCGTACTGGTAATTCAGGCCGTAGCCCGTCGCGGATTGCCCCACCGTTGCCATTGAGTCGAGGAAGCAGGCCGCCAGGCGTCCCAGCCCACCGTTACCCAGCGCCGGGTCGGTTTCTTCTTCCAGCAGGTCGGTCAGATTGATGTCGTGCGCTTTCAGCTCATCGCTCACTCCCTGATACCAGCCCAGGTTTAGCAGGTTGTTGCCCGTCAGGCGACCGATCAAAAACTCCATCGAAATGTAGTTAACATGGCGCTGGTTTTTAGCGGGTTTCACCGCAGGCTGGGCGCTGAGCAATTCAGCCAACGCCCCACTCACGGCCTGCCACCACTGACGTGACGTCATTTCGTGAGCCGACAGTAAACCAAAGCGCTGCCACTGACGAGTCAGGGCCGCCTGAAAGAGATCTTTGTTGAAGGTTGGCTGTGACATAGAGGTTCCAGATCCTTTAGGTAATAAACAACGTTATCGCTAGTTTGCCAGGCTCAATGTTGACCTTCCTCATCCTGGTGAGGATTAGGGAGGGAGGAGGTGCGGGGATGAGCATAAAAATGTGATCGCCGCCACTTAAAGGAGAGGGTATTGCTCGTCGTTACGCAGAATACCCACATAAAATACCTGCCAATGCGACAGGTTTTTCGCATTAACCAAACGGGACTCAGCAGACAATATCAAATAGCGGGATACGGTTGAGAAAAAATATGTAAACAGAGAAACAGTTTCTAACCTGAAATACATATAGTGATTAAGATATTTCACACGAAAGTTTTAAGTCGATCGCGAATACCCATGACAACACTCCGGACAATACACGAGTCATAAAAAACGAGTGGGTATTTTCGCGACCATCAGAATAACGCCAAACCCAGTCGCCACGGCCTTTGTGGCCCCTAAGAGCAATTATTGCAATAGATGTATAGAATTGTGACATAGTGCAAATTCAGACACACAAAAAACCCGCTTAGCTTGCATAAAATGACTTTCTGGCCGACCTTATAGCTATTAATTACGAAGCGCAAAAAAAAATCATTTTCCCCATTTTCACACAGTGAAGTGACTAACATATGTTGATTCCGTCTAAATTAAGTCGTCCGGTTCGTCTCGACCATACGGTGGTTCGTGAGCGCCTGTTGGCTAAACTTTCCGGCGCGAACAATTTCAGGCTCGCCCTGGTAACAAGTCCTGCTGGTTATGGAAAAACGACACTGGTTTCACAGTGGGCGGCGGGGAAAAATGAACTGGGCTGGTTCTCACTGGATGAGGGTGATAACCAGCAGGAACGCTTTGCCAGCTATTTGATTGCCGCTATTCAACAGGCGACCGGTGGACACTGTACGACCAGTGAAGCCATGGTACAAAAACGCCAGTACGCCAGCCTGACCTCACTGTTTGCTCAGCTCTTCATTGAACTGGCAGAATGGCATCGTCCGCTGTACCTGGTGGTGGATGATTATCACTTAATCTCTAATCCGGCCATCCACGAAGCCATGCGTTTTTTCCTGCGCCACCAACCTGAGAATCTCACGCTGGTGGTGCTGTCACGTAACCTACCGCAGCTGGGTATTGCCAACCTGCGGGTGCGCGATCAGCTATTGGAAATCGGCAGCCAACAGCTGGCCTTCAACCATCAGGAAGCGAAACAGTTCTTCGATCGACGTTTATCCTCCCCCATTGAAGCGGCGGAAAGCAGCCGCATGTGCGATGACGTCGCCGGGTGGGCTACCGCATTACAGCTGATCGCCCTTTCCGCACGCCAGAACAATCATTCCGCGCACCAGTCGGCACGACGCCTGGCCGGGATCAATGCCAGCCATTTATCAGATTATCTGGTCGATGAAGTGCTGGACAGCGTGGATCTCAGTACCCGCCACTTCCTGTTGAAAAGCGCCATATTACGCTCCATGAACGATGCGCTGATTGTCCGGTATTCGCCCAGGGCTTTTTGCAAGCCGCCTGGGAAACCCAGGAAAAAGCCTTCCAGCTGGTGAAAGAGCAGCATCTGGAACAGCTGCCTATGCATGAATTCCTGGTACGCATCCGCGCGCAGCTCCTGTGGGCCTGGGCGCGGCTGGACGAATCCGAAGCGTCTGCCCGCAGCGGCATTGAACTGCTTTCCACCTTTCAGCCGCAGCAGCAGCTACAGTGTCTGGCACTGCTGGTACAGTGTTCGCTGGCGCGAGGCGATCTGGACAATGCCCGCAGCTTGCTCAACCGTCTGGAAAACCTGCTGGGCAACGGACATTATCACAGCGACTGGATCTCCAATGCCGATAAGGTCCGCGTGATTTACTGGCAAATGGTCGGTGACAAAAATTCGGCCGCCAACTGGCTGCGTCATACGCCGAAACCGGAGTTTGCCAACAACCACTTCCTGCAAGGTCAGTGGCGTAACATTGCCCGCGCGCAGATCCTGCTCGGTGAATTTGAACCGGCAGAAATTGTGCTGGAAGAACTCAATGAAAATGCGCGTAACCTGCGCCTGATGAGCGATCTCAACCGCAACCTGTTGTTGCTGAATCAGCTGTACTGGCAGGCTGGACGCAAAAATGATGCACAGCGCGTGTTACTTGATGCACTGCAGTTGGCAAATCGTACCGGGTTTATCAGCCATTTTGTGATTGAAGGCGAAGCGATGGCGCAGCAGTTACGCCAGCTAATCCAGCTTAATACGTTACCGGAACTCGATCAGCATCGCGCCCAGCGCATTCTGCGTGAAATTAACCAACATCACCGCCACAAATTCGCCCACTTTGATGAAGGGTTCGTGGAGCGTCTGCTGACCCATCCCGAAGTCCCGGAGCTTATCCGCACCAGTCCGCTGACCCAGCGCGAATGGCAGGTGTTAGGACTGATTTATTCCGGCTACAGCAACGAGCAAATCGCCGGTGAGCTGGCCGTTGCCGCGACGACCATCAAAACGCACATCCGCAATTTGTACCAAAAACTCGGCGTGGCTCACCGCCAGGACGCGGTACAGCATGCGCAAAAACTGTTGAAGATGATGGGGTACGGGGTGTAATTAGCCCGGAGGCGTTAACGCTTACCGGGCCTGTCGCTGGCTTAGCACAACTCCAGCTGAATATGGTGGTCGGCAATCACCTGCATCACGCCCGCAGGCGGCAGGGTGTCGGTATACACGGCGTCCACCATGCTGATGCTGCCCATATTCACCATTGCATTTCGACCAAACTTCGAATGATCCACCACCAGCATTACATGCCGTGAATTCTCAATAATGGCGCGTTTGGTGCGGACTTCGTGGTAATCAAATTCCAGCAATGAACCATCGCTGTCGATACCGCTGATCCCCAAAATACCGAAATCCAGACGAAACTGTGAAATAAAGTCGAGGGTGGCTTCGCCCATAATGCCGCCATCGCGGCTACGCAGTTCGCCCCCGGCCAGAATAATGCGGAAATCTTCTTTCACCATCAGCGTATTGGCCACGTTGAGGTTGTTGGTCACAATACGCAAGTTGCTATGGTTCAGCAGCGCGTGAGCGACGGCTTCCGGCGTGGTACCAATGTCAATAAACAGCGTGGAGCCGTTCGGGATCTGCGTGGCGACCTTACGGGCAATGCGCTCTTTTTCTGCCGTCTGCGTGGCCTTACGATCATGCCAGGGGGTATTCACCGAGCTGGATGGCAACGCCGCGCCGCCGTGGTGGCGCAAAATCATGTTCTGATCGGCCAGGTCGTTAAGGTCCCGGCGAATCGTTTGTGGGCTGACGGAGAAATGCTCCACCAACTCCTCAGTGCTGACGTATCCCTGTTTTTTTACCAGTTCAATGATCGCGTCATGTCGTTGTGTTTGTTTCATTATTGTTCCCTGGAATTTTGCCGGATGGCGCTAGCGCTTATCCGGCCTACAGTTTGCTATCACAACACTCTCATTCAAGTTCGTTTTCGCACATTGAGCGTGTCTGCCAATGCCATAGCCAGACCAACGGCCAGGCCAGCCATATGTGCGCCGTTCGCCATCGACATACCAAACAGATCGAACCAACCGGCAACAATCCAAATCAAGGCAAAGAGAATCAAACCACGCTGCAGGAAAATACCGCTTTGCGGATCGCGTTCGCCGCGTAGCCACACATAGCCCATCAACGCATACACCACGCCAGACAACCCACCAAACCACGGGCCGCTGAATTTCTGCTGCACATAGCCGCTCAGCAGGGCGCTGATGACGGTAATAACGATCAGTTTTCCGCTGCCCAACCGCTTTTCTACCGCCCCGCCGAGATACCACCACCACAGCAGGTTGAAGAGGATGTGCATCAGCGAGAAGTGCATAAAAGCGTGGGTGAAATAACGCCAGAATTCAAATTTCAGCGAGGGATCGAACGGCCACGCTAACCACAGCATCACCGTTTGATCGCCCACCACATTCATGGCGATAAACACCAGCACACACGCGGCCATCACCACCCAGGTGACCGGTCCGGCGCGTTCGCGCAGCGTGGCAAGAAACGGAAAACGTTGATAGTGCAGGCCACTGTCGGTTTGGCCGGACTGCCAACTGGCCGCCAGGTAACGCGGGTCGCCTGGGTTTTCCAGAAAACGCGCCAGCTCAGCGCGCACGCGTTCAGCCTGGGACTCATCCGCCAGCCAGACATCCGTTTGACTATGTTGCTGAATCGTCAGGATAACGCCCTGTGTCGCCATATAATCAACAAAGGCCTGCGCCACGCGGGGGTTAGCAAAAGAGGTAATCATCAACATCGTTGCTGTCGCTTCATCCACACAAAAGAGGACAGTATATCGACACTACCCGTTTCAGGCTGCATCTTTGTTATATCCGTCATACTTCACTGTAGCGTCGGGCTTACGCACCAAACGTCACTTCCGCAGGAAAATGTCGATGCCAGGCATCGAATCCACCGTCGATGCTGTACACCGCATCGTACCCCTGCTGAAGCAGATATTGTGCCGCACCTTTACTGCTGTTGCCGTGGTAACACATCACCAGCACAACGGTATCAAAATCATGGTCACGCATAAAGGAACCCAGCGTGTCGTTAGTCAGGTGAAACGCCTGTGGCGCATGGCCCATGGCATAGCTTTGCGGATCGCGGATATCCACCAGCACCGCCGTTCCGTGCAGCAGCTTCTGATGGGCTTCTTCGACATTGATACATTCAAACTGATCCATGATGTTCTCTTATTATTTCTATGCAGGTAACCAATATTACCTGGCAGTGTACGTCGCCTGCACAGGTAAACGCCATAATGTTATATGTATCACTGTAAATTGTTTATCCGATGTTACCAATGGCGCGATTCTTTGCTATTATGCTCGATAACGAACATTAATGAGCTATAACGAAAGTGCGAGAGGCCAGCATGGAAACCAAAGATCTGATTGTGATAGGTGGAGGCATCAACGGTGCCGGTATCGCGGCAGATGCCGCTGGACGCGGTTTATCCGTGCTGATGCTGGAAGCGCAGGATTTAGCCTGTGCAACCTCCTCCGCCAGCTCCAAACTCATCCACGGTGGCCTGCGCTACCTGGAACACTACGAATTTCGTCTGGTCAGCGAAGCGCTGGCTGAACGTGAAGTCCTGTTGAAGATGGCACCGCATATCGCCTTCCCGATGCGCTTTCGTCTGCCCCATCGCCCACACCTGCGTCCGGCCTGGATGATCCGTATTGGTCTGTTTATGTACGATCATCTGGGCAAACGCACCAGTTTACCGAGTTCCACTGGTTTGCGTTTTGGCGCAGATTCTGTGATGAAACCCGAGATCGTGCGCGGTTTCGAATATTCTGACTGTTGGGTAGACGATGCACGACTGGTTTTGGCAAATGCCCAAATGGTTGTGCGTAAAGGCGGGGAAGTATTAACCCGTACTCGCGCCACCTCCGCTCGTCGTGAAAACGGTCTGTGGATTGTCGAAGCGGAAGATATCGATACCGGCAAGAAACACACCTGGCAGGCTCGCGGCCTGGTTAACGCCACCGGTCCGTGGGTGAAAGAGTTCTTCGACGACGGTATGCACCTGCCTTCACCTTACGGTATCCGCCTGATTAAAGGCAGCCACATTGTGGTGCCGCGCGTACACACCCAGAAACAGGCTTACATCCTGCAAAACGAAGATAAACGTATTGTGTTTGTCATTCCGTGGATGGATGAGTTCTCAATTATCGGCACCACCGACGTCGAATACAAAGGCGATCCTAAAGCAGTGAAAATTGACGACAGCGAAATCAATTATCTGCTGCAGGTCTACAACGCACACTTTAAGAAACAGCTGGGCCGCGAGGATATCGTCTGGACCTACTCGGGCGTACGCCCGCTGTGCGATGACGAGTCCGACTCGCCGCAGGCTATTACCCGCGATTATACGCTGGATATCCACGACGAAAACGGCAAAGCGCCGCTGCTGTCAGTCTTCGGCGGCAAGTTAACTACCTACCGTAAGCTGGCCGAGCACGCGATGGAAAAACTGTCGTCGTACTATCAGGGCATCGGTCCGGCATGGACCAAAGAGTGCATCCTGCCTGGCGGTGACATCGGCGGCGATCGCGAAGATTACGCGGCAAAACTGCGCCGTCGCTATCCGTTCCTGACCGAATCACTGGCGCGCCACTATTCGCGCACCTACGGCAGCAACACCGAATGGATCATCGGCGAAGCGACCTCGCTTGCTGAGTTAGGCGAAGACTTCGGGCACGAGTTCTATGAGGCAGAGCTGAAGTATCTGGTCGATCACGAATGGGTACGCCGCGCCGACGATGCGCTGTGGCGCCGCACGAAAGAAGGCATGTGGCTGAACGCTGAGCAGCAGGCACGCATGACCCAGTGGCTGGCGGAGTATGTTGAAAAACACCAGCTGTCGCTGGCGTCCTGATAAAAATGCCGGATGGTGGCTGACGCCTTATCCGGCCGACAAGAGTGCATTAACGTAGGCCGGGCAAGCGAAGCGCCCCCGGCAACGAGCGCCCTGTAGGCCCGGTAAGCGTCAACACCACCGGGCATTTTTCCGGATGGCGGCTAACGCCTTATCCGGCCGACAAGAGTGCATTAACGTAGGCCGGGCAAGCGAAGCGCCCCCGGCAACGAGCGCCCTGTAGGCCCGGTAAGCGTCAACACCACCGGGCATTTTTCCGGATGGCGGCTAACGCCTTATCCGGCCTACAGGTAGCCCTATCTCTTGTTACAACCGCACCGAATCAATATGCCAGATGTTCTCGGCGTACTCTTTGATGGTTCTGTCCGATGAGAAGTAGCCCATGTTGGCGATGTTAATCATTGCCTTGGTGGTCCACTGCTCCGGCTCGCGGTACAGTTCATCAACCTTGTCCTGACAATCGACATAGCTACGATAATCCGCCAGCACCTGATAGTGGTCACCGAAGTTGATCAGCGAATCCACCAGGTCGCGATAGCGTCCCGGCTCTTCAGGACTGAAGACCCCGCTGCCAATTTGCGTCAGCACCTGATGCAGTTCCTCATCTTTCTCGTAATACTCGCGCGGCTTGTAACCTTTGCTACGCAAGGCCTCCACCTCTTCTGCGGTATTCCCGAAGATAAAGATATTCTCCGCACCCACATGCTCCAGCATCTCGACGTTGGCTCCGTCCAGCGTACCGATGGTCAACGCACCGTTCAGCGCAAATTTCATGTTACTGGTCCCGGAGGCTTCGGTCCCGGCCAGTGAAATCTGCTCAGACAGGTCGGCGGCAGGAATGATCACCTGCGCCAGACTGACGCTGTAGTTCGGGATGAACACCACCTTCAGCTTGTCGCCAATCTGCGGATCGTTGTTGATCACTTTTGCCACATCATTGATCAAATGGATGATGTGCTTCGCCATGTAATAGGCCGACGCGGCCTTACCGGCGAAGATATTCACGCGCGGCACCCACTCGGCGTCAGGATCGGCCTTGATGCGGTTGTAGCGGGTGATCACATGCAGCACGTTCATCAGCTGGCGTTTGTACTCATGAATACGCTTGATCTGCACGTCAAACAGCGATTTCGGATTCACCACCACGTTAAGCTGCTGGGCGATAAGCGTCGCCAGACGCTTTTTATTCTCCAGCTTCGCACGGCGTATGGCCTGGTTCACCAGAGGGTAATCACAATGCTGTTCCAGCTCGCTGAGTTGGCTGAGATCGGTTCGCCAGGTACGGCCAATGTTCTCATCCAGTACCTCAGAAAGCGGCGGGTTGGCCAGCGCCAGCCAGCGGCGCGGCGTCACGCCGTTGGTGACGTTGCAAAAACGCGTCGGGAAGATTTTCGCAAAATCAGCAAACAGCGACTGCACCATCAGGTTGGAGTGCAGCTCAGACACGCCGTTTACTTTATGGCTGACCACCACCGCCAGCCACGCCATACGCACGCGGCGGCCGTTGGACTCATCAATGATCGAGGTACGTCCCAGCAGGCCGGTATCGTTCGGATACTGCTCCTGCAACGTCTTCAGGAAGTAGTCGTTAATCTCAAAGATGATTTGCAGATGGCGCGGCAGGATCTTGCCCAGCATATCCACCGGCCAGGTTTCCAGTGCTTCGCTCATCAGCGTGTGGTTGGTGTACGAGAACACCTGGCAGCAGACCTCAAACGCATCGTCCCAGCTAAACTTGTGCTCATCAATCAGCAGGCGCATCAGCTCAGGGATCGACAACACCGGGTGGGTATCGTTGAGGTGAATGGCGATTTTATCCGCCAGGTTGTCGTAGGTTTTGTGCAGCTGATAATGGCGGCTCAAAATATCCTGGATCGTCGAGGAGACCAGGAAGTACTCCTGGCGCAGACGCAGCTCGCGCCCGGAATAGGTGGAGTCATCCGGATACAGTACGCGGGAGACGTTCTCAGAGTGGTTTTTATCTTCCACCGCCGCAAAGTAGTCGCCCTGGTTAAATTTACCGAGGTTGATTGCGCTACTGGCCTGAGCGTTCCACAGGCGCAGCGTATTGGTCGCGTCAGTGTCGTAGCCCGGGATAATCTGGTCGTATGCTACCGCGAGGATCTCTTCGGTCTCGACCCAGCGCATCTTCTTGCCTTCCATCTGAACACGGCCACCAAAGCGCACTTTGTAGCGCGTATTGTGGCGTTTGAACTCCCACGGGTTACCGTATTCCAGCCAGTAGTCCGGCGACTCTTTCTGTCGGCCATCAACAATATTCTGCTTGAACATGCCGTAGTCGTAGCGAATACCGTAGCCGCGGCCCGGCAGGCCTAACGTCGCCAGCGAGTCGAGGAAGCAGGCTGCCAGACGCCCGAGGCCGCCGTTACCGAGGCCGGGGTCATTTTCTTCGTCGATCAGATCTTCGAGATCCAACCCCATGCCTTCCAGCGCATTTTTGACATCGTCATAAATTCCCAACGATAACAGTGCATTGGAAAGCGTGCGGCCAATCAGAAACTCCATTGACAGGTAATAGACCTGGCGAGTTTCCTGAGATAATTGCGCACGATTAGAACGCAGCCAGCGCTCCACGAGGCGATCGCGCACCGCGAACAACGTGGCGTTCAGCCACTCATGTTTGTTGGCAATAACCGGATCTTTGCCAATCGTGAACATCAGCTTGTAGGCGATAGAATGCTTAAGAGCCTCTACGCTGAGTGTGGGCGATGCATAACTAAATGGAGCATTCATATAGGTGATTCCTGGATATCTATTTCAAGCGATAGTAAAGCTCACGGTAGGATTTCGCCGCGACTTGCCAGCTAAAATCCATGGCCATTGCCTGACGTTGTACAAACCGCCAGAGCGAAGGGCGCGACCACAACACGAAAGCACGCCGGATTGCCCGCAACAGCGACCAGGCATTACTATCTTCAAATACAAACCCACTGGCGATACCGTCCGCCAGGTTTTCCAGCGAACTGTCGGACACCGTATCAGCCAGCCCACCGGTACGCCGCACCAGCGGTAGCGTACCGTACTTCAGTCCATACAATTGTGTTAAGCCACACGGCTCAAAGCGACTGGGCACCAGAATAACGTCAGCCCCACCCATAATGCGGTGCGAGAAGGCCTCATGATAGCCAATCTGTACACCCACTTGGCCCGGATGCTCTGCCGCTGCCGCAAGGAAACCTTCTTGCAACACCGGATCGCCCGCACCAAGTAACGCTAACTGTCCGCCCTGCTCCAGTAAACCGGGCAGCGCTTCCAGCACCAGATCCAGCCCTTTCTGGCTGGTCAGGCGGCTCACGACTGCAAAAAGCGGCACTTTGTCGTTAACCTTAAGCCCCATCGCAATCTGTAGCTGACGCTTGTTCTCGGCTTTGTCTTCCAGCGAGTCACGCGTGTAACGCGATGCCAGCAGCAGGTCCGTTTCCGGACTCCAGATATTTTCATCAACGCCGTTCAGCACGCCGGAAAGACGTCCTTCACGATGACGCTGCTGCAACAATCCCTCCATTCCATAGGCAAATTGCGCCTCGGTGATTTCCCGCGCGTAGGTCGGGCTAACCGCCGTAATATGGTCGGCGTAGTACAACCCCGCCTTCAGGAAAGAAATCTGCCCGTTGAACTCCAGTCCATGCACATTAAAGAATGACCATGGCAATTGGATGTCATCCATATGCTTTGCATAAAACATGCCTTGATAGGCCAGGTTGTGTACGGTGAACACCGATTTCGCCGGGTGGCCGCGTGCCGCCAGATACGCCGGGGCCAGACCTGCATGCCAGTCGTGCGCATGCACCACATCCGGGCGCCAGAATGGATCAAGCCCGCAGGCCATTTCGCATCCCACCCAGCCGAGCAGCGCAAAGCGCAGGACGTTATCAGAGTAAGCAAACAGGTTAGTATCGTGATACGGGCTGCCGGGACGGTCGTAGAGGTGCGGCGCGTCAATCAGGTAAATACCGACGCCGTTGTAATGGCCGAACAGCAGCGTGATACGTCCGGCAAAGGTATCGCGCCGCGTCACGACCTGCGCATCAGGAATGCCGCGACGGATATCCGGAAACGCCGGGAGCACGACGCGGGCATCCACGCCATCGGCAATTTGCGCGGCCGGCAACGCGCCAAGAACATCTGCCAGTCCCCCGGTTTTTAACAGGGGGAACATCTCTGAACATACGTGTAAAACCTGCATTATCGCTCCTGTTTGATCTGCAGTTTGCGCAGCATTTCACGCGTGACCAGCACAATACCTTCCTCTGAACGATAGAAACGACGTGCATCTTCTTCCGCGTTTTCACCAATCACCATGCCTTCAGGGATGACGCAGGCACGGTCAACGATACAGCGGCGTAAGCGGCATGAACGCCCGACCCACACTTCAGGTAACAACACTGCCGAATCAATGTTACAGAAAGAATTCACCCGCACCCGCGGGAACAGAACAGACTGCACCACCACCGAACCGGAAATAATACAGCCGCCAGAGACCAGCGAGTTCAGCGTCATGCCGTGGCTACCGGAGCGGTCCTGCACAAACTTCGCCGGCGGCAGTGATTCCATGTGTGTGCGAATCGGCCAGTCCTGATCGTACATATCCAGTTCCGGGGTAACCGACGCCAGATCGAGGTTAGCCTTCCAGTAGGCTTCCAGCGTCCCAACGTCGCGCCAGTACGGCTCGGATTCCGGGTCTGACTGTACGCAGGATTTAGGGAATGGATGTGCATAAGCCATGCCAGCTGCGGTAATTTTCGGGATGATATCTTTGCCAAAGTCATGGCTGGAGTTTTCATCGAGATCATCTTCTTCAAGTAATTCATACAGATAATCGGCGTTGAAAACATAGATCCCCATACTGGCAAGGGATCGGGTCGGATCGTTTGGCATAGCCGGTGGATTCGCCGGTTTTTCCACGAATTCGATGATTTTTTCGCTGTCGTCGACGTCCATGACGCCAAAGGCGCTGGCTTCCTCAATCGGCACCGGCATACAGGCCACGGTGCAGCGTGCGCCTTTTTCGACGTGGTCGATCAGCATGCGCGAATAGTCTTGTTTGTAGATATGATCGCCCGCGAGGATCACCACATATTCCGCTTTATAGCGTCGAATGATGTCCAGGTTTTGGGTGACCGCATCTGCCGTGCCGCGATACCAATTTTCACCCTGCATTCTTTGCTGGGCAGGCAGCAGATCGACAAACTCGTTCATCTCTTCACTGAAGAACGACCAGCCGCGCTGAATATGCTGCACCAGCGTGTGGGACTGGTACTGGGTGATCACGCCAATACGGCGGATCCCGGAGTTAATGCAGTTGGATAAAGCAAAATCGATAATGCGGAACTTACCGCCAAAGTGCACGGCAGGCTTAGCACGTTTGTTGGTTAAATCTTTCAGGCGGGTACCACGACCACCGGCCAGGATTAGGGCAACAGATTTTAATGGCAGCTGGCGCGCCAACATTACACGATCGTTCTTCTCTAAACTCACCATGACTAACTCCTTTTTTATCATCTTTGGAACACACACAGTCCGTGCGCAGGTCCCTGCCAGACAGCCGTAATAACCGGATTATCCTCTCCGGCAAATGGAGGAACGGCATGCCATTCCCCTTCAGGTAAAACGATATCTGTCACCTCAAGCGTGGCGTTTATCACGATCAGAAAACGGTCTGAGAGCAGGATCTGCATCTGCCTCGGGCCGTTTTGCCACTCATCCGCACTTAAGGGTTGTGCGTATCGGTTCAGCCAACGCACATTGCCGTCGCCCTCTTCCCACCAGCGATCGTCTGTTAAGGCAGGGATCTGCTGGCGAAGATGAATCAACGCGGCGGTGAATGTGGTTAGCCCGCTGTTTGCCTGCTGCCAGTCCAGCCAGGTTAAGGCGTTATCCTGGCAGTAAGCGTTATTGTTACCGTGCTGGCTATGACCATGTTCATCTCCCGCCAGCAACATCGGTGTACCCTGAGAAAGCAGCAACGTCGTCAACAGGGCATGCATGCTGTCGCGTCGCCGTTCAATCAGGTCCAGCGTGCCGCCTAATCCTTCTTTACCATGATTGTCGCTGTAGTTATTGCTAGTGCCGTCGCGATTTTCCTCACCATTCGCTTCATTGTGCTTATTTGTGAAGCACACACAGTCACGCAGCGTAAAACCATCGTGCGCCGTCACCAGATTGACCGATGCGCTGGGTTTGCGACCAGGGTGTTTAAACATGTCGCTGGAAGCCGCAAAACGTCCGGCAAACTCCCCAAGGGGCAGATTACGCTGGAGCCAGAAGCGTCGACTTGCATCGCGGAAATGGTCATTCCACTCAGCAAACGGCGGGGGAAAATTCCCAACCTGATACCCGCCTTCACCGATATCCCACGGCTCCGCAATCAGCTTAACGCCTGAAAGCAGCGGGCAGTTTTGGATTGCGGTAAACAGCGGCGCATCCTGACGAAACGCAGGCGTACGCCCCATGACGGATGCTAAATCAAAACGAAAACCGTCCACATGGCAGGTTTCCACCCAATAGCGCAGGCATTCGCACGCATACTCCACGACACCGGGATGGCTCAGGTTGAGGGTGTTCCCACAGCCGGTCCAGTTGTAGTAATCACCATCGTCCCTGATCCAATAATAGCTACGGTTATCAATTCCGCGCAGGGAGAAGACCGGCCCTTCAAGATCCAGCTCAGCGCTGTGGTTCAAAACGATATCGAGAATGACCTCAATCCCCGCTTTGTGTAGCGCTTTGACGGCATCGCGAAACTCATCCAGCGCGTGTTCAGGTGAGCAGGCATAGGACGGATGCAGTGCAAACATGGCTACCGGGTTGTAGCCCCAGTAGTTCGACAGCCCCAGCCGCTGCAGTCGCGGCTCGCTGGCGAAATGCACCACGGGCAGCAGTTCCAGCGCAGTAATGCCGAGACGCTTGAAATAGTCGATCATCACCGGATGACCGAGCGCTTTGTAAGTGCCACGAATCTGTTGCGGAATGTCCGGGTGCAGATACGTCAGCCCTTTAACATGCGCTTCGTAGATAACGGTATTGCCCCACTGCGTGCGCGGCGGGGCATCGTCTTCCCAGTCATAATGGTCTGACACCACCACGCTTTTCAGGGCAAGCGCCGCGTTATCGTGATGATCCGGTTCGTTCATTCCACCGTGCAGCAGCGGGTTATCTTTTAACTCGCCATCGACCCGGCGCGCGCAGGGGTCAATCAGCAGTTTCGCTGGGTTAAAACGGTGTCCTTGCTGCGGCTGCCACGGACCATGTACGCGATAACCATAGCGCAAACCGGGCCGGGCATCGGCCAGATAGCCGTGCCAGACATCACCGCTACGCCCCGGCAAATCATAGCGATGCTCACAGCCTTGCTCATCGAATATGCACAGTTCAACGCGCTCGCCATGCGCCGAAAAAAGGGTGAAATTAACCCCATGGCCGTCATACGTTGCACCATGGGGGGTGGCATTGCCGGTTGCCAGTTGTGTCATCACCCCTCCCGCATCAGCCAAATCGTGGCCAGAGGCGGCAACGTCAGGCTCAGTGAATGCTGGCGACCGTGGCTGGCAATTTCATCGCTTTGTACTGCGCCGCCGTTGCCGGTATTGCTACCGTGGTAATGCATCGAGTCTGTGTTGAGGATTTCTCGCCATTTGCCCGGTTGATTGATGCCAAAGCGGTAGCCGTGGCGAGGTACCGGCGTAAAGTTGCTGGCAACGATAATTTCATTACCGGCTTTATCACGACGAACAAAAATCAGCACCGACCGTTCGTTGTCATCGACCACCAGCCATTCAAAACCATAGCCGTCAAAGTCGAGTTCATGCAGCGCTTTGTGATGACGATAAGTGTGGTTCAGGTCGCGCACCAGACGCTGTACGCCGTGGTGCCAGTTATCGCCCCCCTCCAGCAGATGCCAGTCGAGGCTGGCGTCGTGGTTCCATTCACGGCCCTGGGCAAACTCATTACCCATAAACAGCAGCTTCTTACCCGGGAAGGCCCACATCCAGCCATAGTAGGCGCGCAGGTTGGCAAACTTCTGCCACGCATCGCCCGGCATGCGGTCGAGGATCGATTTCTTACCGTGCACCACTTCATCGTGTGACAGCGGCAGCACAAAGTTCTCGGTGTAGTTGTACAGCATGCCGAAGGTCAGCTTATCGTGATGGTGCTGGCGATAAACCGGGTCCAGCTTCATGTAGTCCAGCGTGTCGTGCATCCAGCCGAGGTTCCACTTGTACCAGAAACCTAAGCCGCCCATGTCCTGCGGTCTTGATACACCGGCAAAGTCGGTCGACTCTTCCGCCATACTCACCGCGCCCGGTACCTGTTCGCCAAGAATACGGTTGGTATTACGCAAAAATTCGATGGCTTCGAGGTTCTCACGCCCGCCGAATTCGTTCGGGATCCACTCGCCGTCTTTGCGGCTGTAATCGCGGTAAATCATCGACGCCACGGCATCCACGCGCAGCGCGTCAATGCCAAAGCGTTCAATCCAGTACAGGGCGTTACCCACCAGATAATTACTGACTTCACGGCGACCGTAGTTGTAGATCAGCGTGTTCCAGTCCTGGTGATAGCCTTCGCGCGGGTCGCTGTGCTCATACAAGCTGGTACCGTCAAACTGAGCCAGGCCGAAGTCATCTGACGGGAAGTGACCGGGTACCCAGTCGAGGATCACGTTCAGCCCCGCCTGATGCGCGGCATTCACAAAATAGCGGAAGTCATCGCGCGTGCCGAAACGTCGGGTCGGTGCATACATGCCGGTCGGCTGATAGCCCCAACTGCCGTCAAACGGGTGCTCGCTAACCGGCAACAGCTCAATATGGGTAAAGCCCATCCACTTCACATAGGGGATCAGTTGATCCGCCAGTTCGCGATAGCTCAGCCAGAAGTTGTTGTCCGTATGGCGACGCCACGAGCCCAGATGCACTTCGTAGATTGAGATCGGCGCATCAAACTGGTTGGCTTTTTTGCGTTCCTCCGTTTGCACCACTTTTTCGGGCAAACCGCAGATCACCGACGCCGTTTCCGGACGCATTTGCGCTTCAAAGGCATACGGGTCGGCTTTAACACGCAAATGACCGTTGGCATCGATCATCTCGTATTTGTACAGCTGCCCCTGCTGTGCACCGGGGATAAACAGCTCCCAGATTCCGCTCTCTTTGCGCAGGCGCATCGGGTGGCGGCGACCGTCCCAGTAGTTGAACTGCCCTACTACCGAAACGCGTCGTGCGTTCGGTGCCCAGACAGAAAAACGCGTGCCGGTCACGCCGTCCATGGTATCCGCATGTGCGCCCAGCGTTTCGTACGGGCGCAGATGCGTCCCTTCGGACAACAGCCAGGCGTCCATATCCTGAATAAGCGGGCCAAAACGGTAAGGGTCATCGATCAGATTCTGCTGTCCATGCCAGACAACAGCCAGCTGATAGCGAAAGAAATTTTTACGGCGGGGAATTACAGCACAGAAAAAACCGCGAGGGTCGAGGCAATCCAGCTTGCCGACTTTGCGTCCGGTTTTAGGTTCGATCACCCACACTTCGGTGGCGTCAGGTAAAAGAGCACGGACTTCAAGTCCGGCGTCAGTTTGGTGCATACCGAGTACGGAAAAAGGATCCGCAAAATGGCCTGCAATTAGCGCATTAATCACGTCTCTATCGATACGAACGGACATGGTTGTCATCCTGTTTTATGGTGTCACCCCTTCCAACTGATTTTCGACATCAGGTAGTGACACTTTTTTTGACCTGAACGACGCAGCACAATTGTGCATCCTCTCTGCGTCGTCCCACCTTCAGGCAACAACTTAATACCTCCGGTATTAAGTCACTCTTAAAGAATAGCCAATGCTTTATCTTACTCCCGGTAAAAAATGAAACATCTGCGCTTACTCCTGTATTACGCAAAAAAAAGGGCGACTCAGCACCCAATGTTTAAACACGGTCTGTGTCTGCCGGATGGCGATATGCTTATCCGGCAGTCCCGCATTACGCCAGCTGACGCAGCATCCGGCGCAATGGTTCCGCAGCACCCCAGAGCAGCTGATCGCCCACGGTAAAGGCTGACAGGAACTCCGGTCCCATATTCAGCTTACGCAGACGACCGACTGGCGTGGTCAACGTACCGGTAACGGCCGCTGGGGTTAACTCACGCATGGTGATATCCCGATCGTTTGGCACCACTTTCGCCCACGGATTGTGCGCGGCCAGCAGTTCTTCCACGGTCGGAATCGACACATCTTTTTTCAGTTTAATCGTGAACGCCTGGCTGTGGCAGCGCAGTGCGCCGACGCGCACGCACAGACCATCCACCGGGATCACGGAAGACGTGTTAAGAATTTTGTTGGTTTCCGCCTGCCCTTTCCACTCTTCGCGGCTCTGGCCGTTATCGAGCTGTTTGTCGATCCACGGAATCAGGCTCCCGGCCAGCGGGACGCCAAAGTTATCAACCGGCAAGGAGCCGCTACGGGACAGGGTTGTCACTTTACGTTCGATATCGAGGATAGCAGAAGAAGGGGTCGCCAGTTCATCGGCCACATGGCTATACAGATGGCCCATCTGCGACAGCAGTTCACGCATATGACGCGCGCCGCCGCCGGAAGCCGCCTGGTAGGTCGCCACGGACACCCAGTCCACCAGATCGTTGGCGAACAGACCGCCGAGTGACATCAGCATCAGGCTAACGGTGCAATTACCGCCGACAAACGTCTTGATGCCGTTGTTCAGACCATCGGTGATCACATTCTGGTTAACCGGATCGAGAATAATGATGGCATCGTCTTTCATGCGCAGTGAAGAGGCCGCGTCAATCCAGTAACCCTGCCAACCGCTTTCACGAAGCTTTGGATAGATTTCGTTGGTATAATCGCCGCCCTGACAGGTCACAATAATGTCGAGCGCCTTCAGCGCATCGAGATCAAATGCATCCTGAAGCATGCCGGTGGAGGTCGCACCAAACGTCGGTGCCGCCTGCCCAAGCTGGGAAGTAGAAAAGAAAACAGGGCGAATGGCGTCGAAGTCGCGTTCTTCTACCATGCGTTGCATGAGTACAGAGCCGACCATACCGCGCCAGCCGATAAAACCAACATTTTTCATAGCGTTTTTTCCTGCAGAGATGTGTGCTGTGTATGTACGCCATTATCCTGTGACGTATCCTTCACCATACAAAAAGCAGCCAAAGTCGCAAGTGAAATTAATCAATGATAGCGAAGCCATCAGTAATGCGACTTATCCCGCTGCGCTCGCAAGCAGAAAGTCCGCGGTAATTATCAGGGAATTTGAGTTATGAATGAAATCATTTCAGCGGCAGTTTTATTGATCCTGATTATGGATCCGCTCGGAAATCTGCCCATTTTCATGTCCGTATTGAAACATACTGAACCGAAACGCCGTCGCGCAATTATGATTCGCGAGCTGTTTATTGCGCTGCTGGTGATGCTGATATTCCTGTTTGCGGGCGAGAAAATTCTGGCATTTCTTAACCTGCGCGCGGAAACCGTGTCGATCTCCGGGGGCATCATTTTGTTCCTGATCGCCATCAAGATGATTTTCCCCAGCGCCACCGGTAACAGCACCGGACTGCCCGCAGGCGAAGAGCCGTTTATCGTTCCGCTGGCCATTCCGCTGGTGGCGGGCCCCACCATCCTGGCGTCGTTGATGCTGTTGTCGCATCAGTACCCGAATCAGATGGGACATCTGGTGATTGCCCTGCTGATCGCCTGGGGCGGAACGTTTGTGATTTTATTGCAGTCGTCGCTGTTCCTGCGCCTGCTGGGTGAGAAAGGGGTTAACGCGCTCGAGCGCCTGATGGGGCTGATTCTGGTGATGATGGCAACCCAGATGTTCCTCGATGGCGTACGGATGTGGATGAAGGGGTGACGCACTCATATTACGCCGGGTGGCGGCTTCGCCTGACCCGGCCTACGATGTGGATGTGTGCTCGTTTGTAGGCCCGGTAAGCGCAAGCGCCACCGGGCAACCGTTTTGAAGCTGGAGAGCATGGCATTTCAGAGAACGATTCCGTTCACGTTATGTTCATTGCTTCTCTGAGATCTCGTCACCGGTGAACGTGTTAAGGGGGCTACGCAGCCCCCTTAACAATCCCGGCTCTCCGGCAGGAAAATCGCCGCTTCGCGGTTCCCTCATCTTATTCCTTCCCGCTTCCGGGGACGGGCACAGGTAGCGTCCATGCAAACAGCGCCCTCGCCGCGCATCCTTGCGCGTCGCCCCGGCGCTAAGGAAACGACTCAGCAATTTTCAGCCGGACCAGCCCACACCTGACCACACCTGACCACCTGAGCTTTTACTTGAATATCTCTGAACAGCAAAATGGATATAGCTGAAAGCCAGAGCGCTGAAGCGACACCCTGGTCCGGCTGAAAATCGATGAGGTGTTGACGGCTGACCGGGTCTGCCCGCAGGGATGCGGGCAGAGGGGACGGCCTGCATGGATGCAGGCTCGGCCCCGACCCGACAGGCAGACGGAATAAGACGAATAACTCGCGCAGCGACGATTTTCCCGCCGGGAGCCTGGGTTGCAAGGGAGGCGGCGGTGAGCCTCCCTTGCACGTTCACGGGTATCAGCGCTTCAGAGAAATGACACCACTCAGGTGAACGGAACCCTGAGCAATAATCACATGTTCACCCTACATGCTTAACTGAACGGCATTGCACTGTAATTTCAGGTATTCCTTATGCTTTTAAACCGCTGAGAAAACGTATTTTCATTTCTGCGAAGCGCCTTCCGGAATGCCCTCTTGTCAGCATCGCGGATTAGCATTATCTTCTCGCTGCTCCTGCAAAATCAGGTGCCAGAATTAGCCTTCTGAACTCCTTCATCGGTGACGCAAGTATTTTTGTGTCGCACGCTTAGGTACACTTCAATGGTGGACCGGGCGGGGGCGTCGCAAGACGCACCGGTATCCGATGAGGCCGGTAAGGCTAACCCTGCTCGGTTCCACCACCAGTGAGATTAGCCTCTCCAGTGGTGGATGAAAATCACTCATCGGAGGCTGCCCTATGGCGACTACCCCTCTCTTTTCACACTCTTTATTTACCCTGCCCTTTAGCCATGCCACAGATTTCACCGAGCTGGCGGATAACTGCGAGCGTTTTGTCGAAGGACTTGTTGAATGCCATAACCCGGTTGAAAAACTGGCGATTTGCGCACGGCTGTCGGCCTGCCTCGCGTTATTGCAACCGACCCTGACAGAACCGGTGCCGCATCACCTGCAAGTCAGCCTCACGGTGGAAACATTCCCCACCCGTTCTCCGCTCTTTGAGCCTGAACCCGACCAGATGGGGCGCTACTGTCAGTTATTAACGCACCTGCTGATGAGTAAAACGCTGTCTGACGAGATGGAACGCGTGGCGGGTGACTTACTGCAGGATCTGGTGGAATATTTCGCCGATACGCTAAAAGCGCCGCGCTGGCTGAAAACAGAAGAAGGGTTGGTCGTGCTATAAAAAAGCCGGGTAGCGCTTGCGCTTAATGCCCTCAGCTCAATAGCTGGAAAGCAATCATACCGACAATTGCACCGACCGTGCCGAGGATGGTTTCCATCATCGTCCAGGTCTTCAGCGTTTGCGCTTCGGTCGCACCAGTGAACTTACCGAACAGCCAGAAACCGGCGTCATTCACGTGACTGACCACGATAGAGCCACCCGCGATACAGATAGACAGGGCCGCCATCTGCGCGCCGGAGAAGTTCAGCTGTTCAATCACCGGCATCACCAGACCGACCGCCGTTAAGCAGGCCACGGTTGCAGAACCCTGAATGATACGCACCGCCGCTGCCAGCACAAAGCAGGTGATGGCAATCGGCAGGCCCATTCCGGTTAATGCTTCACCCAGTGCCGGACCGACACCAGAATCCACCAGCACCTGCTTGAATACGCCACCAGCACCGATCACCAGCAGAATAATCCCCGCCGGTTGCAGCGCATGACCGCAGATCTCCATCACTTTGTCTTTTGGCATCCCCTGGCGAATGGCCAGGCCGTAAATCGCCACCAGGCACGCCACCAGAATCGCGGTGAACGGGTGACCGATAAACTCGAACCATTCGTAGGTTGAAGAACCGACCGGCACAAAGCGTGCGGCGATGGTTTTCAGACCCACCAGTACCAGCGGCAGCAGGATCAGCGACAGGCTGAAGCCGAAGGATGGCATTTTCCCCTCGCCCAGATGCGGCTCGGTAATGTCTTCCGGCACGTGCAGCTCAACGTAACGGCTGATAAAGTTGCCCCACAGCGGCCCGGCGATAATCATGCCCGGGATCGCCGCACACAGGCCAATCAGGATCATCCAGCCAAAGTCGGCGTGCATCTGAGAAGCCAGCAGCATCGGCGCAGGCCCCGGCAGCAGAAACGCCGCCGCTGCCGCCACGCCCGCAAACAGCGGAATGACCAGCTTAACCAGGTTGGTACCGGTGTGGCGCGCCATCGAGAACGCCACGCTTATCAGCAGCACAATCGCCACTTCAAAGAACAACGGTAATGCGCAAATCAGACCGGCCAGGCCAATCGCATAGTGCGCGCGACTGTGACCAAAGGATTTCAGCATTTTGACGGCAATCTGATCGACCGCGCCCGTTTCATGCAAAATCTTACCGAACATGGCACCGAGAGCGACCACAATCGCCAGGAAGCCCAGCGTGCCCCCCATCCCTTTTTCCATGGTGGCCGCGATTTTATCGAGCGGCATACCGGAAAAGAGACCTGCACCAATAGACACCACCATCAAAGCAACGAAGGCGTGCATACGCGCCTTCATTACTAAAAACAGCAGTAATAAAACAGACCCTACTGCTGTTAAAACAAGCGTTAATGTAGTCACTACTTACTGCCTTGGTTTATAACCTCAATGGTGCTCGCTACCACACCGTCCAGTGGTTGATCGATATCCACCACCAGTACATCGCTTTCGTCCGCACCCGGCTCTTCCAGCGCATCGAACTGGGTAACCAGCATCTGCGTTTTGAAGAAGTGACCTTTGCGCGCTTTCAGGCGGCTTTCAATCACGTCGAAGTCCCCTTTCAGGTAGATGAAAGAGAGATTCGGATTGCCTTCGCGAAGCAGGTCGCGATAGTGTTTTTTCAGCGCAGAACACACGATCAGCGAGACCTTGTTGGTACGCTGCATCGCAAAGGCGGCATCATTGAGCGCCTGTAACCACGGCTTACGGTCGTCGTCGTTCAACGGCTCACCGGCGGCCATTTTCGTGATGTTGCTGCGCGGATGGAGAAAATCGCCATCAAGAAACGCGGCCTGCAGTTGATGCGCCACTTCACTGGCGACAGCAGATTTACCGCTGCCCGATACGCCCATCAGAACGTAAACGTGGTGATCATGATTAGTCGTGCTCAAAGCGTTGCCCCCACTGGTACAAGAATCAGGAATTGTTACGGGTAACTGTTATCGGTAACATTGTCCAGCCGGACAAATGGAGAAGCAATATCCATTCGTGCTCGAAGTGTATAAGTGTGAGCTACGTCAAACTTGTCGGCTTAAATAGATCCGCCCGGTGACAAGGTGAAACCTAAATCTAACATTTTAGGTGTGACTGCTTCACCGCGGATACGCGCCAGCAGACGCTCAGCGCCAATGCTGCCCATCCGTTCACGCGGCGTGAGCACGCTCGCCAGACGCGGTTCCATCACCTGCCCGATGTCATGACCGTGGAAACCAGCGATCGCCATATCATCCGGAATTTTCAGCCCTAAGCGCTGGCATTCAAATGCCGCCCCGACCGCCAGGTCATCGTTAGTACAGAACACACCGTCCAGCTGCGGGTATTCACGCCGCGCCTGACGGATAAGCTCAATACCAGACGAATAGGAAGAAGATTGTTCCACCATCACGCTATACGGCACCAGACCGGCGTCGCGCATGGCCTGCTCGTAGCCCCTCTGTTTGATGATAGTTCGTTCATCCAGACGCGCTCCCAGATAGGCAATGTGGCGATGCCCACGCGCGATAATGGCGGCGGTCATCTGGCGGGCGGCTTCGAAGTTGTCAAAACCGACGGCGATATCAAGACACGGAGACTGGCTGTCCATCAGTTCAACCACCGGGATCCCCGCCACTTCGATCATTTTCAATGTACGCGGGGTGTGGCTGCGTTCGGTGAGGATCAGGCCATCGATATTCCACGATAGCATTGATTCCAGACGTTCCTGCTCCATCTCGGGCTTATAGCCGTAGTGCGCCAGCATGGTCTGATAACCGTGGCGGTCAGTCACGGCCTCAATGCCGCGTAACACTTCAGCAAAAACCTGGTTGGTGAGAGAGGGTAACAGCACGCCGATAGCACGACTGGTAGCATTTGAAAGGATATCAGGAGCACGATTGGGAATATAACCCAGCTCATCAAGTGCAGCGGCAATTTTGCCCCGCAGCGCCACGGAGACCTGCTCCGGGTTGCGCAAAAAGCGACTGACCGTCATTTTGGTCACGCCCACGCGGTCGGCTACATCCTGAAGTACGGGTCTTTTCTTTTTCATCGTCCTGAAGCGTTAAAAAGGGATAGATTCCCCGAGTTTACCACGGACGTGCGTGAACCTTCGCAGAGAAAAAAAGGAGTTTTTTATTGTGAGAAATACACAAAATCATTCGAGTTGCATCAAGGCGGCGACGCAGTAGATTTGAACGCTGCTTACAGCGGCCCCGAAGGGGCGAGGCCTATGGATGGGCCGAGTAATAAAGCCAACACAGATGCAGTTTGAAGGATGCCGTGTATTTTTATACAGGCGGCAAGTCAAACAGTAACACTTCGCTGTCGGCATGAATCGAAATGGCCTGTTCATCCCAGATTGCCAGACCATCACTGGTGGACGCTTTGGTTCCGTTGATGGTGACATTGCCTTTCACGACCTGGATCCACACGCGGCGTTCCGCGGCTATCTGATGTACCGATTGCTCATCTTTGAGCAGCGCCCAGCGATACAGCTCCATATCCTGGTAAACCTTCAGCGAACCGTCACGCGCATCCGGCGACAACACCAGCTGTTTGCCCTGCGCGGCATCAAAACGGCGCTGCTCGTAGCGTGGCGTAATGCCGTTTTCCTGCGGGATGATCCAAATCTGATACAGGTGCAGCTTCTCGGTGTCGCTTGGGTTGTACTCCGAGTGACGGATCCCCGTCCCGGCGCTCATAATCTGGAATTCACCTGCAGGTACCTGCTCTTTGTTACCCATGCTGTCCTGATGCTCCACCGCACCTTCCAGTACGTAGGTCAGGATTTCCATGTCTTTATGGGGGTGCGTACCAAAACCCTGGCCTGCGTCGATCACGTCATCGTTAATCACGCGCAATGCTGAGAACCCCATAAAATTCGGGTCATAGTAGTTGGCAAACGAGAAGGTATGCCAGGAATCGAGCCAGC
The DNA here is from genome assembly GCF_005280825.1 of Citrobacter sp. wls829. NCBI lineage: Bacteria > Pseudomonadati > Pseudomonadota > Gammaproteobacteria > Enterobacterales > Enterobacteriaceae > Citrobacter > Citrobacter sp. wls829. The sequence continues at coordinate 103,639 of NZ_SZWP01000056.1, forward strand.
CATGATTTGCATGACCACGGTCGTTTGCTTTGCGTAAGAAGATCATTGTGTTCACCCCCAGATGTTTTCGATGGAGTCAGTGTGGACTCAATCACTCAGGGATCATAGAGGGTGAAAATTGACGCCTCTGTTCAAAAAAAATGAACAAGCCCAGAGGCGTCACTTAGCGCTATTTGGCGAGGGTTATCGTGGCAGGCGTTGCCTGTTCAAAGGCGCGCTCGAGGATCTCGAGGTTAGTAAGAACGTCAGATTCCTTGACGTAATTAGGCGTACCGGTGGTCAGCGACTGATACAGCGCATCATAGACGCGGCCGTAGTCGCCCACTTCCGGTTTCATCTCTTCTTTCACCGTAATGCCATCATCGTTGACATATTCCAGCACACCCACTGAATCATCGGCGGCAAAACCGGGTTCCCCCGGCATAATATTGGCCTTCAGGCTGGTCTCCTGCTGGTCGATACCGTACTTCACAAACGAGCCTTTAGTGCCGTGAACGATAAACTTCGGATAGTCGATTTTCACCAGGTGGCTGGTTTTGACGATAGCCTTCAGGTCACCGTAGAACAGCTGCGCTTCAAAGGTATCATCAGGATTCGCTTTGTTGCGTAGGCTACGGATGTCATAGGCAACGTGGTCGGGGCGACCAAACAACGAGATAATTTGGTCCATGGTGTGTACGCCCAGCCCATAGAATGCGCCGTCCTGCGGCAGACCCGGCTGGGTTTCCACCACCGGGCGGTAGTAGTCAAAATGGCTCTCCACTTCAACAATCTCGCCCAACTTGCCGCTCTCAATCGCCTTTTTGGCGGTGAGGAAGCAGGAATCGAAGCGACGATTCTGGTACGGCGTAACGATCAGCCCCTTGCTTTGCGCCAGTTCGAACAGCGCTTTTGCCTCTGCCAGCGTTGGTGTGAATGGTTTCTCCACCAGCACGTTTTTACCCGCTTCCAGCGCACGCTTTGCGTATGCAAAGTGACTGTCTGCATGTGTGCAGACGATCACCAGCTTCACCTGCGGATCGTTTAATACCTCGTCGAGGTCGCTGGTAAAGTGGATGTGTGAATATTGCGGTGCCTGCTCTTCCGGCTTGGCGTGACGACGGAAGATATGCGCCACGTGCCAGCTGTCTTTGCGGTTGAGAACGTACGGTAAATGGTAGCGGGCGGTGCTTTTACCAAACCCAATGAATGCGCAGTGTAAGGTCATGAGGCAATCCTTTTGAAGGTGATTGCCTACACCATAACGCAAAGTGGGGGGAGACTGAATCCATCCTGTCATCGTGCCGGATGCGGCGTGGCCTTATCCGGCCTACAAAAGCAGTAGCCTCAAGATCGGCCGGCGGCGTCGCGGTCAGTTTGTTCACGGCAAGCGCGCAGGGCCCGGAGCGTACTAAATGTACGTGAGGAGCACGAGCACTTCCCGGGGACAAAATGGCAAGTAAGCCAGGCTGAAACAAAACCCCAAAAAAAAAGCCAGCAAAAGCTGGCTAAAGTAATACTGGAAGCAATGTGAGCAATGTCGTGCTTTCAGGTTCTCCGTAGGGTTCCCCTGAACGCAGAGCAATAATAATCATTCTCATTCGCACTTGTCTACTTCTTTTTGCAAAAAAAATGCAGTTGACGGATTTTTCTTTCTCAGCGAGTGTAAATACACAATTAACCCTGCAGGAGATAAGGAATGAGTGAGATAGTGATACGCCACGCTGAAAAGAAAGATTACGACGCCATTCGTCAAATCCATGCCCAGCCGGAGGTGTATCACAATACGCTACAGGTTCCTCATCCTTCCATGGAGATGTGGCAAGAACGGCTCGCCGAGCGCACCGGTGTCAAACAACTGGTTGCCTGCATTGATGATATTGTCGTGGGGCACTTATGCATTGAAGTCACCCAGCGCCCGCGCCGCAGTCACGTCGCTGATTTTGGGATCTGCGTAGATGCCCGCTGGCAAAATCGCGGCGTCGCCAGCGCGCTCATCCGCACCATGATCGACATGTGCGACAACTGGCTGCGCGTCGAGCGCATTGAGCTGACGGTGTTTGTCGATAATGAGCCTGCTGTGGCGGTGTACAAAAAGTATGGCTTTGAAATCGAAGGGACCGGTAAGAAATATGGCCTGCGCAACGGTGAGTACGTTGATGCGTACTTTATGGCGCGCGTGAAGTAATGGTTGGGCGAGTCATCTCGCCCTTTTTATTGAAAGGACGCATCGTGAAAAAGGTTTTATCGCTGGTTCTGCTGGCAACGATTTCCCCCGGCTACGCCACGACCGTACAAAATGTGGATTCCATCCCCAACGCCATTCAACATCCGGAAGGCAAGCAGATTTTCGCCGAGCAAATGATGGGGGCAACGCCCGCCAAAGGGTTTGGTGAACTGCCGCAAGGGTTAGAGGTAGCGCAATGGATCAGCTGGGTTGCGCCGAATGAAGACCCCAAAAACCTGATTATGACCGGTGCCAAAGCCTGGGGCAAAAACGGGAAATACATTGGCGTCGCCTGTTTTGCCGATAATCAGGCAGAGGCAGAACAAACCAGGAAACGCGCAGATAACGGCTGTCCGGAAAATTACAGCACCAGCCGCGTCAATAAATTATATCTCGGCGTTTTCTCCTGGCAGAATCAACAGTTGCAGCCGATCGCACGTTCAGAAAAACCGCTAGACCAGCTCTCAACGTGGAATGAAAACGCCGAAGCGCAGAGTGATGATGAGTCCGTCAAACCGCTGGCTTATTACACCAAACTGGATCTGGCCCCTTATCGGATCGCACCCGATACCCTGGCATTCGGGGTACGCGGCGGGTACTCAAATGCGTATTCCGGCGGCGGTGCATTTTATGAAGTGCTGGAGCTCTACGCGATTAAAGACAACAAGATAATCAACGTGTTTTCCAACCTTGTTTACCAATATCAGGATATCGCCGGGGACTGGAATCAGGACGGAACGCGACAGCACGACATCAGCGAAAGTAAGTACATCCTGAAAATACGCACGGCAAAGACCGCCGGTTTTTATGACGTAGAGCGTGTTAACCTTGAGGATAAAAGCAGTCGCATATATCGCTGGTCTGAATCACAGCAACAGTACGTTCCCTAGCTGACAGATAAGGCCTACAGCGTATAGCACGATGTAGGCCATTCACCTTAGTACCCCGCCGTTAAATCATCCACGGAGCGTGGGTCAGACGCGCCATACAGTGCGCCATCCGGCCCGACCATAATGCTCTGGGTGCTGCCCATCGCCTCTTTGAGCGCGACTTTTTGCCCTTTCTGTTCCAACAGTTTGATGGTGTCCGGGCTGAAGCCTTTCTCGATGCGCAGCTCATCCGGCAACCACTGATGATGGAAACGCGGTGCATTGGTGGCTTCGGCGACGTTCATTCCAAAATCGATGCTGTTGACCACCATTTGCAGCACAGTAGTGATAATACGACTGCCGCCAGGGCTGCCGGTAACCAGCCAGGTTTTGCCGTCTTTCACTACGATGGTCGGCGACATGGACGACAGCGGGCGCTTATTCGGCCCTACCGCGTTGGCATCACCGCCCACCAGCCCGTAAACGTTCGGGACACCCGGTTTGGCAGAGAAGTCATCCATTTCGTTATTGAGCAGAATACCGGTGTTACCCGCCACAATACCGGTGCCGAAGGTGGTGTTCAGGGTATAGGTCACCGCCACGGCGTTGCCGTCTTTATCCACCACCGAGAAGTGGGTGGTTTGGTTACTTTCGTACGGGGCAAGCTTGCCCGGTTTGATCTGACTGGAGGGTTTGGCTTTATTGATATCGATCTGCTCAGCAAGCGATTTGGCATACGCTTTGTTGGTCAGCGCCTGCCACGGTACCTTCACAAAATCCGGATCGCCAAGGTATTCAGAGCGGTCGGCGTAAGCATACTTCTCCGCCTCCGCCATTACCTGCATGGCATCGGCGCTGCCAAATCCGTATTTCTTCATATCGAAGTTTTCGAGAATATTAAGGATCTGCACGATATGAATACCGCCAGAGGACGGGGGCGGCATCGAGAAGACCTGGTATCCGCGATAGTCGCCGCTAATCGGTTTACGCTCCACGGCTTTATAAGCGGCTAAATCGTCTTTGCTCATCAGCCCGCCGTTCTTCTTCATCTCCTCGGCTATCTGATCGGCAATCGCCCCTTTATAAAACGCATCCGGGCCATTCTCGGCAATCATCTCGAGGCTTTTCGCCAGGTTTTTCTGTACCAGCTTGTCGCCCTTTTTCAGCGGTTCGCCGTCTTTCCAGAAAATAGCTTTGCTGTTCTCGTGGTTGGGGATCACTTCGCTGCCGTAGGTTTTGAGATCGTCAGCCAGCGCATCGTTTACCACAAACCCCTCTGCCGCCAACTTCATCGCCGGGCGTACCACTTTGTTGAGCGGCAGGGTGCCATATTTTTCCAGTGCCAGCGAGAATCCGGCCACGGTCCCCGGCGTGCCGGAAGCCAGATGCGAGGTTAGCGATTTTTTACTGTCCGGATTGCCCTGATCGTCGAGGAACATATCACGCGTGGCGTTAGCCGGCGCCATTTCACGGAAATCAATAGCGGTCGTATTCCCGTCTTTGGTGCGCAGCAGCATAAATCCACCGCCGCCCAGGTTCCCCGCCTGGGGATGCGTCACCGCCAGTGCATACCCCACGGCCACGGCAGCATCTACCGCGTTACCCCCCTGCTTTAAGATATCTACCCCAACCTGCGTGGCCATCGCATCCACGGAGGCAACCATCCCCTGCTGCGCGCGCACGGGATGGAACACATCTTCTTCCACGCCATATGATACTGGCGGCGCAGCCGGTGCGGCAGCCGCGCTGAAACAGCTTCCTGAGAGCAGAGCAGCAATGGCTACCCGGCGTATAAACGTCGGTTTTATCATCGTTATTCTCCAGATGTACGGGGGTCTGCCCCCACTAAGCCTGGTGCATAACTCTGAAATAACCATCGTAACGACGAGAAAGGAGTAAACTAAAGAGATCCCCGAGAGGAGAAAAGCGATGAAACGACTCTTGATTTTAGCCATGCTATTGCCGTTTGCAGGCTTTGCACAGCCCATCAACACCATGAACAACCCGAATCAACCGGGTTATCAGATCCCGAGTCAGCAGCGGATGCAGACACAAATGCAATCACAGCAAATTCAGCAGAAAGGGATGCTGAACCAACAGTTGCAGACGCAGACGCGCATGCAACAGCAGCATATGGAAAATCAAATCAACACCAACTCCCAGCGCGTGCGCCAGTCTCAGCCGGGGGAGTTGAATACCAGCCAACAGCAAATGCTACCCAACAACAACGGTGGGATGCTAAACACCAACCGCAATCCGGACAGCACGCTGAATAAACAGCAGCAAATGCTGTCGGAGAAAAAGAACGGCGACATGCTTAAGCCCTCCAGCACGCCGCAGCCTAACGTGCCGTTAAAAACGATTGGGCCTTAATAGGGCTGAAAATCCGGCCCAATGACATCAATGGCATCGGTACAGATGCAATCCACCCCCCAGCGCAATAGCTCTGCCGCGCGCTGGGGACGGTTGACGGTGTACACCAGAATGCGTAACCCGGCATCACGTATCGCATCGACACGCGCTTCATCCAGCAGCGTATAGTTTAGATGAAGAGAAACGCAGCCCAGCCGCGACGTGAGTTCGCGCCAGTCGTCACGCCATTCATCAAGCAGCAGCCCGCGCGGCAGTTCCGGTGCGGCCTGCTGTGCAGCTTCAAGAGCCTCAATGTCAAAGGATGACAGCAGCGGCGGCGTCATGTCAGCCCAGAGTTCACGCGCTGCCAGCGCAACGGCTCTGCCGGTGAGTGCCTCGCTACCCGTAGTGGGTTTAATCTCAATATTGGCCATCATGCGATGCTGACGGCAGCGGTCCGCCACCTGAGAAAGCAACGGCAACGGCTCGCCTTTGAACTCGCCGCTAAACCAGCCCCCGGCATCAACGCGCAGCAGATCCTGCCAGTTCAGCTCCCCTGCGACGCCCCAGCCGTTGCTGGTGCGTTCAAGGTTGTCGTCGTGCAGTAAGAAGATCTCGCCATCTTTTGACAATTTCGCGTCAAATTCGATCATGGTATGCCCGAATCGCGCCCCCACATCGATTGCCGCCAGCGTGTTTTCCGGGGCCAGTTTACCGCCACCACGATGGGCAACAATATGGGGATAAGGCCAGTTACTCATACTCGTTGTCCTGTTTCGCCATCAAAGAGATGCATATGGTTTTCGGGCAGATGCAGCCACAGCGTGCTGCCTGCCGTCGGGCGATGCTGATGCGCCAGCCGCACCACCAGTTTCTGCTCGCCCCAGCGTCCGTGGGCCAGGTTATCCGCGCCCAGCATTTCCAGGGTGTCTAGCACCTGTGGCACGCCGCCTTCGGCCTGCGAGCTTAGCGCAATATGCTCCGGGCGGATACCCAGCGTCATGTTACGCCCAATATGGCGCGAATAATCCTTGCCGAGGGGCAACATCATGCCGCTCTCCAGCTCAAAATGATGGCCCGTGGCGCTGATACGCCCGTCCAGAAGGTTCATGGCCGGGCTGCCGATAAAGCTCGCCACAAAGCGGCTGGCCGGTTTTTCGTACACCTCAACCGGCGTACCGATTTGTTCGGCGACGCCTTTGTTCATCACCAGTACCCGCTGGGCAAGGGTCATAGCTTCGACCTGATCGTGGGTTACGTAAAGTGAGGTGGTTTTCAGTCGCCGGTGCAGATGTTGTAACTCCAGACGCATCTGCACGCGCAGCTTGGCATCAAGGTTGGAAAGCGGCTCATCAAACAGGAATACTGCCGGTTCGCGTACAATCGCCCGTCCCATCGCCACACGCTGACGCTGGCCACCGGAAAGCTCGCGTGGGCGACGTTTGAGCAGTTCGCTCAGCTCAAGGATACGCGCGGCATCGTTCACACGCTCGGCAATGTACGCTTTGCTCATGCCGCGAATTTTCAGCCCCCAGGCCATATTTTCTTCCACACTCATATGCGGGTAGAGCGCGTAATTCTGGAACACCATCGCAATACCGCGATCTTTCGGCTCCATCTCGGTGACGCGCTTATTTTCAATCCAGATATCGCCGCTGCTCACCCGCTCCAGTCCGGCGACCATGCGCAGCAGCGTAGACTTACCGCAGCCAGACGGCCCGACCATTACGATAAACTCCCCGTCCGCAACGTCCAGCGTCAGCGGTTTAATCACCTGGGTTTTACCGTCCCAGCTTTTGGTTACTGCCTGTAGTTTTAAACCAGCCATTTTATTTCTCACTATCGACCAGGCCACGCACAAATGCGCGCTGCATGGCTAACACGATGATTACCGGAGGAATAAGCGTCAGCAGCATAGCTGCCATCACGTGGTTCCACTGCGTCGTACCTTCACCGGTGGCGATCATGCCTTTGATACCCGCCACCATAATCAACAACGGCCACAGATACTGGTTCCAGCCGTAAATAAAGGTGATGACGAACAGCGCCGCCAGATTGGTTTTTGACAACGGCAGCACGATGTCGCGGAAAAAACGCATCGGTGATGCGCCGTCAATACGCGCCGCTTCCACCAGTTCATCTGGCAGGGTCATAAAGAACTGGCGGAACAGGAATGTCGCGGTGGCGGATGCCATCAGCGGCAGCGTCAGACCTGCGTAGCTGTCGAGCATTTTCAGGTTGGCGATCACCTCTACCGTCGGGAAAATTCGCACCTCCACCGGCAGCATCAACGTAATAAAAATCATCCAGAAGAACAGGTTACGCAGCGGAAAGCGAAACCAGACGATGGCGAATGCGGAGAGCATCGACACCGTGATTTTCCCCAGCGTAATGCTGAACGCCATGATGAAACTGTTGAGCATCATCAACCAGAATGGTGCGCTGTTCACGCCCACCCCGTTGACCCAGATGGTGTGCATGTTATCCAGCAGATGGGTTCCGGGGACCAGCGTCATCGGCGTGTCATATACCGCCTGGTTGTCCAGCGTCGCCGCCACAAACGCAACGTACAGCGGGAACAGGATCACCATGATCCCCAGAATCAGCAGGGTATGGCTGAATATTGTCAGCCAGCGACGGTTCTCAATCATTGGTAACGCACCTTACTTTCCACATAGCGGAACTGCACCACGGTCAAAATAATAACGAGGAACATCAGCACCACCGATTGTGCAGCGGAAGACGCCAGATCCAGCCCGACAAATCCTTCACGGTAGATCTTATAAATCAGCGTGGTCGTCGCCTGCACCGGTCCGCCCGCCGTGGCGGCATCAATCACCGGGAAGGTGTCAAAGAAGGCGTACACCAGATTCACCACCAGCAGGAAAAAACTCACCGGGGCAATCAGCGGCAGCGCCAGCTTGAAGAAGCGGCGGATTGGACCCGCACCGTCAATCGCCGCGGCTTCTATCAGCGAGCGAGGAATAGACTGTAATGCGGCAAAGAAGAACAGGAAGTTGTAACTAATCTGCTTCCAGACCGAGGCAAATACCACGAGGAACATGGCCTGGCCGCTGTTTTGCGCGTGATTCCAGTCATAGCCAAACTCACCGAGAAAATGCGTAATCAACCCGCGCCCTGGATTAAACAGAAAGATCCACAGCACCGCAGCGACGGCAGGGGCCACCGCGTAAGGCAGCAGCATCAGCGTCTGGTAGAAACGGCTGCCGCGCACCACGTAATTCACCAGCGCGGCAAAAAACAGAGACACCAGCAGACCGCTTACCGTGACTAACGTACTGAACTTGATGGTGGTCCAGAACGAATCAAGGTAGTACGGGTCATGAAACAGCGCGACAAAATTATCCAGCCCCACGAACTGGCTGGAAAAACCAAATGGATCGACGCTTTGTAGCGAATACCACAGCGCTTCACCCGCAGGCCAGATAAAGAAAATAAGGGTGATAGCCAGTTGCGGGGCCACCAATAAATAGGGTAGCCAGCGCGAGCGGAACACCGGTCGGGATGAGGACATGGCAGTTCTTTTCCTGGAAGGTGCCGGATAGCGCTCCGCTTATCCGGCCTACGCGCATTTGTAGGCCAGATAAGGCGAAGCCGTCACCCGGCATTTCACATTACGATTTAGTCGACTGCTCGAAGCGACGCAGTAACTGGTTGCCGCGCTCAACGGCGGTATCCAACGCTTGCTGTGGGGTTTTCTTACCGGTCCAGACGCTTTCCAGTTCCTCATCCACGATGGTGCGGATCTGCGGCATATTGCCCAAGCGCAGTCCTTTGGTGAACGGCAACGGTGGCTTGTTCAGCATCTGACGCGTGGCGGTATCCGCCCCCGGGTTCTTGTCATAGAAGCCCTGTTCGCGAGTCAGATCGTAGGCGGCGGTGGTGATCGGCAGATAGCCCGTTTTCTGGTGCCATTCAGCCGCAATTTCAGGCTTCGCCAGGAAGTTAAGGAACTGCGCCACGCCAGCGTAGGTTTCTTTGTCTTTACCCTGCATCACCCACAGGCTCGCACCGCCGATAATCGCGTTCTGCGGGGCACCTTTCACGTCGGCATCGTACGGCATCATACCGACGCCATAGTTGAATTTCGCATAGTGACGGATGTCGGCCAGAGAGCCGGAAGAAGCAGTGGTAATAGCACAGTCACCGCTATAAAACTTCTCGGTGGATTCATCTTTGCGCCCGAAGTAGCTGAAATCACCCTTCTTGTTTAGCTCTTGCAGCAGTGCAATATGTTTCACCTGCTCCGGCTTATTAAACTCTAGCACCGCATCGGTACCGTCAAAACCATTGTTTTTAGTGGCGACCGGCAAACCGTTCCAGGCACTAAAGTTTTCAATCTGGATCCACCCCTGCCAGCCGCTGGCATAGCCGCACTTCATGCCTGCAGCCTTCAACTTCGCGGTGTACTCCGCCAGGTCCTGCCAGGTTTTTGGCGGCTGTTCAGGGTCTAAACCGGCTTTTTTGAAGGCATCTTTGTTGTAGTACAGCACCGGGGTGGAGCTGTTAAACGGCTGGGAGAGCAAATGTCCGGTTTTAGAGTCGGTGTAATAACCGGAAACCGTCGGCACAAACTGAGACTCATCAAAGTTAATTCCAGCCTCTTTGAACACTTCATAGACCGGCTTAATTGCCTTTGAGGCCATCATGGTTGCCGTCCCGACTTCGTAAACCTGCAGCAGAGCAGGCGCGTTACCGGTACGGAATGCGGCGATCCCCGCGCTCAGGCTCTGCTCATAGTTGCCTTTGTACTGCGGAACGATTTTGTAGTCGGGATTGGATTCATTAAAACGTTGCGCCAGTGAATCAACTTCTTTACCCAGTTCGCCTTCCATTGAATGCCAGAACGGGATAGTGGTGACGGCCAGTGCCTGACCTGCAAATGCCAAGCTGATTGCCAGTCCTAAAGCTGTATGTCGTAACGATTTCATCGGTTATCTCTCTTGTTGTGCCGGATGCGCGATATCACGCGTTTTATGCTCGCGGGGGTAACATGACATGCTCGAATGACAGAAAAATAACTTTTTTATTACAAAAAAAAGATAGTAAGGCGACAGAGAGATGGCAAGGCAGTGAAGGCGTAGTGACAGGAAAATGCGGGGTGGTGCACAACAAAGCCGGGTAGTGGTGATGTCTTACCCGGCCTACGGAGGGATTTTATCAGTCCAGTAAAATCAGGAAGATTGCGCGAAAGTAAATTCCAGCGCCAAACCCAGGATCTGCATACCATGGATATTTTCTTCCGGAGATATCGCCACCAGGCTTTCCAGAAACTTGAGTTGGCGTGACTGGGCGTTAATGATGCGTTTTCCCCGTAACGCAGGAAGTTTCAGCGAAGAGATGGGATAAACCACGCGACCACAGACTTCCACCTGCAGATTGCGCAGATCGACCTGCTGGAGCACTCCTACAGAGGAATACAGCAGCGCAACTGGCATAACGGCAAGCAACAGCGTTGCCGGCCTTAATCTCTACGCCAGCGTCGTTCGTACTCATTCTGTAAACGCTGCTGCTCCCACCGCTCACGCTCACGCTGGATATCCGATTTTTCATCTTCCCAACTCGGGCACACCGAGCTGGTGAATACTTCGCAGGGCGAGTTGGATTGTGCTAACGGATTGGTGGTTTTTTCTTCCCAGATAGCGGGATCGCGCGGGTCGAACGTTTGCGGCTTCAATGCCTGAGCGCTGGATGAGAGCGCCAAAAACAGACTTCCAATCATCATGCAGGTGCCAGAACGTCGCATCCTTTCTCCTTGTTCATTTTATTATTGATAATTATTCTCAATAATAACATGGAGCAATAAAAAGGGGCCACATCGGCCCCTGGTCTATTTCAAGAAATATTACCCGCCCAGATAGGCGCTGCGCACCGCTTCGTTGGCCAGCAGCGCATCGCCGGTGTCCTCCAGAACCACATGACCGTTTTCCAGCACGTAGCCGCGATCGGCGAGCTTCAGCGCCTGATTGGCGTTCTGCTCGACGAGGAAGATGGTCATCCCCTGCTCACGCAGCTGTTCGATGGTGTTAAAGATCTGCTGGATGATAATCGGCGCCAGCCCCAGAGATGGTTCATCAAGCAGCAGCAGGCGTGGCTGGCTCATCAGCGCGCGGCCAATCGCCAGCATCTGCTGTTCACCGCCGGACATGGTGCCCGCCCGCTGAATACGACGCTCATGCAGGCGTGGGAACAGGTCATACACCCACTTGATACGTTCCTGAAACTGGTTGCGTTCAACAAAGAAGCCACCCATTGCCAGGTTCTCTTCCACCGTCATGCGCGAAAACACGCGACGCCCTTCCGGGACAATCGCCACCGCTTCACGCATGATTTTCGCCGTCTGCCAGTCGGTGATGTCTTTACCATCAAAAACAATGCGCCCGCTGGTCGCTCGCGGATCGCCGCACAATGTGCCGAGCAGCGTGGTTTTACCCGCACCGTTGGCACCGATTAACGTCACGATCTCACCCTGATTGATATACAGACTGACGTCGTGCAGCGCCTGGATCTTTCCGTAGTGGGCGTTCACCTTGTCAAACGTTAACATCGCTTTTTCCATCTTTTGGCTCGCCCCCATTATGCTTCACCTAAATAGGCGCGGATGACATCCGGGTTATTACGAATCTGTTCCGGCGTCCCGTTTGCCAGCGGCGTGCCCTGGTTCACCACGTAGATACGGTCTGAAATCCCCATCACCAGCTTCATGTCATGTTCAATCAACAAGATTGAAGTGTTGTGATGATTACGCAGCTCAGCAATCAGCTCATCCAGCTCTTTAGTCTCTTTCGGGTTGAGCCCCGCGGCAGGTTCGTCGAGCATCAGGATTTCCGGCTGGGTCACCATGCAACGAGCAATCTCCAGACGACGCTGGTCACCATAGGCCAGGTTACTGGCCTGACGGTTGGCGTGTTCCAGCAGACCGATACGCTCAAGCCAGGTGGCAGCACGGTCCAGCGCTTCGCTCTGGGCACGACGGAAAGACGGGGTTTTCAGCAATCCGGAGAAGACACCGGTTTTCAGCTGTTGGTGTTGCGCCACCAGCAGGTTTTCAATCACCGTCATCTCGCGGAACAGACGCACGTGCTGGAAGGTGCGCACCACGCCCATGCGGGCAATTTGCTGGCCCGGCAGCCCTTCCAGATGCTGATCGCGCAGCTTGATCGTCCCACCCGTCGGCTTGTAAAAACCGGTCAGACAGTTGAAAACTGTGGTTTTACCCGCACCGTTTGGCCCGATTAACGAGACAATTTCCTGTGGCCTCAGTTCCAGTTCAACGTTGTTGACCGCCAGCAGACCGCCGAAGCGCATCATCAGGCCGTTCACGGATAATAATGGCTGACTCATGCCTGCTCTCCTTCTTTCGCTTGCCCGTTTTTCAACTTCAACTGTGGACGGGTCATCGGCAGAAGCCCCTGTGGGCGCCAGATCATCATCAGTACCATCAAACCACCGAGCATCAACATGCTGTATTCATTGAAATCACGCATCAGTTCGCGTGACACCACCAGCAGGATGGCCGCCAGGATCACCGCAAACTGCGACCCCATGCCACCGAGGACTACAATCGCCAGTACGAAGGCCGATTCGGCAAAAGTGAAAGACTCCGGACTAACGAAGCCCTGACGCGCAGCAAACAGCGTGCCGGCAAAGCCGGCAAACGCGGCACTGATGGTAAAGGCGGTCAGCTTGATACGTGTTGGGTTTAAACCCAGCGAGCGGCAGGCGATTTCATCTTCACGCAAGGCTTCCCACGCGCGGCCCAGCGGCATACGCAGCAGGCGGTTTATGACAAACAGTGAGAAAACCACCAGCAGCAACGCCACCAGATAGAGGAAAATCACACGGTCAGACGGGTCATACTTCACGCCGAAGAAGTTGCTGAAGGTATCCCAGCCGCCTTCGCGGGCGCTACGGCTGAACTCGAGACCGAAGAGAGTCGGTTTCGGGATCTGGCTGATGCCGTTCGGGCCACCGGTCACTTCAGTATTGTTCAGCAACAGAATACGGACGATCTCACCAAAACCTAAGGTCACAATCGCCAGATAGTCACCGCGCAGACGCAGTACCGGGAAGCCGAGCAGGAAACCCGCTGCCGCAGAGACCAGGCCTGCCAGCGGCAGGCAGGTCCAGAAACCGAGACCGTAATAGTGGTTCAACAGCGCGAAGGTGTAAGCACCGATAGCATAAAAACCCCCGTAGCCCAGCACCAGCAGACCAGAAAGCCCCACCACTACGTTTAAGCCCAGACCGAGGATGATATAGATCATCGTCAGGGTGGCGATATCGACCGTGCCGCGTGAGACCATAAACGGCCACGCTACGGCAATCACCAGCAGCGCCACCAGGAACAGTTTTTGTTTGACGGTGGAGCCGTCAATCGCCGGCAGAATAAACTTCGGGCCGGAAACTCGCTTCATGCTGTGCTGGAAAGCCGGGCGCAGCAGCTGGAACAGAAAAACGACTCCGGTGCCGATAAACACCCACTGCCAGCGAATATCACTGGCGACATCAACGACCAGCTTGGTGCCATCCAGCTCTAACTGAACGCCCATAAAGACGCCCGCGAGGATGAAAAACATGGCGGCAGAGAGCAGCGCCATCGCAACGTGCATTGGTTTCATACTTTCTCTACCTCCGGGCGACCCAGAATACCGGTCGGCATCACCAGCAGCACGATAATCAGCAGTGCAAACGACACCACGTCTTTGTATTCCGTACTCAGATACGCAGAGGAAAGCGCTTCCGCTACACCCAGAATCAGACCGCCAATCATCGCCCCAGGGATGCTACCGATGCCACCCAGTACGGCGGCGGTAAAGGCTTTCATCCCGGCCATAAATCCGATGTACGGGTTGATAACGCCGTAGAACTGGCCGAGCAGCACGCCCGCCACTGCCGCCATCGCCGCACCGATCACAAAAGTCAGCGCAATCACGCGGTCAGTGTTAATACCGAGCAGGCTGGCCATTTTCAGATCTTCTGCACAGGCACGACAGGCGCGGCCCATACGTGAGTAGCGGATGAAAATCGTCAGCGCCAGCATGGCAACAAACGTCACAACCCAGATAACTGCCTGCATGGTCGTAATGGAGGCAGAGAAGTTTTCGCTACTGCCGATGGTCCACTGGCCGTTAAACAGGCTGGGCAGCGCCACGTCGCGCGAGCCTTCGGTCAGGCTGACGTAGTTTTGCAGGAAGATGGACATCCCGATGGCGGAAATCAGCGCAATCAGGCGCTTGGAGCTGCGCACGGGCCGGTATGCTACGCGTTCAATACTCCAGCCGTAGGCGCTGGCAATCACGATAGCGCCGACGAATCCGGCCGCTACCAGCAGCCAGCTGGTATCAATACCCATCATCATTAGCGCAGCGATGATCATAAAGGAGACATAGCTGCCGATCATATACACCTCGCCGTGGGCGAAGTTGATCATGCCGATAATGCCGTACACCATCGTGTAACCGATGGCGATCAGCGCGTAGGTGCTTCCCAGCGTGACGCCGTTAAACATCTGCTGTAAGAAATAGAGGAACTGCTCGGACATATGCAAACCTTTTCATACCCGCCCGGCATCACCGGGCGGTGGGATAATTATTTGGCTACCGAGGACGACCCGTCGGCGTGCCACTGGAAGACACCAAACTCAAATCCCTTTAGATCGCCTTTTTCATCCCAATTCAGCGGCCCAATCACGGTATCAGCCCCGTGTGCTTTTAAATCTTTCACCAGATCCAGCGGTTCTTTGCTGCCGCTGCGATCCAAAGCGGTTGCCAGCGACTGCACAGCGGCGTAGGTGATCCACACATACGGTCCGGTCGGATCTTTCTTGTCCGCTTTGAGCGCATCGACGATAGCCTTATTCGCCGGATCCTGGTCATAGCGTTTTGGCATGGTCACCAGCATGCCTTCGCCTGCCTCGCCCGCGATGTTGGACAGTGACGCATTACCCACACCTTCTGGTCCCATAAACTGCGTTTTCAGGCCCACAGAGCGTGCCTGACGCAGCATTTGTCCCATTTCCGGGTAGTAGCCGCCGTAATAAACGAAGTCGATGTTTTCTTTCTTCAGACGGGCAATCAGCGCAGAAAAATCTTTTTCTCCGGCAGTGATCCCATCAAAGAAGACGATATTGGCTTTGCCCGCTTTCAGGCTGTCTTGTACCGAGCGCGCCAGTCCTTCACCGTACTGCTGCTTATCATGGAGGATGGCAATACGCTGAGGCTTAACCGTCTCAAGAATATATTTCGCCGCGGTGGGTCCCTGAGAGGAGTCCAGACCGGCCGTACGCATGATGTGCGCATAACCGCGCTGCGTCAGTTCCGGGTTGGTGGCACCCGGGGAAATCATCAGGATGCCTTCATCTTCGTAGATGTCGGATGCAGGTTGAGTCGACGATGAGCACAGGTGACCAATCACATACTGAATGCCGTCGTTAACGATTTTATTCGCCACGGCCACCGCCTGTTTTGGATCGCAGGCGTCGTCATATTCCACGCCCACCAGCTTGTCGCCTTTGATGCCACCTTTGGCATTAATATCTTTAATCGCCTGACGCGCGCCATTGAATTCCATATCGCCCCACTGCGCGACCGGACCTGACATTGCCCCGACCACAGCGACTTTGATCTCCTCCGCCATAGCCGTGTGCGACATTGCCAGTGCGATTACCCCTGCGATGATTGTCTTCGCATTCCTTTTCATTCCTGAATCCCCATTCGTGATGTTGTGTATTTATTTTGTATTTATATGGTTAAAAAGCAGACTGTGCTTTTTTTGAACTGTACTATTTTTACCAGTCTGATTAATGGTTTAGCACAGTTTTTTAAGCAAATTATCGCTAAAATCTCTATTTTTCAGTCGATTAAGAAAAGATAATATTCTGCTTTTCACTATAGATAAACAAAAAAAAGCACGTTTGTCAGCATAAAATAATGGCACAAAGAGCGGAATAAAATGCTGCATCCCAGGGTAATATCCTGCCTGTTTTTCAATGCCTAATGTTTCAAACTGTAATTATCGTTGTTATAAAATTAATCACCTGGTTATTCACATAAAAAAGAGAAAGCGTCCGGGGGAATTATTTCGGTACACTGATTTCATCTTTTGTGATTTGGACACGCTGTCAATGAAGCTGACCATCATTCGTTTAGAAAACTTTAGTGCTCAGGACAACATTGATCTGGGCAAAATCTGGCCGGAATATTCCGCCTCATCTCTACACGTCGATGACGCTCACCGGATCTATGCCGCGCGGTTTAATGAGCGCCTGTTAGGCGCAGTACGCGTCACCCTGAGCGGTACGCAAGGCGCGCTGGATTCCTTACGCATACGCGAAATCACCCGCCGTCGCGGCGTCGGGCAGTATTTGATCGAAGAAGTGATCCGCGAAAACCCTGACGTGAGTTCATGGTGGATGGCAGATGTAGGCGTGGAAGACCGCGGCGTGATGGCCGCATTTATGCAGGCATTAGGGTTTAGCGCACAGGCGGATGGCTGGGAGAAACGGAAATAAAAGCCGGATGGCGCTGACGCTTATCCGGCCTATGAAGTGCTCGTTGTAGGCCCGGTAAGCAAAGCGCCACCGGGCAGTTACTCACTTAGCGTCTGTAGCCGTACCGTTAGCATGCCAATCAAACACGCCGAACTCGAAGCCTTTCAGGTCACCCTTCGCATCCCATGACAGCGGCCCCATCACGGTTTCAACAGAGTTTGCTTTCAGGTATTTAGCAATTTCAGCCGGATCGTCGGAATGGTTCAGACCAGCCTGCAATGATTGCAGCGCAGCGTAGGTGGTCCACACAAACGCGCCGCTTGGATCCTGTTTCTTGGCCTTGATGGCATCCACGATCGGTTTGTTCGCCGGAACCTGATCATAGTTCTTCGGCTTGGTCACCAGTAAGCCTTCCGCAGATTCACCGGCGATGTTAGACAGCGACACGTTCGCCACCCCTTCTGGTCCCATAAACTGGGTTTTCAGGCCAGCAGCACGCGCCTGACGCAGGATCTGCCCCATTTCCGGGTGGTAGCCACCGTAGTAAACAAAGTCGATGTTATCTTTCTTCAGACGCGCCACCAGGGTGGAGAAGTCTTTCTCACCGGCGGTGATACCGTCAAAGAACACCACATCAGCATTCGCTTTCTTCAGGTTGTCTTGCACAGAGCGCGCCAAACCTTCACCGTACTGCTGCTTGTCGTGAACGATGGCAATGCGTTTCGGCTTCACTTTTTCAACAATATATTTCGCGGCGGTTGGCCCCTGATCAGAGTCCAGGCCAGTGGTACGCATCACCAGATTATAGCCACGCGCGGTCAGTTCCGGCGCGGTTGCCGCCGGGGTGATCATCAGAATGCCTTCGTCTTCATAGATATCTGACGCGGGCTGAGTAGAAGACGAGCACAGGTGACCGATAACGTATTTAATCCCGTCGTTAACCACTTTGTTGGCAACCGCTACCGCCTGTTTCGGGTCACAGGCATCGTCGTATTTCACCACGACCAGCTTGTCACCCTTCACGCCGCCTTTGGCGTTAATGTCTGCAATCGCCTGTTCTGCACCGGTAAACTCCTGGTCGCCATACTGCGCCACCGGACCCGACATCGCGCCGACGACGGCAACTTTAATATCCTTAGCAAAGGCCATATTGCTCAAAGACAGGGCGATACATCCTGCCAATAACGCTTTACCCTTCATATTCATCCTGACAATCCCCATTATTGTGGTTATTACGTGTGTTGTGATGTTGTTGTTCAGCACTTTATTTCGATTATTGGATAGCTACCCGTGCTTTAGCAGCATACTCTGCTAAAACATACCCGATTTTTATTATTTTGGAATAGCTAATTTTACATCCAGATAACAGATTCGTGTCGGTGGGAGGGGAGGAAAGGCCCGTTTGCCCGATAAGCGAAGCGCCATCAGGCAAACGTGTTGCCGGATGGCAGCGTAAACACCTTATCCGGCCTACAAAAAACAAAACCCCCGAATTCACATTCGAGGGTTCATTGGCAATTCGCGAAAATTACGCTTCGATTGCCGCGCGGAGTTTTTTCATGGCGTTCTTTTCAAGCTGACGCACACGTTCAGCGGAAACACCGTAGCGATCGGCCAGCTCCTGCAACGTCGACTTGTTGTCTTCGTCGAGCCAACGGGCACGGATGATGTCCTGGCTACGTTCGTCCAGACCTTCCATCGCGTAAGTCAATTTGTTCGCCGCCTGCTCTTCCCAGTTATCGTCTTCAATGCCGTCAGCAAAGTTAGACGATTTGTCCTGCAGATAAAGCACCGGAGCCATCGGCTGGCTGTCGGACTCGTCGTCCGAAGACATGTCAAACGTCATGTCCTGCGCCGCCATACGGGATTCCATTTCGCGGACGTCTTTGCTGGAAACCCCCAGCTCGCGAGCGACCATTTCAACTTCATCCTGGTTAAACCAGCCCAGACGCTGCTTAGTTTTACGCAGGTTAAAGAACAGCTTACGCTGTGCTTTGGTGGTCGCGACTTTAACGATACGCCAGTTACGCAGAACGTATTCGTGGATCTCTGCTTTGATCCAGTGCACGGCGAAAGACACCAGGCGCACACCCACTTCCGGGTTGAAACGGCGCACGGCTTTCATCAGGCCGATATTACCTTCCTGAATCAGATCCGCCTGCGGCAGGCCATAGCCCGCGTAGTTACGAGCAACATGAACAACAAAGCGCAGGTGAGACAGGATCAGCGTTTTAGCTGCTTCCAGATCGCCCTGGTAATGCAGCTTTTCAGCCAGTGCCCGCTCCTCGTCAGCCGACAACATCGGCCACGCGTTTGCAGCCCGGATGTAAGATTCCAGGTTACCAACAGGGGCTAAAGCTAAATTTTGCATTTCTTTGGTCATTCAAATCCTCTCAATCTATATCATCTGGCGCGTTGAAAAATCGACAGCAACAACCATGCCAGAGCTTATGAGCAACGAGAATATCATTCAATCTTTTATCAGACAGTGATTTTATCCACAAGTTCCATGTCGTACTGTGTATACATTACGCACAAAATGTGACATCACAATGACTATGTCGGGAAGAGACAACAGGGACTCTTTCCCTGCAGAGCGAACTTCTCAGTGCAGGGAAAGATTATACCAGAGATTTTTTAATCGGGGGTAAAGTGGCGTAAATGTTGGACCGTGGCAAGCCAGGCTGCCACCCAGCCAATCATTGAGCACACCAGCAGCAGCAGCAGGCACTCGTCGAATGATAAGCCGTTGATATCAAATTTAGTTCCAAAAACCTGTGCCACTTCAGTGACCGCTGAAGACAGACGCATCACCAAAATTTCTGACAAAATCAGTGAAAGAAAAGCGCCCGAAAAGCCAAGCAGCGCTCCGCCGTAGAGGAACGGTCGCAGGATAAACCCATCCGTTGCACCAATCAGTTTCTGTACGTTGATGGTATCGCGACGGGCAAAAATGCTCAGTCGTACGCTGTTGCCGATAACCAGGAACACCGCGGCCACCATCAGCACGCCAATCATTGCCGAAACGCGCCCCACCAGACTCGTCAACGCCGCCAGCCGCGCAAACCAGCTGTCATCCATGCGCACTTCATCAATACCATTGATTTGTGCCACCCGATCACGCAGTGTGTTCAGCGACTCCGTGCCCTGGAAATCCAGTTTTGGGATAACCACCGCCACGGCCGGCAGCGGGTTCTCTTCCAGCATATCCAGCGCACCGCCAAAACCAGACCAGTTACGGAATTCACCCAGCGCATCGTCGCGGGAAAGATAATTCACCTTCTCCACGCCCTGCTCGGCCTGCAATTGACCAACCACCCGCGCCGCCGCGTCATCATCCAGCGTTTTCTGCAAATACACGGTGATCTGCGGGGACGGATAATACTGGCTTGCCGCCTGGTTTACGTTCTTATAGACCATGTAACACACACTCGGCAGCGTCAGGGAGATGGCGATCACCATCACCGTCAGGAACGTCGCCAGCGGCTTGCTTTTCAGGTCCTGTAACGCGCCCTGGAACGCATAGCGCACCTGCTCGTTAAAGACATTGGTTTTACGTGAGTTCGGCTTTGGTGAGGATTTTGCCCGCTTCGGCGCGTTGCGTCCCCCGTCACCTGGCGCACCGCCCGATTTACGAAAACGGTCCAGTCGCCCACCGAACTGTTTGATTTGATTAATAGCGTCACGTCTATTCATGCGCCAGGCCTCCATGCAGGTGTCCGTCGCTCAGGACCATCTGGCGATAGGAACGACGGGAGATCAGCCCAATGTCGTGCGTCGCCATTAATACCGTAACCCCGACGCGGTTGAACTCTTCGAACAGGCGTAAGATCCCCTCCGACAACGCATCATCGAGGTTCCCGGTCGGTTCATCCGCCAGCAGTACCGCAGGTTTATTCACCACCGCACGGGCAATTCCCACACGCTGCTGCTCACCGCCGGAGAGTTGAATCGGGAAATTCTTCGCTTTGTCCAACAGCCCGACCTTGTCCAGTGCCGCTGACACGCGGCGACGAATATCGTCCCCGCTGGCACCCGCGATAATCAGCGGAATCGCCACGTTGTCAAAAACGGTCCGATCCATCAGCAGATGGTGATCCTGAAAAATCATGCCGATCTGGCGACGCAGAAACGGCACTTCACGGTTTTTCAAACGGCTGATGTCATGCCCGCTGAAGTAGATTTTCCCGGCACTGGGCCGTTCAATCCCACAGATCAGCTTCAGCAGGGTACTTTTCCCCGCACCGGAGTGGCCGGTCAGAAACGCCATCTCGCCAGGCTGCATATGGAATGTGACTCCCTGCAGCGCTTGTCTCCCACCGAGATAGGCCTTGCTGACATGTTCAAAGCGAATCATTGTTAATCCTCTCGGGCAAAAAGTGCCTCTATAAAATCGTCCGCTTTAAACGGACGTAAATCCTCGATACGTTCGCCCACACCGATGTAGCGGATAGGGATGCCAAACTGGTCGGCAACCGAGAAAATTACCCCACCTTTCGCCGTACCGTCCAGCTTGGTCAGGGTAATACCGGTCAAACCCACCGCTTCATGGAACAGTTTGGCCTGGCTTATGGCATTCTGCCCGGTACTGGCGTCAAGGGTCAGCATAATTTCATGCGGCGCATCTTCGTCGAGCTTTTTCATCACGCGAACGATTTTTTTCAATTCTTCCATCAGATGCGCTTTGTTCTGCAAGCGACCTGCGGTATCGGCGATCAACACATCAACGTTACGCGCCTTCGCCGCCTGGATGGCATCAAAGATAACGGACGCGGAATCCGCGCCGGTATGCTGTGCAATAACCGGAATGTTGTTACGCTGGCCCCAGACCTGCAGCTGCTCGACCGCCGCCGCACGGAAGGTATCTCCCGCAGCCAACATCACCGATTTTCCCTGCTGCTCGAACTGACGCGCCAGCTTGCCGATGGTGGTGGTTTTACCCACACCGTTCACACCAACCATTAAGATAACAAACGGCGTCTTACCATCCACATTTAGCGGTTCATCAACCTTCGCCAGAATCTCGCCCATTTCATCTTTCAGCAGACCGTACAGCGCTTCAGCATCTTTAAGCTGCTTGCGGCTGGCCCCTTCCGTCAGGTTGGCGATGATCTTCCGGGTGGTTTCGACCCCCACATCGGCGATCAGCAACTGCTCTTCCAGTTCTTCAAACAGATCATCGTCGATCTTTTTACCGCGGAACAGACTGATAAATCCGGAACCGAGGTTTTCTTTGGTTTTTAGCAGGCTGCGTTTCAGACGCGCAAAGAAACCTTCTTTCGTCGGTTTCTCCTGTTCCTGTACCGTTTCTTCTTCTGCTGGCTCTTCTACAGCAGGTTCTTCTACGACAGGTTCTTCTACCGGCACAACCATGACGGCTTCTTCTACCGCTTCAGCAGCCAGCGCCTGCGCTTCCAGTTCTTCGTCGGCCAGCTGCGGTTCGTTTTCTGCTTCTTCTTCAACCGCTTCAACAATTTCAACGGTTTCCGCTTCCGCCTGCCATTCTTCTGGCGAAATTTCTTCAGTTTTTACTTCTTCCGGCAGCGGTAACTCTTCGTGTTCGATAACCGCCGTTGGCGCAGGGGCTTCAACAACCGGTTCAACCTCCGGCTGCGGTTGCTCGACCACAGGTTCTGGTTCAGGCTGCAGTTTTTCGATTTCTGCAACCTGTTCAGTGACTTCCACAACTTCAGCCGCAAAGGCCTCCGTTTCGGCTTCGCTATGAGTTTCCTGCGCGCGCGGCTGTTCCTCAACAACGGCAGATTCTTCTACAACCTGTTGTTGTTCTTCGTTTTTTAATTCTGTCTCGTTTTCCGGTGCCTGCTCTTTTTGACCAAAGCCCAGCCAGGAAAAAAAGCCACGTTTTTTCTCTTTCGCCATTTGCGACTACACTCCCCGCTGTTGCTTCATGGCACAGCGTCAACGCTATGTACATAGCAGCTAAAAAAATGATGAAATAGTCTATCACTTATACCCAATGAATTTCGAGTTACGTCAAGGCGGCAAGCGCACGAATCCCGATGAGCTTACTTTAGTAAGTGATTCGGGTGAGTAAGTGCAGCCAACGAAGAGGTCACTTGAAAGGCGACGGGTTAACTTAACTCACATCACCGCCTGGAATGACATGCTATAGGCGGATTGAGCAATAATAGAAATGAAAAAACCGAATCACTCAGGCAGCGGCCAGATCCGCATTATTGGCGGGCAATGGCGCGGCCGTAAACTCCCGGTTCCGGACAGCCCGGGTCTGCGACCCACTACTGACCGTGTCCGCGAAACGTTGTTTAACTGGCTGGCACCAATGATGGTCGATGCCCAGTGTCTGGACTGCTTTGCTGGCAGCGGTGCGCTGGGGCTGGAAGCACTCTCCCGTTATGCCGCAGGCGCAACGCTTCTGGAAATGGATCGGGCGGTGTCTCAGCAGCTACAAAAAAATCTCGTCACGCTGAAGGCCAATCACGCCCGCGTCGTCAACACCAATACGCTGGCGTTTCTGGCTCAGGCGGGGTCGCCGCATAATGTGGTGTTTGTTGATCCGCCGTTTCGTAAAGGATTACTGGAAGAAACATTAACGCTTCTGGAAACGAATGGCTGGCTGGCAAACGAGGCGTATATTTACGTTGAGAGCGAAGTCGAAAACGGCCTGCCGCCGGTTCCGGTTAACTGGTCGTTGTATCGTGAAAAAGTCGCCGGCCAGGTTGCCTATCGCCTGTATCAACGTGAAGCACGAGGAGAACACCATGCTGATTAACCTGGGACGCCTGCTGATGCTGGGCGTCTGGGCATTCTTGCTGCTCAACCTTTTTCAGCCCTTCCCGCGCCCGCTCAATATCTTCGTTAACGTGGCGCTGGTGTTTATGGTGCTGATGCACGGCATGCAGCTGGCGCTGCTAAAAAGCACCCTGCCGAAAGACGGCCCGCAGATGACCACCGGCGAGAAAGTGCGTATTTTCCTGTTCGGCGTGTTTGAGTTGCTGGTCTGGCAGAAGAAGATTAAAGATCAGTTGAAGAAGTAGCCGTGATCTTTTCGCCCGGCGGCGCGTTGCGAGCCGGGCCCACAGACTTGTAGGCCGGATAAGGTATCAGCCGCCATCCGGCAGTCGTTGGGTAAAATCAACAAAGCGCGACCCTTTGTAACTCAGCGTGCCTTTATCGCCGACCGTTAACGCATGATACTGCTGTGCATCCAGGCGAAACGTCTGCTCCATTCCCCCGCTAAGTGGCTTAAAGCTCGCTTCATAACGCATGCTGGTACCCGCTGGAGTCACTTCCTGCTGGCGCGAACGTCGGTCATTCAGCGGTTTTTCCCGCTTATTGCTCACCACAACCTGCTTTTGCACCAGCGGCGCGGCATCATTATCCGCTTTTTCCCGGCGCTGTTGGACAAAGCGAAACGATGCGGCGACAACGATTAATACAATGATAACAATGAAAAAAAGTGGTGGCTTACTCATTTTATTAACCCATCAGAAAATGCGGAAATAAGCATACCCTGCCTGTTATGGTGTTGTCATCTGGCGGTATCGACCTCTACACTGGACAGAAGAGCCGTAAGCACCCCGCTTACGAAAAAATAACGAATTCAAGGAACTAAGATGCTTTGGTCGTTTATCGCTGTTTGTCTTTCCGCATGGCTGTTCGTGGATGCGTCCTATCGTGGTCCCACCTGGCAACGCTGGGTCTTTAAACCCCTGACATTATTGCTGCTGTTGCTGCTGGCCTGGCAGGCGCCAATGTTTAATGCCATCAGCTATCTGGTGCTGGCCGGCCTGTTGGCCTCGCTGCTCGGCGATGCGCTGACGCTGTTGCCGCGTCAACGCCTGCTGTACGCCGTGGGGGCGTTTTTCCTGTCGCATTTGCTCTATACCATCTATTTCGCCAGCCAAATGACGATGTCATTCTTCTGGCCTCTGCCGCTGGTGCTGCTGGTATTGGGTGCCCTGCTGATCGCCGTGATCTGGACGCGGCTGGAAGAACTGCGCGTCGCCATCTGCACCTTTATCGGCATCACTCTGATGATGGTCTGGATGGCTGGCGAGCTGTGGTTCTTCCGCCCAACCGCCCCGGCGCTATCGGCATTTATGGGTGCCTCATTGCTGTTCATCGGCAATATTGTCTGGCTGGGTAGTCATTATCGCCGCCGCTTCCGCGCCGATAACGCCATTGCCGCCGCCTGCTACTTCGCCGGACATTTCCTGATTGTACGTTCACTGTACCTTTAAAAACGCTTGACTCTGGAGTCGACTCCAGAGTGTATCCTCCGGTTAAGACGAAATGATTATCAACCGGAGGATGCCATGTCGACGCCCGATACCAATGGCAAAAAGGCCCCACAATTTTCTTCATTCAAGCTCGCGCCTGCACCGCAGAAGGTTGATGACTGCTGCAGTGAAGGCCGTTGCTCGACAGCCGCACCCTCACCCACGCCCGTATCCAATACGGTGGACGGCACGCGCTATACCTGGAAAGTCTCAGGCATGGATTGCGCCGCCTGCGCGCGTAAAGTTGAAAATGCGGTCCGCCAGGTCAGCGGCGTCAACCAGGTTCAGGTGCTGTTCGCTACCGAAAAACTGGTGGTCGATGCCGGGGCCGATATTCGCCAGAACATAGAAAACGCGGTGCAAAAAGCGGGCTATACCCTGCGCGATGAGCAAGCACCGGAAGCCGCACCCGAGTCGCGGTTTAAAGAAAATCTGCCGCTGATCACCCTCATCATCATGATGGCGATTAGCTGGGGGCTGGAGCAGTTCAATCATCCCTTTGGTCAGATGGCGTTTATCGCCACGACGCTGGTCGGGCTGTATCCCATTGCCCGTCAGGCGCTGCGCCTGATGAAAACCGGCAGCTACTTTGCCATTGAAACGCTAATGAGCGTCGCCGCCATTGGTGCGCTGTTTATTGGTGCCACGGCGGAAGCCGCGATGGTACTGCTGCTGTTTTTAATTGGCGAACGCCTGGAAGGATGGGCTGCCAGCCGCGCCCGCAAAGGGGTCAGCGCGCTGATGGCGCTAAAACCCGAAACCGCAATCCGCCTGCGCAATGGCGAGCGCGAAGAAGTGGCCATTAACAGCCTCCAGCCCGGCGACGTGATTGAAGTGGCTGCAGGTGGGCGCTTACCCGCCGACGGCAAACTGGTCTCCGGCTTTGCCAGCTTTGATGAAAGCGCCCTGACCGGCGAATCTATTCCTGTCGAACGCGCCACGGGCGATAAAGTCCCGGCGGGCGCCACCAGCGTTGACCGCCTTGTCACGCTGGAAGTCCTGTCTGAACCGGGCGCCAGCGCCATTGACCGCATCCTGAAGCTGATAGAAGAAGCCGAAGAGCGTCGGGCCCCGATTGAGCGGTTTATTGATCGCTTCAGCCGCATTTACACTCCGGCCATCATGGCGATCGCCCTGCTGGTCACTCTTGTTCCCCCACTGCTGTTTGCCGCCTCCTGGCAGGAGTGGATTTATAAAGGGCTGACGCTGCTGTTGATTGGCTGCCCGTGTGCGCTGGTGATCTCAACGCCTGCCGCAATCACCTCCGGGCTGGCGGCAGCGGCGCGGCGTGGGGCGCTGATTAAAGGCGGAGCCGCGCTGGAGCAATTAGGTAGGGTCACTCATGTGGCATTCGATAAAACCGGTACCCTAACCGTGGGTAAACCGCGCGTGACGGCGATTCATCCGGCGAGTGGCATCAGCGAGTCCGAACTGCTGGCGCTGGCGGCAGCGGTTGAGCAAGGTGCCACGCACCCGCTGGCTCAGGCGATTGTCCGTGAAGCGCAGACCCGTGAATTGACCATCCCGGCAGCACAAGCGCAGCGGGCGTTGGTGGGTTCGGGTATTGAAGCGCAGGTCAACGGCGAGCGGATACTGATTTGCGCAGCGGGCAAACAGCCTGCCGAAGCCTTTGCCGGACAGATTAGCGAACTGGAAAGCGCCGGGCAAACGGTGGTACTGGTGCTGCGCAACGATGCGGTGCTCGGCGTGCTGGCCTTACAGGATACACTGCGTGACGACGCCCTGACCGCCATCAACGAGCTTCATCAGTTGGGCGTAAAAGGCGTGATCCTGACCGGGGATAACCCACGTGCGGCGGCAGCAATTGCCGGTGAGTTGGGGCTGGAATTCAAAGCAGGCCTGCTACCGGAGGATAAAGTTCGGGTAGTGACCAGCCTGAACCAGCAGTCCCCGCTAGCGATGGTTGGGGACGGGATTAACGACGCGCCGGCAATGAAAGCAGCCACCATCGGCATTGCGATGGGAAGCGGCACCGACGTCGCGCTGGAAACGGCGGATGCCGCCCTGACCCATAACCGCCTGCGCGGCCTGGTGCAAATGATCCAACTGGCGCGCGCTACTCACGCCAATATTCGCCAGAACATTGCCATTGCGCTGGGTCTGAAGGGGATTTTCCTGATAACCACGATACTGGGGATAACCGGATTGTGGCTGGCGGTGCTGGCAGATACAGGGGCAACGGTACTGGTGACTGCCAACGCGCTGCGGCTGTTACGGAAAGGGTAATGCCTGTTTCTCGCCTGATGGTGCTTCGCTTATCAGGCCGACTGGCTGTTCGTCATTCGTAGGCCGGATTAGGCGCTTGCGCCGCCATCCGGCAAACAAGCTTACTGACCTTTGCGCACTAAATAGCGGTACGGCAGAGAGTCGGTCTCTTTGGCCACCAGCTCATGTTCCATAAACGTACAAAAGCCGGGAATGTCGCGGGTTGTCGCCGGATCGTCCGCGACAATCAGCAGCGTTTCACCGGCCTGCATGCCGCGCACAGTTTTACGCACCATCATCACTGGTTCCGGGCAGCGCAGCCCTTGGGCATCAAGGGTATGGTCGGGAGAGGTAAACAAATCGCTCATCGTTGTCTCGTTCAATAAAAAACGGCGTTATTTTACGCTCTGTTGGTCAGTAAGCCAATCAGGTTAACGATTGCGTGAAAAACAACCATTGCAAAGCCCTGTTAAAGCAGTATCATGCGACCGTTTTATTGGGTTCCCTCACCCCAATTCTTGACTAAAAAGGTACAATATGACTCCGTTTACACAAACTCAGCGCGTAAAAGCGTTGTTCTGGCTATCGCTATTCCATCTGCTGGTGATCACATCCAGCAACTATCTGGTACAACTGCCGATCACCATCTTCGGTTTCCATACCACATGGGGCGCCTTTAGCTTTCCGTTTATTTTCCTCGCCACCGACCTGACCGTTCGCATTTTTGGCGCACCGCTGGCACGACGCATCATTTTTGCGGTCATGATCCCCGCGCTGTTGATCTCCTATGGGGTTTCCGCGCTGTTTTATATGGGGTCCTGGCAAGGATTTGACGCGCTGCTGCACTTTAATCTGTTTGTCGCCCGTATCGCCGCCGCCAGCTTTATGGCCTACGCACTGGGTCAAATTCTGGATGTGCACGTCTTTAACCGCCTGCGTCAAAACCGCCGCTGGTGGCTCGCACCTACCGCCTCCACGCTGTTTGGCAACATCAGCGATACGCTGGCCTTCTTCTTTATCGCCTTCTGGCGCAGCCCGGATGCCTTTATGGCCGAGCACTGGATGGAAATCGCGCTGGTCGATTACTGTTTCAAGGTGCTGATCAGTATTATTTTCTTCCTGCCGATGTACGGTGTGTTGCTGAATATGTTACTGAAAAGGCTGGCAGATAAATCCGAAATCGCGGCATTACAGACGAGTTAAAGGTTCATTTTCCGAGTTGTGATAAGATGGACGAATGAGCCGTTATGGCCGTTTATCGAAAGGAAGAAGTCAATGCGCAATCTGGTTAAATATGTCGGTATTGGCCTGCTGGTTATGGGGCTTGCGGCCTGTGATAATAGCGATACCAAAGCGCCAGCCGAGGGTGCTGCCGCGGAAAGTAACGCCGCCGGACAACCGGTCAGCCTGCTGGACGGCAAGCTCAGTTTTTCCCTGCCAGCAGATATGACCGATCAGAGCGGCAAGCTGGGTACTCAGGCCAACAATATGCACGTGTATTCTGACGCAACCGGCCAGAAAGCAGTGATTGTGATTGTCGGTGATGACACCAGTGAAGACCTGACCGTGCTGGCCAAACGCCTGGAAGATCAGCAGCGTAGCCGTGACCCGCAGCTGCAGGTCGTCACCAACAAGTCGATTGAGCTGAAGGGCCATACCCTGCAGCAGTTAGACAGCATCATCTCCGCCAAAGGCCAGACCGCTTACTCTTCTGTGGTGCTGGGTAAAGTGGACAACCAGCTTCTGACCCTGCAGATCACGCTGCCTGCTGACGATCAGCAGAAAGCGCAGGCGACCGCAGAGAACATCATTAACACGCTGGTTATCCAGTAACGGTTAAGACGATGACACGGCCTCCGCAGAGTCCTCCGGGGGCCGTTTTTTTAACCGCCAGGTCAGCAATAACGCCACCGCCACCAGCCCGGCTGCCGCCAGATAAATAACCGGTACGCCCGCCCACGTCATCACCAGTCCCGCCAGTGGCCCGGTAATCCCCAGTGAGAGATCCATAAATACCGTGTAGGTCGCCAGCGCAGCGCCCTGATTCTGCTGCGGCACCGCTTTTACCGCCACCACGCCCAGCGCCGGGAACACCAGCGAGAACCCCGCACCTGCCAACAGAACGCCTACTTTTGCCATCCACGGCAGATCCGCCATCCCTACCAGCAGCAGCCCAACTATTTCCACGCTAAAGCAGATCATCGCCACATTTAACCCGCCTAAGCGGTTAATGCCGTTTGGGAATAACAGGCGGGTCCCGACAAACGTACAGCTAAACAGCGTCAACGCGAATGCCGCGCCGTCCCAGCCTTTGGCGTCATAAAACAGCGTGATAAAGGTGGCGATCACCCCAAAACCAGCGGAAGCCAACGCCAGCGCCATACCGTACAACCAGACGCGCCCGAGCACCGCGCGAAACGGCATCGGCTTGCCCTTGCTGGCCTTCACCGCCGGACGTGGCAGCGCCAACATTATTGCTAACAGAGCCACCGCCATGATGGTCAGCGCCAGTCCCTGCAAACCACCCCAGGCGTAACACAGCACGCCCAGCGGCGCGCCTATCGCCATCGCCCCGTAGGTGACGATACCGTTCCATGAAATCACCCGCCCAATGTGTATGGAGCCCACCACACCCACGCCCCACAGCGTTGAACCGGTACCGGCAAAACTTTGCCCAATCCCCAGGATCACACGCCCGAGGCACAGCAACAGTAAGCTCACCATCGGCCAGCCGCTGGTTGTTCCCGCCAGCAAATAGCCCAGGCCACTTAAAAAACAGCCGCACAGCCCGAACACGACAATCTTTTTCGGCCCCAGCAGATCGGCGTATCGCCCCGCATGCGGGCGGCTCAACAAGGTGGCGAAATATTGCAGGCTGATCACAAGCCCAGCCCAGAAGGCGCTAAAACCCATAACATCATGAACATAGCCGGGTAGCACCGCGAGCGGCAAGCCAATAGTCAGGTAGCTGGCGAAGTTAAACATCACCACCGAGACAATACGCAGATTGAGACGAAATCCGTTAAGCGCCGGTTCAGCGACGGGTTCGGGCATGAAGGGTCACCACATTTTTACAACAGTGTTTCATTTCTACCATGTTGCCGGGCAGAAATCAGCAGACAGTTTAGGAATATAGGTCGTAAGCCAGCCGCTACACTTAGAGCAAAACGTAAAAAGGAAGAACACATGACAAGCGCTCAGCCTGATAAAACAGGTTTGCATATTTTGCTCAAACTGGCCGCCCTGGTGGTGATCCTCGCAGGTATTCATGCGGCTGCCGACATTATTGTGCAGCTGCTGCTGGCCCTCTTTTTTGCCATCGTCCTGAACCCGCTGGTGACCTGGTTTATTCGCCGGGGGCTGCGTCGCCCGATTGCCATTACGCTGGTGGTGGTAGTGATGCTGTTCGTGCTCACCGCGCTGATCGGCGTTCTCGCATCTTCAATCACGGAATTCATGGACATGCTGCCAAAGTACAACAAGGAGCTGACGCGCAAGGTCCTCTACGTGCAAGAGATGGTGCCCTTTCTTAACCTGCACATGTCGCCAGAACGTCTACTGCAACGTATTGACTCCGACAAGCTAATGACCTTCACGACCACGCTGATGACCGGGCTTTCCGGCGCAATGGCCAGCGTCTTCCTGCTGGTAATGACGGTGGTGTTTATGCTGTTTGAGGTACGCCATGTTCCTTACAAGCTGCGCTTTGCGCTGAATAATCCGCAGATCCATATTGCGGGTCTGCACCGTGCATTGAAGGGCGTTTCTCACTACCTGGCGTTAAAAACATTGCTCAGCTTATGGACCGGGGCTATCGTCTGGCTGGGACTGGCGCTAATGGGCATTCAGTTTGCACTGATGTGGGGCGTGCTGGCATTCCTGCTTAACTATGTACCCAATATTGGCTCGGTGATTTCCGCCGTCCCTCCCATGCTGCAGGCGCTGCTGTTCAACGGGATTTACGAATGCGTGCTGGTCGGTGCCCTGTTTCTGGTAGTACATATGGTGATTGGCAATATCCTCGAGCCGCGTATGATGGGCCATCGTTTAGGCCTGTCGACGCTTGTTGTCTTCCTGTCCTTACTGGTATGGGGATGGCTGCTCGGCCCGGTCGGCATGTTACTTTCCGTGCCGCTTACCAGCGTGTGTAAAATCTGGATGGAAACTACCAGGGGTGGCAGCAAGCTGGCAATTTTGCTTGGCCCCGGTAGACCGAAAAGTCGATTACCGGGATAGACTTGCAAAAGAGACGTGAAGAATGGTACACAACCCCCATTATGACTAAAGGTTAGCCCTGATATGTACCGGATTGTTCTCGGGAAAGTTTCTGTTTTAAGCGCTGGCGCCCTGCCTCGCGCGTTATATGAACAGGCGCCGCAAGGTGCGCGCCGCACGCGCTGGCTGGCTGGCCGCGTGCTGCTTTCCCATGCCTTGTCACCACTGCCTGACATTGTCTATGGTGAGCAGGGAAAACCGGCATTCTCAGGCGACACGCCGCTGTGGTTTAATCTCAGCCACAGCGGGGATGACATCGCCCTGCTGCTCAGTGATGAAGGGGAAGTCGGCTGCGATATTGAAGTCGTGCGCCCGCGTGATAACTGGCAAACGCTGGCAAATACGGTATTCAGCCAGGGGGAACATGCTGAGGTAGAAGCGGAACATCCGGACCAACAACTGGCCGCATTCTGGCGCATCTGGACGCGCAAGGAAGCCATCATTAAACAGCGTGGCGGCAGCGCCTGGCAAATTGTCAGCGTCGACAGCACCACCCTGACGTCCTCACTCTCTGTCAGTCAGTGCCAGCTCGATACCCTGAGCCTGGCCGTGTGTACGCCAACGCCGTTTACATTGACTGCCGACGCCGTGCAGAGACTGGATACCTTAGCGTAAATTTTCCGGGAAGTTATCCGGCAATTCGCTGGCAGCACAGGCAATAACGCTGTCATTATTCGCCCCGCAGTCACGCACGAAGGTAATGGTCGCGAACTCATCAATCACCTCGGTTGGATACGCCGGGCCCGCATCACGATACGACATCATCAGCGGAATATGGTCATTCTGGAAGCAGACCGTTTTCTCCGGATTGTTGATCACCCAGCGTGGAAAGAAGATGGTGCCGTGAAAAAGTTTGTCGCCCAGGTTTACGATCAAGCTGACGTCGGTTCCGGTCGGTTCGGTCCATGAAATTTTATAAACGCTCTCCCCAACTCGCACAATGTACGCCCGCTGATCTTTCACCCAACGGTTAGCCACAATACCGCTGTGAATACGGTAATCCAGCGTGGTGTCATTTTTCACGTAGATCTCGTAATTCCAGCCATTATCGTAGGTATAGACCAGATGTTTGCCGACAAACCCACTCAAGTCATGTTTATCAAAAGCGCTCATATGCGTTCTCCTCTCAGTTGATGGGGCGATCTTAACGCTTCAAAAATTGGATGAATAACGCTATGTTTACATCATATTCATTCAATTTTTAGATGAGTTATGCATAAGACAACCCTGGAACAGTGGGCCCTGCTGGAAAAAGTGGTGGAGCTGGGTAGCTTTACTAAAGCAGCGGAAGAGACCAACCGTAGTCAGTCTTCGGTGAGCTACAATCTGGCGCTGTTACAGGAGCGGCTCGGCGTGACGCTACTGACGCCGGAAGGCCGCAGAGCTGTATTAACTCCGGCAGGCGAGGTACTGCTCAATCAGGTCAAACCGCTATTGAAGGCTTTTTCATGGGTGGAAACCCGGGCGGCGACTTTACGCAATGGCACGCGAACACGACTGGATTTGATGGTAGATAGCATCTTCCCACGCAAACGCCTGTTCGCGATCCTCAAGCAGTTCCAGCAGGCGTGGCCGCAGACGCAGGTGCGTCTGACTGAAGTGCTGGAGAATGCTGACGATCGGCTGGCGGCACATGCCGATGCGGACGTGATGGTTCTGACCCGGCGTCAGGATGTCACCGGACGCGGTGAATGGTTGATGAATATTGATTTCGTGGCCGTTGCCCACCGCGATCACCCGCTCTGCACGCAGGATACGCCGCTGGATGAAGACGCTTTACGCGCCTGGCCGCTGATACGTATTGCCGATCGCGACAACCCACAGCAAGCGGTTCGCGATGCCTGGACCTTCTCTACCATTGATGCCGCTATTGATGCGGTACTGTATCAGGTCGGTTACGGCTGGTTGCCCGAGGAGCGTATTCAAGCGCAGCTTGATCAGGGGCTATTACGTCCGCTGCCGTTAAGTCACGGCGCTCGCCGTGCCACACCGTTGCATCTGATCGTCAAAGAGACGCTCGCGCCGCTGGATGAGCAGGTAAGCACCCTGCTGCGTTTATTGCGAGCGCATTAACCTTTTCCCCAGATGCCACACGTGTGTTACAAAATACGCTATTTCCGCATGCCCTGTACGCCACATAAAAGGTTAACTTTAGATGCAACGAGTCACTATTACTCTCGATGACGATTTACTGGAAACGCTGGACAGCCTGAGCCAGCGCCGGGGTTATAACAACCGTTCCGAAGCCATCCGCGACATTTTGCGCGGCGCGCTATCCCAGGAAAGCACGCAAGAACACGGCACCCAGGGCTTCGCGGTACTCTCCTATGTTTATGAACATGAGAAGCGTGACTTAGCCAGCCGTATTGTCTCGACCCAGCATCACCACCACGATTTGTCGGTCGCCACGCTGCATGTCCACATCAACCATGACGACTGCCTGGAAATCGCCGTGCTAAAAGGGGACATGGGTGACGTTCAGCATTTTGCCGATGACGTTATCTCCCAACGCGGCGTGCGCCACGGTCATTTGCAGTGCCTGCCGAAAGAAGAGTGACGTCTATTACGTTGCCGGCCACGACTACATCAGATGACGCGTAATATTAAAACGTTATACGGTTTACCTTCACCGTCACTCCCCGGACACTTGTGTAGAGACATTAAAGTTGTATCCTTTAACCTGAAAAAGACTTTAAAGTTGTAAAGTTTTAAAAAAAACACATACAAAACATGATGCTAAGTGTGTATCACACGCTGTTCCAACATTATGCCTTGATGTTCTTGCAGGAACTGCAATTTACAGGAGGAAAAAGGTGTTTTTGTAGTTATCTGGCGTTACGTGACAGTGTTGGTCAGATACTTCCACCTCTTCAGAGTTAAAGGTAAGCGTCGTCTCAGCACCGTCTGGCA
>NZ_SZWP01000031.1:0-2973 GCF_005280825.1 Citrobacter sp. wls829
CGCTCATGTGGTTTTCTCCTTCTGGCTTAATTGTTGGTAGTGGTTTCAGCCTGTTCAGCTTTCCACTGATCGTAAAGTTCGATTCCTTTGCGTAATCGTTCAGCGTGTTCGAAATAACCTTGACGCTTTGCTGCTGCTCGCTGGCTGTTAATTGCCTTACGTGTTTGGCTTCCGGCTTTTAAAGCCTCGAAGACAAGCTCTGGATTAAAATACTTAATGTGGGTTCTCCTTGCGTGAGATACACGGAAACACCATCCAGGGAGAACGTTATTAACGTTGCCTGATAGTGCGGTGGATTTTGGATTTTGTGGTTAGGCAGGATGCCTTTAAAGATGACAGGATGAATGCTTTCCACACCCTACTTAGTTACTCTATCATGAAATGATTCAAATGTCAATAGATTCAGGTTAATTTATCCCATTTAAGATCATAGCACACCTCTCAATTGTGATCAACCTCTACCAATCAACATGAAACGCGCTGTATCGAGCCACACAAGGTTTGCATACACATGCGCTACATCTGTATTCCCCTACCTGTTTAAAGCGCTCTATGAGGCTCCTGTGAAGCCTAACGGCATACGGGCGCACCTCTGGCACTTACTCCCGAAACCAATAGCACAACTACAGAGGGATAACGGTAGTTATCAGGATGGTAGGTGTTGGTATTGGATTGAGGCTTAGTGAACTTGCACGAGGTACGAGGGTAAGTGAACTTTAGCCACTGGCGAAGCACACGACTATTCCGCGCGCAGCGCAACGGTACTTTGCCTACGGCATAAATTCATTCGCGCCTGACGTTCGTCAGAAACGGAGTTTGCACGAGTCAAGAAGGTACAGAGTTACGCTTGTGCTTGTTCCTGAGCGGTACGGGGTCGAACCGTCAGCCCGTCAAGGGTGGCGTAGGTGAGATTTCCCGTAGAGTACCGACCAGGGACAGCGTAAAAAGATAATAAGTTCTGATCTAATAAAGTAATTTAATAAGTGATCTAATAGCTAACAGAATTCTGTTACCCCCTCCCCCAAAATTCTGTGGGGGTGTCTAACAGTTTTCTGTGGGGGTAGGGTCACAGTATTTTGTAGGGGTACTGGTGCATAGAAAGTCTAAAGGGTAACAGATTTCTGTAGGGGGCTCATTTCTCACTTTACCCAACGGTAAATCGTCGCCCTGCTCACTCCGATTTATCCCATGCAACAACCCTAGTGTAATTCCCATCAAACTGGCATGTAATCCGCTGGTAAATGGCAGGTAAAGATTGCCGTTGTTACAGGGTTAAAGTTGCCATAGTTATCAGGATAGTAACAATTGAAACTATCACTCACTTGTGCGAAAGTCTTGCGCCATGCGGCTCGTAGCTGATCGTCGTAACAATCATCACTTTGATGTATACCCGTCCTGCTTAACGACTTTCTCTAAAAATGAAGCATCGGTTTATTTTTATGCCAAAACCGCCATTTTTGAGAACAATTCTCATCAACTCAAATCCCATCGCCACAAATGAGAAAACCTCTCATTTACCGTGCAAATCTCACCCGATTCGATACACTTTAGTAAAGTGTATTGTGTAACTCATTGATTTAAATAATTAAGTACACTTTTCCATCACTTCACCGTGCAAACAGGAGTAACACCCCACCATCGAAAATAAATTTCTTGACATACCCACCGTTTCATGAACTATGAGATTAAATTTATTTTCATCTATTTTTCAATCACTTACTGATATTTGCCAAAATCTGCGCCTGGAATTGGGGAAGTGCCTCGGGCGGTGTTCGATAGGTCAGGCAACCGCGCACACATTTTGATCATTTTGTGCTCTTCTTAAATTTACGTATCGTACAACTTATTGAAAATGATCAATTTCTGATCAATGATAATTTCAACGAAACGAACATGAGGAGGGGTAAAGATGAAAGGTATTAGCCAGGCGCTAAAGAGTGCAGACGATGTTAAGGCAGTGGCAGCAGAGCTACAGCGCAACGCCAGAAGCAACCTGTTCTATTGCTTGTGGGTGTTTATGTATGAGAGCGGGTTACGTATCTCTGACGTGCTCAAGCTCAAGTATGAGGATGTAGAAGGGCAATCTCACCTCAAGGTGAAGCAGGAAAAAACGGGGAACGTGGTAAGGCCAAAAGTTACAGCGTCCATGTTGTCAGTGGTGGCAGAACGCAAGGCAGAACAAGCTAAGATGCCTGTAGCTACAGATTACATTTTCAGTGCTGCCACATTACGCAGTAGAGGAAACCCCGTTACACGTAACACGGTGTTTGCCGAGTTCGGCAAGATGGGCCGTAGAGCGGGATTCTCTAACGTGGGATGCCATACACCCCGAAAAAGTCGGGGCCGAATTTTATTCGAGAATGGGGTGCCGATTGAACAGATCGCCCATTTCCTGGGACAGACAGATCCACGGTCAACGATGTATTACATCGGGTATGGTCAGGATGTGCAGGACGATTTAACAGACGAGTTTTCTTTAGAATGGTGATCAACATGAAAGGCTTAATTGTGCTCACGCTGGCGCTATTGCCTGCCCTCGCACATGCCGCTACACAATGACCTTTGAAGAGGAGTAATGAGTATGGAGATTATAGAGATGAACGAACACACAACCGCTTTCAGCCCTATTGAGAGCGAAGAAGAATTGAAATTCGCCGTAGCATTTTTGGACATGTGGCAGAGAAGCCAGGAGCACGGCGTGAACTTTGAACATGTGTTGAAAGAGGCAATTCAACAAGCAACACCAAACGAGGATCGTAAATGGGGGAGTATCAAATGACTAACAGTTACGGATTGAAAACGCCTGAACAATGGCAACAAGAAAGTATTCTTACCCTGCTGTTTCATTACGATCACGTTGAAGCCTGTTTCATGGCTGATTCAAGCAAGGAGCTACCAGAGGATCACGACTGGAACAGAGCGGAGGAGTATTTAGAAAGCCTGATGTCAACAACGGGTAAAAAGTGATCCACT
>NZ_SZWP01000032.1:0-80015 GCF_005280825.1 Citrobacter sp. wls829
ATTTAAGAAGCCTGCTTAGGATACTAAGCAGGCTTTTTGCTTTTCTACTTTCTCTTTCGTCCTATTTGTCATCTTACTCCGTTGTAACAGATAAAATCGTTTTCTCTTCCCGCCTGTCGCGGTAGTCTCATCACAGTCGCTAATATATCGACTGCAATGTGCGTAACCTTATTCCAATACTAATAACAAAAAATCAGTACAGACAGGATAGCTATGGATTCCACCCTCATCTCCGCGAGTCCTCAGAAGGACTCCTCTTTACATCATCGCGATCGCGCTCGACGTGCCGCACTGGGCAGCTTCGCCGGTGCCGTGGTCGATTGGTATGATTTTCTGCTGTATGGCATCACCGCCGCGTTAGTCTTTAACCGCGAGTTTTTCCCGCAAGTCAGCCCGGCGATGGGCACGCTCGCAGCCTTTGCCACCTTTGGTGTCGGATTTTTATTCCGCCCATTAGGCGGAGTTATCTTCGGTCACTTCGGCGATCGTCTTGGCCGCAAACGTATGCTGATGCTTACCGTCTGGGTGATGGGTATTGCCACGGCGTTGATTGGCATCATCCCCTCTTTTGACACTATCGGTTGGTGGGCTCCAGTACTGCTGGTAACACTACGCGCCATTCAGGGTTTTGCCGTCGGCGGCGAATGGGGCGGCGCGGCGTTACTCTCTGTCGAAAGCGCGCCAAAAAATAAAAAAGCCTTCTACAGCAGCGGCGTGCAGGTGGGTTATGGCGTTGGTCTATTGCTCTCGACCGGATTGGTTTCGCTGATCAGTTCACAAACAACCGATGAGCAGTTCCTGAGTTGGGGCTGGCGCATCCCATTCCTGTTCAGCATCGTGCTGGTACTTGGTGCATTATGGATGCGTAACCGCATGGATGAATCAGCTGAGTTCGAGCAGCAAAAACAGGAACCTCTGCCCGAGAAAAAGCGGCTGCCGGTCGTTGAGGCGTTAATCCGCCATCCGGGCGCATTTTTAAAGATAATCGCCCTGCGCCTGTGTGAGTTGCTGACCATGTATATCGTCACCGCGTTTGCACTCAACTATTCCACGCAAAATCTAGGTCTACCGCGCGAGCTGTTTCTGAATATCGGTCTGTTAGTTGGTGGGTTGAGCTGTCTGACCATCCCCTGTTTCGCCTGGCTTGCTGACCGCTTCGGCCGCCGACGGGTCTACATTACCGGCGCTCTGGTCGGCACGCTCTGTGCCTTTCCGTTCTTTATGGCCCTTGAGGCACAGTCTATCTTTTGGATTGTATTCTTCGCCA
Source organism: Citrobacter sp. wls829 (assembly GCF_005280825.1). Classification (NCBI taxonomy): domain Bacteria; kingdom Pseudomonadati; phylum Pseudomonadota; class Gammaproteobacteria; order Enterobacterales; family Enterobacteriaceae; genus Citrobacter; species Citrobacter sp. wls829. The sequence continues at coordinate 1,268 of NZ_SZWP01000032.1, forward strand.
TTATGCTGGCAAACATCGCCCACGACATGGTGGTCTGCGTGCAACAGCCAATGTTTACCGGGTTGTTTGGCGCCAGTTACCGTTACAGCGGTGCTGGCGTTGGCTATCAGGTAGCCAGCGTCGTTGGCGGCGGCTTTACCCCGTTTATTGCCGCGGCACTGGTGACCTTCTCGGGCGGAAACTGGCACAGCGTAGCCATATACCTGATGGCGGGGTGTCTTATTTCTGCCGCGACCGCAATTCTGATGAAAGATAAACCACACGGCTAAGCCGTTCTGCGAAGGCCGTTCGGCCTTCGCAGATTCTTCCTTAACGTCTGACTTTTGTTTCACATTCCTGTGACATACTATCGGGAGAGCAGCACATCTGTGGAACAAGGAGACAGACATGAACAATAAGGGCTCCAGCCTGACCCCGGCTCAGGCACTGGATAAACTGGACGCATTGTATGAGCAATCAGTTAAGGCTCTGCGTAGCGCCATTGGCAAGTACATTGAAACCGGGACGCTTCCTGACATCATCGCCCGAGATAAAGGTCTTTTTGTTTACCCTTCACTTTCTGTGACCTGGGATGGCAGCGCAACGAATCCTCCAAAAACACGCGCCTATGGCCGTTTTACCCATGCTGGCTGCTATACCACGACCATTACTCGCCCGTCTCTGTTCCGACCTTATCTTGAAGAACAGCTCACCCTGCTGTACCAGGATTACGATGCGCATATCTCTGTCGAACCGTCCCAGCACGAGATCCCCTACCCCTACGTGATAGACGGTTCTGAGTTGACGCTCGACCGCTCCATGAGCGCCGGATTAACGCGCCATTTCCCCACTACCGAACTGTCGCAGATTGGCGATGAAACCGCGGATGGAACATTTCACCCGGCAGAATTTTCTCCCCTGTCGCACTTCGACGCCCGACGCGTTGATTTTTCACTTGCACGCCTGCGCCATTACACCGGCACACCGGTAGAACATTTTCAGCCCTTCGTACTGTTCACCAACTACACTCGCTATGTCGATGAGTTTGTGCGCTGGGGCTGTAGCCAGATCCTCGACCCGGACAGTCCGTATATTGCGCTGTCATGCGCAGGTGGAATTTGGATTACCGCAGAAACGGAGGCACCGGAAGAGGCTATTTCCGATCTTGCCTGGAAGAAGCACCAGATGCCCGCCTGGCATTTAATCACCGCCGACGGTCAGGGGATCACACTGGTGAATATCGGCGTTGGCCCGTCAAACGCCAAAACCATTTGCGATCACCTGGCGGTCCTGCGTCCTGACGTCTGGCTAATGATTGGCCACTGTGGCGGCCTGCGTGAGAGCCAGGCCATAGGTGATTACGTTCTCGCCCACGCCTACCTACGCGACGACCACGTGCTGGATGCCGTACTGCCGCCAGATATTCCGATTCCGAGCATCGCCGAAGTCCAGCGCGCGCTGTATGACGCCACCAAAGAGGTCAGCGGCATGCCCGGTGAAGAGGTCAAACAGCGACTGCGTACCGGCACCGTCGTCACCACTGACGACCGTAACTGGGAGCTACGCTATTCTGCCTCTGCGCTGCGTTTTAACCTCAGTCGTGCCGTCGCTATCGATATGGAGAGCGCCACGATTGCCGCGCAGGGTTACCGTTTCCGCGTACCTTACGGCACCCTGCTTTGCGTCTCCGATAAACCGCTGCACGGAGAGATTAAACTGCCAGGCCAGGCCAACCGTTTTTATGAAGGTGCAATTTCCGAGCATCTGCAAATCGGTATTCGGGCAATCGATCGGCTTCGCGCCGAAGGCGATCGCCTGCATTCCCGCAAACTACGTACGTTCAACGAACCGCCGTTCCGTTAAGGCCTGAAGGTAACTATGCATAACTCAACGCCCCTTTCCGCCCTGCGCAATCTCCTGTTAGCACAGGGACTGGATGGTATGATTGTTCCACGCGCCGACGCTCATCAGAGTGAGGATTGCACACCACACGACAATAAACTGGCCTGGCTTACCGGCTTTAGCGGCTCAGCCGGTCTGGCACTGGTGCTTCGCGATCGCGCATTGATGTTTGTCGATGGACGTTACCAGGTCCAGGTCCGTAACGAAGTCTCCCTGGACGATTTCGAGATTCATCATTTACACGACGAGCCGCTAGCTGATTATTTGCAGACGCATGTGCCAGCAGGTACCCGCATTGGCTTTGAGCCTCTGCTGATGGTCAACAGCCAGTTTGAGGCGCTTTCGGCCACTCATTGCGAACTGGTCGCGCTGGAAACCGACCCCTTCGATACAGTTTGGCTCGACCGTCCGGCTGCCCCCTGCGGCATCATCCGCGAAATGCCCATTGAGATCAGCGGCGAAAGCAGTGCGCAGAAACGCGCACGGATCGTCGAGCAACTTGCTCAGCATCAGGCTGACTTTCTGGCAATCACCCTGCCCGATAACATCGCCTGGCTGCTCAATGTGCGCGGTTCAGATCTCAATATGGTTCCGGTGCCTTTTTCGTTTGCCTTGCTGCATCGCAGTGGTGAACTGGAGTGGTTTGTGGATGCCAACAAAACGCAGCAGTTACCCGAAGCGCTACTGAACGCATTAATGATTTCGCCACAAGAGGATTTTCTATCTCGCTGCCAGCAACTTGCCCACGGGAAACGCTTCCTGGTCGATAAAGACTATGCACCGGTTGCACTGCGATTCGCCATTGAACAGCACGGCGGCGAACTCCTCTGGGCACCCGATCCCATAACGCTTATCAAAGCACATAAAAATGACACAGAACTGGCGGGTTATCGCGAATGTCATGAGCAGGATGGTGCCGCTTGGGTGAACTTCCTCGCCTGGCTGGCGCATGAAGTCCCCTTACGTGAGGCTGCGGGTAATCCGGTAACCGAACTGGAAGCCCAGGAAAAACAGTTGGCGTTTCGCCAGCAGCAGCCTGGGTTTATTGAACAAAGTTTTGGTACGATCTCAGCATCAGCCAGCAATGCGGCAATGTGTCATTATCATTCCAGCGAAAAAACCAATACCCCCATCACCTCTCAGGCGATGTATTTAAATGATTCTGGTGGTCAGTATCAGAACGGCACTACGGATACAACGCGCACCCTCGCCTTTGGCCCGCAGGATCCACAGCGTCGACTGCATTACACTGCAGTGCTGAAAGGCTTTTTATCGCTGATCACGTTGCAATTCCCGAGCGGTACTCAGGGGCATCAACTGGATGCGTTTAGCCGTCGGGCACTTTGGGCGCTGGGCCTGGATTACGATCATGGCACCGGCCACGGTGTCGGACATCAGTTGTTGATCCACGAGCAACCGCACCGCATTGCGAAGAAAGTGAATCCCTGGCCTCTGGTTGCGGGCAACATTATTACCATCGAACCAGGATATTATCTGGCCGGACAATACGGTATCCGCATTGAGAATCAGGTGGAGATTATCGACAGTCGCCCTGGCTTTTGCCGCTTCTCTACGTTGACGCTAGTGCCCATTGATTTGAATCTGGTTGAGTTGCATCTGCTGAGCGAGAGCGAAAAGCAGTGGATTGATGATTACCATCAGCAAGTCAGAGAAACCTTGTCACCGCGCGTAAACAGTGATGCTCGTCCATGGCTATTTGCTGCCACCGCGCCGATTCGTGTTCAGGCCAATTAATGCATTAAAAAAGGCAGCCCGCAGGCTGCCTTAGTTCTCCCCAACATCTTACGGCTTAACTGTTACGGATGTATTCATCCATTTCAGTTTTCAGGTTATCGGACTTGGTGCCGAAAATAGCCTGAACACCAGAACCCGCAACCACCACGCCTGCTGCACCCAGTTTCTTCAGGCCAGCCTGATCCACTTTGGCGACGTCAGCCACGCTGACACGCAGACGCGTAATGCACGCATCGAGGTTAGTGATGTTTTCTTTTCCGCCGAACGCAGCAACCAGGGCCGGAGCCATTTCACCCGTTGCGCCCGCTTTGCTGTCTTCAGTCGCGTCTTCACGACCCGGTGTTTTCAGGTCCAGCGCTTTGATCAGCACACGGAAGATGGTGTAGTAGGCGATAGCATAGCCAGCACCGACAATTGGGAACAGCCACAGTTTGCTGCTGTTACCGGACAGAACGATAAAGTCGATCAGACCATGAGAGAACGACGTACCGTCACGCATACCCAGCAGGATACAGATCGGGAATGCCAGGCCTGCCAGAATCGCGTGGATGATGTACAGGATCGGCGCCACGAACATGAAGGAGAACTCGATCGGCTCGGTAATACCGGTCAGGAACGAGGTCAGCGCCGCGGAGATCATGATACCGCCCACTTTCGCGCGGTTTTCTGGTTTTGCAGAATGCCAGATAGCAATAGCGGCGGCCGGCAGACCGTACATTTTGAACAGGAAGCCACCAGACAGCATGCCCGCAGTCGGGTCACCCGCCATATAGCGAGGGATATCGCCGTGGAACACCTGGCCCGCAGCGTTGGTGTATTCGCCAATTTGCATCTGGAATGGAACGTTCCAGATATGGTGCAGACCAAACGGTACCAGGCAGCGTTCAATGAAGCCGTAGATACCGAACGCCACAACCGGGTTCTGGTATGCAGCCCATTGGGAGAATGTCTGAATAGCAGTACCGATCGGCGGCCAAATGAAGGACAGGACCACACCCGTAAAGATGGCAGCCAGACCAGAAATAATTGGAACAAAGCGCTTACCGGCAAAGAAGCCAAGATACTCAGGCAGTTTGATACGGTAGAAACGGTTGAACATATACGCTGCTATCGCACCGGAGATAATCCCCCCGAGAACACCCGTATCAGCAAGGTGTTTAGCTGCGATCTCTTCAGCAGGTAAATGCAGAACCAGCGGCGCAACCACAGCCATGGTCTTGACCATGATGCCGTAGGCAACCACTGAAGCCAGTGCGGAAACACCGTCATTGTTGGTGAAGCCTAACGCGACACCGATGGCAAAAATCAACGGCATGTTTGCAAAAACAGAACCGCCTGCTTCTGCCATAACGTGCGATACAACGGCTGGCAGCCAGCTGAAGTTAGCGGAACCGACGCCCAGCAGGATACCTGCGATCGGGAGTACGGATACCGGCAGCATCAGCGATTTACCGACCTTTTGCAGGTTAGCAAATGCATTCTTAAACATAATTAGGAGTGCTCCTGAGTATTTGTGCTTATACACTTCATCCTTCAAACCGCCTCAGCGTTGGCTGCGCTCGTTCATCCCAGTCACTTACTTAAGTAAGCTCCTGCAATTCACTCACTTGCCGCCTTGATGCTGCTTGAATGATTTTGCGTATTCTACGTTCTCACGCATTGGCGAGGGGGGAGAACCTCGCCGTGAACAGGGCATCTAAGTACCCTTTATTTATTACACAGAGTAAAATAATTCAGCTTATTTTTGTTTGACGGCTATCACAATTCAGCTGTGGATAGCCGTAAAATTCGCACAATTCGATAAAATGAGTATCTGAATGTGTCCAACTGGTTATTCACCGCCCATTTTATGGCGGTGAACTCTACTCGGTTTACTTATTAATTACGAGCTTTAAAAAAACTCAATTAACGGATAGATTGCAGGCGAGAAGCGTTGATGTGAAACAGGCGGGCAAAGTTATCAGTGGTGATTTGCGCCAGTTCTTCAACGGCAACACCTTTCAATACGGCCATATACTCTGCGACATCACGAACCATGGCGGGCTGGTTCTCTTTACCACGATGCGGTACCGGCGCAAGGTACGGAGAGTCAGTCTCAACTAACAAACGATCCAAAGGAACATAGCGCGCGGCGTCGCGTAACTGTTCGGCGTTACGGAACGTGACGATGCCGGAAAAAGAGATATAGAATCCGAGATCCAGCAATTTGCCCGCAGTTTCCCTGTCCTCTGTAAAACAGTGTAGTACGCCGCCACAATCCGTCACGTTTTCTTCTCGCAGAATCGATAGCGTATCGGCTCGCGCATCACGGGTATGGACGATCACTGGTTTTTGCAGTTCGCGGCCAATCTGAATGTGATGAATGAACGACTCCTGCTGACGCACTTTGGTTTCCGGGGTGTAGAAATAGTCCAGCCCGGTTTCCCCCATCGCCACCACGCCGTCTTCCGCGGCAAAGCGACGCAGGTCTTCTACATCATAGGTTTCATCCTGATTTAACGGATGAACACCGCAGGAGAACACCACATTATCGCGCTCGCCAACCAGGTCGCGCATATTGCGGTATCCGGGTAAGGTGGTCGCTACGGCAAGACAAAACTTCACATCACGCGCTGCCGCTTTCGCCAACACGTCATCCACGTCCTTATGCAGAGATTGATAATCCAGGCCATCAAGATGGCAGTGTGAGTCGACTAAAAACATAATGTCTCTCTCAAAGATGGGGAACAGGCAGTACAGTGCCTGGTTGCAGGTAATGCTCAATACGCAGGATAAGATCGGTTAATACCAGTTCACGATTGACGCCCGTCACGTTGAGCAGTTGCTGACGGCAGTGGCACACATCACCCAGCATCGCCTGAATCTGCGCCACGGAGAACCGTTCAGCAATGGATGAAATCAACGCCAGTGCATCAGGGTTAGTTAAATGGGCAGCACCATACGGACGTTTGAGCGCATCCGTAAACAGCGTTGCCAGCCAGTGTAAGCGGGCTGCAGCTTGTTCATGGTTGAGCGCCGCCAGCAGCTGATACCAGTCGCCGGAGTGCAAGGTGTTCGCCAGTGCCGCGCAAAAATCGCTACGGTGCGCCCAGCTTTCTGCCTGAAGCAACATTAGTGCCGCCCCAGGAGACCCGGCGCTCAGGCGTAGTGCGCAAAGGAGTGCATCCTGCGGGGCAGTCACTTCGCGGGCCAACCAGGAAACCGCATACGATTCCTCCGGGGGAGCAAGGTGATGCAATCGACAACGGCTGCGTAATGTGGCAAGTAAGCGTGCCGGCTCGGTAGTAGCCAGGAAAAACCACGTTTGCGCCGGCGGCTCTTCTAACGTCTTTAGCAGGGCATTGGCTGCCGCATCCGTTAACTGGGCAGCATCGGGGATCCACACCACTTTGGCACCGCCCAGACGCGAATGTTCGTACAGCTTTTCAGTGACTTCACGTACCGCGTCAACACCCAGCGTGTTCTTTCCTTTTTCCGGCAGCAGAGAATAATAGTCAGGATGCGTTCCTGCCTGCATCAACTGGCAACCACGGCAATGTCCGCAGCTTTTATGCCCTTCCGGCTGCTGGCACATCAGATAGCGGCTAAGGGCGTAAATCAGCGCGTCGTCACCCATACCAGGTAACGCCTGAATCAGTAACGCATGGTGACCGCGACCCGCCTGGTAACTGGCGACAAGTTTTTCAAAATCGGGTCGTAACCATGGATACCATTTCATGCGCCCTGCTCCTGTACCCAGTGGGTAATGGTGCTACGGATATCATTCATGACAGCTTCAAGCGGCTGCGTGGCATCTATGGTACGGATACTGGGATCTATCGCCGCCAGTTCCAGATAGCGGGCGCGGGTGCGATTAAAGAAGTCAAAAGACTCCTGTTCAATGCGGTCCAGCTCACCACGAGCACGGGCACGCTTTAAACCCACTTCAGGCGTCACATCCAGATATAGCGTCAGGTCCGGGCGAAAATCACCGAGTACCGCATCACGCAGAGTGGCCAACATCGTTTGGTCGATGCCACGGCCACCGCCTTGATAGGCCTGGGTCGACAGATCGTGACGGTCGCCAATCACCCAGGTACCTTTTGCCAACGCAGGCTTAATGACGGTTTCGACCAGCTGAACACGTGCGGCGTAGAACATCAGCACTTCCGCTTTATCGGTAATCACTTCGTCACCGACCGACTTGATGTCCAGCACCAGGCTTCTTAATTTCTCTGCCAGCTGGGTCCCTCCTGGCTCGCGGGTAAACACCATGTCGCGGATACCGAGTTGCTCAAGTGTCTCTACCACTACATCCCGCGCGGTAGTTTTTCCGGCGCCTTCCAGGCCCTCGATGACGATATAATTACTGCCCATTTTTTTCCTTAAGCACTTTCAGATAATCCTGCACAGAGCGGTTGTGGCTGGCAAGATTGGTATTAAACGTGTGACCACCTTTACCGTCAGCCACGAAATAGAGATACGGTGTTTTTGCCGGATGCGCGGCGGCCTGCAATGAGGCTTCGCCCGGCATAGCAATCGGGCCTGGCGGCAGCCCGGTAATGGTATAGGTGTTATACGCAGTCGGCGTTTCCAGGTCGGCACGCGACAATTTACCATTATACCGTGTGCCCATCCCGTAAATCACGGTCGGATCGGTCTGTAAGCGCATGCCAATACGTAAACGGTTTATAAACACCGAGGCCACCTGATCGCGCTCGCTGGCGACAGCGGTTTCTTTTTCAATAATAGAGGCCATGGTCACCAGCTGATTTTTGTCGGTATACGGTAGACCTTCGGCACGCCCTTCCCAGGCAGTATCAACAGCTTTGACCATTTTCTGGTGTGCACGCTTCAGCAGCGCCACATCCGAGGTGTTGGCGGTATACATCCAGGTATCCGGCCAGAACCAGCCTTCCACCCATTCCGGGTTCTCCAGCTTCAGCGCCTCGGCAACGGTAGCGTAGTTGTCGTCGCTCAATGTGTGCTTGATATAGGGCGCATTGCGCAGCTGTTTAAGGTAATCACTCAGGCGCATGCCCTCAACCAGACGTAATGGGAACTGTGCTTCTTTTCCGCTTTCCAGCAGTTGCAACATTTCCCGTACAGTCATATCAGGCGTCAACCGGTAGGTCCCGGCTTTAAAATGCGAAAGGTCGGGTTCAATACGCAGTAACCACTGGAATACGCGTGGACGATTAATCACCTTATCTGCATACAGCTGCTCACCCAGAGCCAGACGACCCGTGCCCGCTTTCAGCGTAAAAATCGTTTCATCTTTAATCAATAATTTACTGTCCGCCAGATGGCGAACTTTCCACATTCCCACACCCGTGGCAATGCCCAGCACAACCAGCAATAAAACAACAACGCGTAACAATTTTTTCATGACTAATTTGGGTGCTCACAAAGTGGGGCTAAAAAATCGAATAACAAACGTGAAGACAACATCCTGTCACCACAGGCACGCACGGGAACCACCGGCATTAATGCATTACAGACAACCATCTCATCCGCCTGCATCACGTCCTCTTCCCGCGCATACACGTCGACAATCTTGAACGGTGATTGTGCCAGCATCCGCATACAGAATTGTCGCATAATGCCGTTCACGCCAGCCTGATCCAGTCGAGGGGTATAAACGACATCGTCTTTACGCCAGAACACATTAGCCGCACAGCATTCCGTAACCCATCCCTCACTGTCAAGAACCAGCGCTTCATCGGCGTCTGTCTGCTCAAGATGAGAACGAATCAGCACCTGCTCCAGTCGGTTCAAGTGTTTAATTCCGGCAAGCATCGGATTGCGCCCCAGACGCACAGGACTTACAGCCAGAACAATCCCATCGTTCTGCCAACGAGCGTAATGTGTGGGAAAGGCAGAAGTAGAGAGAATACGCGTAGGCGAATGACAGTTCGCGCCACTATAGCCCCTGCCCCCGCTACCACGACTGATGATCACTTTCAGTACACCACGTGTATGCCCGACCGCCAGCATTTGCATTTCATCTTGCAGTTCTGACCACTTATCGAAGGGGATCAGCAATTTTTTGCATGCGTCGTCTAAACGCTGGAGATGCGCCGAAAGAAAACACACATTACCATCGACAATTCGCGCAGTGGTAAAACATCCGTCACCAAACTGCGTCGCACGATCGCTTGCAACCAACGTGCCCTGCTCACGGCCATTAATTAAGAACATGGTGGCTCCTTATTCGTGGTCAGCTAGTTTGGCAGGATGCCAAAGCCAGGACAAGGTCGAAAAATCGAATAAAAAAAGGCCCGCAAGCGGACCTTTTTTATGACGCCAGGTAAGTTACCTGCGGGACTTAGATCTTTTTAAAGATCACCGAACCGTTAGTACCACCAAAGCCGAAGGAGTTACAAAGAGCATATTCCATGCCGCTGACCTGACGTGCTTCGTGCGGAACAAAGTCCAGGTCACAACCTTCATCCGGGTTATCCAGGTTGATGGTTGGTGGAACCGCCTGATCGCGCAGCGCCAGAATAGAGAAAATAGACTCTACCGCGCCCGCCGCACCCAACAGGTGTCCGGTCATGGATTTGGTCGAACTGACCATCACGCTACGTGCCGCATCACCAAAGACAGATTTCACTGCCTGAGTTTCCGCTTTATCGCCTGCTGGTGTAGACGTGCCATGTGCGTTGACATAGGCAATCTGACCGGGTTCGATAGCCGCGTCACGTAATGCGTTGACCATCGCCAGTGCAGCACCCGCGCCGTTTTCCGGCGGCGAAGTCATATGGTAAGCATCGCTGCTCATCCCAAAACCGACCACTTCAGCGTAAATTTTTGCACCACGCGCTTTTGCATGCTCGTACTCTTCCAGTACCACCATACCAGCGCCGTCGCCCAGCACAAAACCGTCACGCTCTTTGTCCCACGGACGGCTTGCCGCTTGCGGGTTATCATTACGCGTAGACAGCGCACGTGCTGCGCCAAAACCACCCACACCCAGCGGTGTACTGGCTTTTTCAGCACCACCCGCAACCATCGCGTCTGCGTCGCCGTATGCAATGATACGCGCGGCATGACCGATGTTATGCACGCCTGAAGTGCAGGCGGTAGCGATGGAGATGCTTGGCCCTTGCAGGCCGTACATGATGGTCAAGTGACCGGCCACCATGTTAACAATCGTCGACGGAACGAAGAATGGACTGATCTTACGTGGTCCACCGTTTACCAGCGAGGTATGGTTTTCTTCGATAAGACCGAGACCACCAATACCGGAGCCAATAGCGGCACCAACACGGTGAGCGTTTTCTTCCGTAATTTCGAGACCAGAATCCTGCATGGCCTGAACGCCAGCGACAATTCCATATTGAATGAAGGCATCCATCTTGCGCTGTTCTTTGCGCGAGATAATGTCATCACAGTTAAAATCCTTTACTAAGCCAGCAAATTTCGTTGCATAGGCGCTAGTATCGAAATGGTCGATCAGGCTGATGCCACTCTGACCGGCAAGGAGAGCTTTCCAGGTAGACTCTACGGTATTGCCGACAGGAGACAACATGCCCAGTCCGGTCACAACTACACGACGCTTAGACACGGTTGTCCTCCAGGGAGGGAAAATAATTCAAGTGGGATAAAAAGATAAAACTCAGGCGGTCGAATGACCGCCTGGAGATGTTCACTTACGCCTGGTGACCGTTGATGTAATCAATGGCAGCCTGAACGGTAGTGATTTTCTCAGCTTCTTCGTCCGGAATCTCAGTATCAAACTCTTCTTCCAGAGCCATTACCAGCTCAACGGTGTCAAGAGAATCTGCGCCCAGGTCTTCAACGAAGGAAGCATTGTTGGTTACTTCTTCCTGCTTAACGCCCAGCTGTTCGCCGATAATTTTCTTAACGCGTTCTTCGATAGTGCTCATACTCTTAAATTTCCTATCAAAACTCGCTTTCGCGATGGTTTTCGTAGTGTATAAAATGTTGAAAAATTTGCAACTAAATCCCGGCAGGTCTTACCACGATTTTGCGTTATTTTGAGGGCATTCACCCTAATAACGCAAATTTTTTTATCTCGTGGTTAAACCATGTACATCCCGCCGTTGACATGCAAAGTCTCACCTGTGATGTAACTTGCTTCGTCAGAAGCTAAAAATGCAACCGCATTGGCGATTTCATTTGGGGAGCCAAGGCGCCCCGCAGGAACTGCCGCCAGCGTACCCGCACGCTGCTCATCAGTCAGCGCACGCGTCATGTCCGTTTCAATAAAGCCCGGAGCAACAACGTTTACAGTAATGCCACGAGACGCAACTTCACGCGCCAGTGATTTACTGAAGCCGATCAAACCCGCTTTCGCCGCAGCGTAGTTGGCCTGACCCGCATTTCCCATGGTACCAACCACAGAACCAATAGTGATAATACGACCATGACGCTTTTTCATCATAGCGCGCATTACCGCTTTTGACAGACGGAAAACAGATGACAGGTTGGTTTCGATGATATCGTTCCACTCGTCATCTTTCATGCGCATTAACAGGTTATCACGAGTAATCCCGGCATTATTAACCAGAATATCGACTTCCCCAAATTCTGCGCGAATATTTCCCAGAACAGATTCGATAGATGCAGGATCGGTCACATTCAACACCAGACCTTTACCATTTGCACCTAAGTAATCGCTAATGGCCTGCGCACCGCTTTCGCTGGTTGCAGTGCCGATCACTTTCGCGCCACGGGCAACGAGTGTTTCAGCAATTGCGCGGCCAATGCCACGGCTTGCACCGGTAACCAGCGCGATTTTTCCTTCAAAACTCATGGTTTTCCTCTTTTATTGCGCAAGCGCCGCAGTCAGCGCCGCCGGCTCATTCAATGCCGAAGCAGTCAGGGTATCAACAATACGTTTTGTCAGACCCGTGAGGACTTTACCCGGCCCCACTTCATACAGATGCTCTACGCCCTGGGACGCCATAAACTCGACGGTTTTGGTCCACTGAACCGGGCTGTACAGTTGGCGAACCAGCGCATCGCGGATCGCGTCTGCGTCGGTTTCGCACTTCACATCGACATTGTTCACAACCGGAACGGTCGGTGCGTTAAAAGTGATCTTCTGCAGTTCAACGGCCAGTTTTTCTGCTGCTGGTTTCATCAACGCGCAGTGAGACGGCACGCTAACCGGCAGCGGCAGAGCACGTTTCGCACCTGCGGCTTTACATGCTGCACCTGCACGCTCTACGGCTTCTTTATGCCCGGCAATCACCACCTGGCCCGGTGAGTTAAAGTTAACCGGTGATACAACCTGACCTTCTGCTGACTCTTCACAGGCTTTCGCGATGGACGCATCGTCCAGGCCGATGATAGCAGACATGCCGCCCGTACCTTCCGGCACCGCTTCCTGCATGAATTTGCCACGCAGTTCAACCAGGCGTACGGCATCAGCAAAGTTGATGACACCCGCGCATACCAACGCGGAGTATTCACCCAGGCTATGCCCGGCCATCAGCGCAGGCGTTGCACCACCCTGCTGCTGCCACACGCGGTACAATGCAACAGAGGCCGTTAACAGCGCTGGCTGCGTTTGCCAGGTTTTATTCAGTTCTTCTGCTGGTCCCTGCTGGGTAAGTGCCCACAGATCATAGCCCAGCGCAGCTGAAGCTTCAGCAAAAGTTTCTTCAACAATGGGGTAGGCTGCAGCCATTTTAGACAACATCCCAACGGTTTGAGATCCCTGACCCGGGAACACAAATGCAAATTGCGTCATGTTAAAATCCTTATACTAGAAACGAACCAGCGCCGAGCCCCAGGTGAATCCACCCCCGAAGGCCTCAAGCAATATCAGCTGACCGGCTTTAATTCGCCCGTCGCGGACGGCTTCGTCCAACGCACATGGAACGGAAGCGGCTGACGTATTGCCATGTCTGTCCAGCGTTACCACGACATTATCCATCGACATGCCCAGCTTTTTCGCCGTCGCGCTGATAATGCGCAAGTTTGCCTGGTGCGGTACTAACCAGTCCAGGGCAGAACGGTCGAGATTATTCGCTGCCAGCGTTTCATCAACGATGTGTGCAAGCTCGGTAACCGCCACTTTAAAGACTTCGTTACCCGCCATGGTCAGATGAATCGGGTTCTCCGGATTTACACGATCGGCATTCGGCAGTGTCAACAGTTCGCCATAGCGACCATCAGCATGCAAATGAGTGGAGAGAATGCCAGGCTCTTCTGAGGCACTCAGTACCACCGCGCCAGCACCATCACCAAAAATAATGATCGTCCCGCGATCGGTCGGATCACAAGTACGCGCCAGCACATCAGACCCGATCACCAGCGCGTGCTTCACTGCGCCGGACTTAACGTACAGGTCAGCCACGCTCAGGGCATAAGTAAAACCGGCGCAGGCAGCCGCGACGTCAAACGCCGGGCAGCCTTTAATTTCCAGCATACTTTGGATCTGGCACGCCGCACTCGGAAAAGCGTGCGTTGATGATGTGGTCGCAACCACAATCAGACCAATTTGATCTTTATCGATGCCAGCCATTTCAAGTGCGCGGTTTGCGGCGGCAAAGCCCATCGTCGCAACGGTTTCATTGGGCGCGGCAATATGGCGTTCACGGATACCTGTACGAGTGACAATCCACTCATCAGATGTCTCGACCATTTTTTCCAAATCGGCGTTAGTACGCACTTGTTCAGGCAGATAGCTGCCAGTACCAATAATCTTCGTATACATGTACGCTCAGTCACTTTTTGGTTATATACCGCTACGAACAAATCACGGGTAGGTAGGCTACGCTCTCGACCGCACTATCATCTGCGCGCCCGCGAGCGTGTCGTTTCGCCACCATCCAGCAGTTCGAATCCAGCTGGGTATACAGATTCCAGGCGAGCGGCAATTCGCTGAGGAACTTGTCGCTGCACCGCCTGCACTGCCTGTTCAATCGCGACTTCAAATGCTCGCTGATTGGCCGCACCATGACTTTTTATCACTGTGCCGCGCAATCCTAACAGACAGGCGCCATTATACTGGTCGGGGTTGAGGTGACTGAATCGCCTCGTTAGGCTTTTTTGTAACCAACGTTTTAATAACAGCAGCCACCACGACCGTTTTTTGCCCTCACCCTGAGATTTCAGCAGTGAAAGGAACATTCTTACAACACCTTCCATCGTCTTTAATGTGACATTGCCTGTAAAGCCGTCACAAACCAACACATCGGTTTTGCCAGTCAACAACTCATTGGCTTCAAGATAGCCGATATAGTTAATGGAAGGGATTGTTTTTAGCACAGCAGAAGCATCCCGAATACTGTCGAGACCCTTAGTTTCTTCTTCACCGATATTAAGCAATGCAACGCGAGGGCTGGCAATCCCAACCACCTCTTCTGCCAGCACGGAACCCATGACGGCAAATTGCACCAACATCGTACTGTCGCAATCAACGTTAGCGCCGAGATCCAGCACCACCGTTTTGCCCTTCTGCTGATGCGGCAACACCGTCACCAACGCAGGTCGCTCAATCCCCTCAAGGGGTTTGAGTAATAACTTCGCCAGTCCCATTAGCGCGCCCGTATTACCGGCGCTCACACAGGCTTCTGCACGACCTTCTTTCACGAGCTCCAGGGCAACACGCATAGAGCTACCACGACTGGCGCGGATAGCCTGCGAGGGCCGGGCATCACTGGCAATAACTGACTGAGCAGGGATAATCTGCAGACGTGAACGTTGTTCGAAGTCAGCTTTGGCAAGTAATGGCGTGATTGTATCGGGATCCCCGACTAAAAGAAGTGTGAGTTGCGAATTAGAATTCAGTGCCTGCAGTGCTGCAGGCACTGTCACGGTAGGGCCAAAATCGCCCCCCATGACATCTAACGCCAGGGTTAGACGTGTCAAGGTATCGTCGCTGCTCGGCTAGGTGTTTCCCCAGTTACCCGGGGAAAGCCTCACTAAGCTTCATCACGCTGGTTCTCTTTGTCTTTCTCACCGAGGTGGGAAATTCATTGAGCCATGCGTGATTACTTAGCGATTACCTTACGGCCGCGGTAGAAACCATCGGCAGTGATGTGGTGACGCAGGTGTTGTTCACCAGAAGTTTTGTCTACAGACAGGCTGGTGACTGCGGTCAGAGCGTCATGAGAACGACGCATGCCACGTTTGGAACGGGTTGGTTTATTCTGTTGTACGGCCATGGACCTTACTCCTCAATTACTTACGCTTTAAGCTGGCTAATACGGCAAATGGATTTGGTTTTTGCGCTTCATCAGGCAATTCACCAAAGACCATGTCCGCCTCGGACACTTCACAGTGTTCAGAATCATGCACCGGAACTACCGGCAAGGAGAGGATAATCTCATCTTCAACCATTGCAAGCAGATCGATTTCACCGAATTCGTTAACCTCAATCGGTTCATACGCTTCCGGCAGTGCTTCAGCCTGCTCGTCAGAACGGACAGGACTAAAACAATATGTTGTGTGGACATGGAGTGGGAACGGTTTCCCGCAACGCTGGCATGCGAGCGTAACCGAGACCTTCGCATCACCGGTAATAACGGCAAGACGTTGGTTATCGATCGCGAACGACATGGAGCATTCCACATCACTGTCCACACTGACTACAAAATCGGTGACGCGCTCTAACAGATCAGAAGTATAGATACCTTCATAATCGAGGCGTTTTTGAGCCGTACGAACCGGATCAAGAGTCAGGGGTAATTTTACCTTTTGCATAGGGCGCGCATATTAACTTTGTAACGTCATAGAGTCAAAGAAAAAGGCAGCCTGAGGTTGCCTTTTGCCAATAATTCGCACACATTGCGGGTCATCGACTTAAAATCACTCAAGTCTGGCCATAGCAGCCAACTTGAAGGTCGAGAGCCCTAGTTTAAAATGGCTCTCATCATTACGCTATATGCGAGGGAAAAAATATGCCTCAACTCATTCTTGCGTCTACCTCTCCCTGGCGTCGCGCCTTGCTTGAAAAACTGGCCATCCCGTTCGAATGTGCAGCACCTGAGGTTGATGAAACACCGCAGCCTGGCGAAACACCTCGGCATTTGGTGTTACGTCTGGCCCAGGAAAAAGCGCAATCTCTTGCCCACCGCTACACATCACACCTCATTATTGGATCCGATCAAATCTGTGTACTTGATGGAGAAATAACCGGAAAACCGTTAACAGAAGAAAAGGCCAGACAACAATTAACCAAAGCCAGCGGCAATATTGTGACGTTTTACACCGGAGTGGCGCTGTATAATTCTGCAAACGGACATTTACAAACCGAAGTCGAACCGTTCGATGTTCATTTCCGTCATTTAAGCGAGACGGAAATTGACGATTACGTACGCAAAGAACGTCCGTTACATTGTGCCGGCAGTTTTAAAAGCGAAGGATTAGGTATTGCGCTCTTTGAGCGTCTGGAGGGCCGCGATCCTAATACGTTGGTTGGCCTGCCGCTGATTGCGTTGTGTCAGATGCTACGCAGGGAAGAGATGAATCCGCTGAAAGCCTGATTAATCTTCCTGATGGCGACGCGGTGCGTCTTATCAGGCCTACGGCGCATAACGCAATGGTAGGCCTGATAAGCAACGCGCATCAGGCTTTGCTGCGTAATACCTCAAGGCAGCGTTTTAGCTGATTATCCATCGGGGCTTCAACACGCATGACCTCACCGGTCCCCGGATGGGTAAACTTCAATGCTGCGGCGTGCAGAAACAGTCGGTTCAGCCCCGTACCGGCCAACTGCTTGTCGAACTCACGGTCGCCATAGCGATCGTCAAAAGCAATAGGATGTCCAGCATACTGGGTATGCACGCGAATCTGGTGGGTCCGCCCGGTTACCGGACTACAGCGCACAAGCGTGGAAAACGCATAGCGCTCTTCTACTTTAAATCGCGTCTCCGACGGTTTACCTTCCTGATTTACCCGCACGATTCGCTCACCGCTTTGCAGAATATTCTTTAACAGCGGCGCCTGTACGGTTTTGACATGCGACTGCCACTGACCTCTTACCAGCGCCAGGTAATCTTTTTGCATTCCCTTTTCGCGCAACTGTTCATGCAGCGAACGCAGTGCGGAACGTTTTTTGGCAACCAACAGCACGCCAGACGTGTCACGGTCGAGGCGATGCACCAATTCAAGGAAACGTGCCTCCGGGCGTAACGCTCGCAGACCTTCAATTACCCCAAAGCTTAATCCACTGCCGCCATGCACGGCCGTGCCTGACGGTTTGTTGAGCACCAGAATATGGTCATCTTCATACAGAATAACATCGGCCAGCGCGGCGACCTTCTGCAGATGCGGTGAAATAGCTTCTTCTTCGCGCTCAGCGACACGCACTGGCGGAATACGCACAATATCTCCGTCTTCGAGCTTGTACTCGGGTTTGATGCGTTTTTTATTCACCCGCACTTCGCCCTTACGCAAAATGCGATAAATCATACTTTTTGGCACACCTTTAAGCTGGGTGCGCAGAAAGTTGTCGATGCGTTGCCCTGCTTCGTCGGCAGTAATGGCAACAATTTTTACGGCTGGAGTCTCTGTTTTCATGGGTGCCGATTTTAAATAGCCATCAAGATTCGCGCCACACATTTTTCTATGCTTAGATTAACTGCTATACCCTATTACACAGGTTTGACAGTTTCGATTTGGTGGTTATTAAACCAATCACTGTACGGAAGTGTAAAAACTGTGAGTAACCGGGTGGTAAATGGCAAAAGTCATCTTGCTATAACAAGGTTAGCAGTGGAATAATGAGGTCGTCTCCGTGTTGAATCTTGTTAAAACAAGAACTTTTCCGGAATGACCCAATTTTGCCCGACCGATCATCAACGCAGCAATGGCGTAAGACGTATTGATCTTTCAGGCAGTTAGCGGGCTGCGGGTTGCAGTCCTTACCGGTAAGTGCTCTATGAATTTCGCGTTGTAGGAAGACGGCAAGTCTGGGAACCCCCAAGAATTTACTCCGGTGAGTGACTGGGGTGAGTAGATGAAGCCAACGCACCGATAGCGTGAAAAACGACGAGCATAATGGAAGCGTTTCTGGAGAGTAACACCCAGACTGTTCCCCTGATAATTGCGCTGTGTTTCCGTATGAAATACAGGCAACCGACACTCTGCGCCTCTTTGAGCTGACGATAACCGTGAGGTTGGCGACGCGAATAGACACGAGGCCATCGGTTCACACCCGGAAAGGCATTACTCTGCCCGCAGCTTAGTCGTCAATGTAAGAATAATGAGTAAGTTACGATGAAAAGAATGTTAATTAACGCGACTCAGCAGGAAGAGTTGCGTGTCGCCCTTGTAGATGGGCAGCGTCTGTACGATCTGGATATCGAAAGTCCTGGACACGAGCAGAAAAAAGCCAACATCTATAAAGGTAAAATTACCCGTATTGAACCGAGTCTGGAAGCCGCTTTTGTTGATTATGGCGCTGAACGTCACGGTTTCCTCCCGTTAAAAGAAATTGCCCGCGAATACTTCCCCGCTAACTACAACTCCCATGGCCGTCCCAACATTAAAGATGTGTTGCGCGAAGGTCAGGAAGTGATTGTTCAGATTGATAAAGAAGAACGCGGCAACAAAGGTGCTGCACTGACCACCTTTATCAGCCTGGCGGGTAGTTATTTGGTTCTGATGCCTAACAACCCGCGTGCGGGTGGTATCTCTCGTCGCATCGAAGGCGATGACCGGACAGAACTCAAAGAAGCGCTGGCAAGCCTGGAACTGCCTGATGGCATGGGGCTCATCGTACGCACTGCGGGTGTTGGTAAATCCGCAGAAGCGCTGCAGTGGGACCTGAGTTTCCGTCTGAAGCACTGGGAAGCGATTAAAAAGGCCGCTGACAGCCGCCCTGCTCCGTTCCTGATCCATCAGGAAAGTAATGTCATCGTTCGCGCATTCCGCGACTATTTACGTCAGGATATCGGCGAAATCCTCATTGATAACCCAAAAGTCATGGAGATGGCGCGTCAGCACATCGCCGCGTTGGGTCGTCCGGATTTCAGCAGCAAAATTAAGCTCTACACCGGTGAAATCCCGCTGTTCAGCCACTATCAAATCGAGTCTCAGATTGAGTCTGCGTTCCAGCGTGAAGTGCGCCTGCCTTCTGGGGGTTCTATCGTTATCGATAGCACCGAAGCACTGACCGCAATTGATATCAACTCCGCACGTGCCACGCGCGGCGGCGATATCGAAGAGACCGCATTTAATACCAACCTTGAAGCGGCCGATGAAATCGCTCGCCAGCTGCGTCTTCGTGACCTCGGCGGCCTGATTGTTATCGACTTCATCGACATGACGCCGGTTCGTCACCAACGTGCCGTTGAGAACCGTCTGCGTGAAGCCGTTCGTCAGGACCGTGCGCGTATCCAGATTAGTCATATTTCTCGCTTCGGCTTGCTGGAGATGTCCCGTCAGCGTCTGAGCCCGTCATTAGGCGAATCCAGCCATCACGTCTGCCCGCGTTGCTCCGGCACAGGTACAGTGCGTGATAACGAATCGCTGTCGCTGTCTATTCTGCGCCTGATTGAAGAAGAAGCGCTGAAGGAAAACACCCAGGAAGTCCATGCGATTGTCCCGGTGCCGATTGCGTCTTATCTGCTTAACGAAAAACGTACTGCGGTCAATGCCATTGAAACCCGACAGAACGGCGTACGCTGTGTGATCGTGCCCAACGATCAAATGGAAACACCGCACTACTCTGTTCTGCGTGTTCGCAAAGGTGAAGAGACATCGACCCTGAGCTATCTGCTGCCGAAACTGCACGAAGAAGAGATGGCGTTACCGACGGAAGAAGAGTACGTCGAACGTAAACAGCCTGAACAGCCTGCGCTGGCGACCTTCGCCATGCCAGACGTACCGCCAGAACCTGCTCTGCAGGAGCCTGCCGTTACAGCCGTTGCTGCCGCACCAAAAGCAGCCGCAGTCGCAGCAGGATCCGAACAGCCTGGTTTGTTTGGTCGTTTCCTCGGCGCACTGAAGTCCATCTTTGGTGGCAATGAAGAAGCCAAGCCTGTTGAGCAGCCAGCACCGAAAGCGGAAGAGAAATCTTCTGAACGCCAGCAGGATCGTCGTAAGCCTCGTCAGAACAATCGCCGTGACCGCAACGATCGTAACGATCGTCGCGATAATCGCGATAACCGTGGCGAACGTGATAACCGCGATCGTGACAACCGTAATGAACGTTCTGATAGCAGCGAAAACCGCGATGAAAATCGCCGTAACCGTCGCCAGCCGCAGAATGCCGAAGCGCGCGATACCCGCCAGCAATCCACCGATGTTGCTGATAAAGCGAAGTCAGGTGACGAGCAGCAGGCTCCGCGTCGTGAACGCAACCGCCGTCGTAACGACGACAAGCGTCAGGCACCGCAGGAAGTTAAAGAACTGAACCTGGTTGAACAACCGGCACAGGAAACGGATCAGGAAGAGCGCGTTCGCCAGCCTCAGACTCGCCGTAAACAGCGTCAGTTGAACCAGAAGGTTCGTTACACCGATAGCGCAACCGTCGAAACCGAAGCCGTAACCGCTGCCGTGGTTACCGAAACGGTTGTGGCTGAGCCTGTGGTTCAGGCCGCTGTTGCCCAGCGAACTGAACTGGCGAAAGTCGATCTGCCTGCCGTTGTCACTACCGAGCATGAAGATAACAACGACGCGCGTGATAACAACGATGCACGTGATAGCAACGGTATGCCGCGTCGTTCTCGCCGCTCGCCTCGCCATCTGCGCGTAAGCGGACAGCGTCGTCGTCGCTATCGTGACGAACGTTACCCGACGCAGTCGCCAATGCCGATTACTATCGCCTGTGCATCTCCTGAATTAGCCTCTGGTAAAGTCTGGATCCGCTACCCTGTTGCCCGTGCACAGGAACTGCAGGTTGAAGAGCAGCATCAGCAGGAAGTGGCCCAGGTGCAGCCGGTTATCGCCGAGCAGCAAACCATTGCAGCGGTCGTTGCACCAGCAGTGGAAACCGTAGCGGCATCTGTCGCGGTCACAGAAGCGCCGGTAGTCACCGAAACCGTCGTTGTCGAACCTCAGGTTGTGGCGGTTGAAACCACACATCCGGAGGTTATCGAGACGGCTGTTGAGGAACAACCGCAGTTCATCGTTGACGCTGACGTCCCGGTTGCAGAAGAGGTTGTTGCTGAAGCTGAGCCCGTAGCAAACGTGGTAGAAGCACCGATTACCGAAGAACCTGTCCAGGTTGACGTCGCTGTCGCCCAGCCAGACGTTGCTGAACCGGTTATCGAGGCCGCGCCAATTGCCCCGGTTACGCAGGAAGAAGTCGCACCGGTTGCACCAGTCGTTGTCGCTGAAGCTGTGGTAGAACCTGCGTCTGTTGCCGCTGTACCCGTAACGGTTCACAGCCACGCAACCGCACCGATGACCCGCGCACCTGCGCCGGACTACGAACCAGAAGCGCCGCGTCAGAGCGACTGGCAGCGCCCTGCTTTCGACTTCGAAGGCAAAGGTGCCGCAGGCGGTCACAGCGCCACGCATCAGGCTACTGCCCCAGCCACACGCCCGCAGCCTGTTGAGTAAGCCGTAATCAACATCAAAGCCGACCTTCGGGTCGGCTTTTTTATTTCTTATCGATTTGTTTCATTCCCGTCAGCTGCGGCATCACATCCTTCATCAGCGCCAGAAATTTACGCAGTCGGACCGGATAATAACGCGCCCAGGGATACACCAGATGCACCGGCAGCGATGCCGCAGGCCAGTCTGCGAATAGCTCGACTAAACGCCCGTGAACAATATCTTCTTCCACCATCCAGCTTGACACAATGGCTACCCCCAGCCCTGCCAGAGCCGCATTTCTGGCAACATAAATACTGTCCGTGCTTAATCGGGGAGAGATATTTATCGTGATGGGTTCATTTCGCTGTTGATGGCGCAGCGACACACTATGCTGATAAAACGTGTTTACAGCAATCCACGGCAGCGTTGATAACTGTTCGGGATGCGTAGTATCGCCATACTGCGCCAGCAATGCCGGGCTGGCCACAATGCTTCGGGGCACTTCGGCCAGCAGAACGGAGACCGTTGCCGGATCAACTTCCGCACCCACTCGGATCGCGCAATCAATATTGTCGCTAAGGAAATCCACCGTTTTGTCATTGAGCATCCACTCCACCGATAACTGCGGATAACGGGCCAGAAATTGCAGCAGCGGTTCAAGCAGTTGTTGCTGACCAAACGCATGAGGCGCTCGTACCCGCAGCGTACCGACGGGTTCATCCTCCGTGATATTCAGCCCATCTTCCAGCGCTAACCAAGCATCGATAATATGCTTAGCATGCTGATATCCCCGCTCTCCGTCATCGGTCAATTTCATCGCGTGGGTGGTGCGTAAAATCAGTTTCACACCCAGCAGCGTTTCCAGGGATTGCAGTCTCCGACTGACGGTCGCCTGGGTGGTCCCCATCTGTTTTGCCGCCGCAGAGAGCGATCCTGCCTCAACGATGCGCACAAACGTCCGCATCAGCTCCACTCTGTCTATACGCTCATTTTTCAAGATAACCACTTTCATCATACGTCAAACGTATAACTGTTTTACCACCACGCCCGCTACCGTGCCAATGAGCGAAAGATAAAAATAGCCGTACATCCTGTGATTGAGGAATCATTTGTGAACACATCTACCGCACTTTCCCGTTGGGTCATCTTTGTACTGGCACTTGGCGCCGGTTTCAGCGTGGCGGCTATCTACTATGCCCAGCCTCTTCTGCCGCTGATCGGTCAGGACCTGACCTTAAGTCTCACCGGTATGGGGCTGGTGCCGACGCTTACCCAGGCCGGGTACGCGCTGGGGATTTTGTTTCTCTTACCGCTTGGCGACCGCTATGACCGCCGGACTTTAATCTTGCTGAAAAGCATCTCACTTGCCGTGCTGCTTCTGGCCTGCAGCTTTAGCGGGCAACTGCATTCACTGCTGTTGATTAGCTTGCTGATGGGAATGGCGGCAACCATGGCACAGGACATCGTTCCCGCAGCAGCCATACTCGCCCCCGCGGGGAAACAGGGAAAAACGGTCGGTACGGTGATGACCGGCCTGTTGCTGGGCATTTTGCTCTCCCGCACCGTCAGTGGTCTGGTGGGCGAAGCGTTTGGCTGGCGCGAGATGTATCAACTCGCCGCCATCAGTATTGCCATTATTACTGTGGTGATGTGGAAAATGCTGCCTCACTTTGCGGCCAATTCCACGCTGAGCTATCCGTCGTTAATGCTCTCAATGGCCAAACTCTGGCAACGGTATCCTGTACTGCGCCGGGCGGCGCTGGCACAGGGATTCCTGTCAATTGCCTTCAGTGCCTTCTGGTCAACGCTGGCGGTGATGTTATCCGAGCATTATCACATGGGCAGCGCAGTAGCCGGGGGTTTTGGTATTGCAGGAGCCGCTGGCGCGCTTGCCGCACCGCTAGCCGGACATCTTGCAGACAGAGTTGGCGGCGAAAAGGTCACGCAACTGGGGGCATTATTAGTGACGCTTTCTTTCGCGCTGATGTTTTTACTGCCCGCCCTGCCGGTTGAGGGACAGTGGCTGCTAATAGCCCTTTCTGCGGTCGGCTTTGATCTTGGGCTACAATCCAGCCTGGTGGCTCACCAGAATCTGGTCTATAGCCTTGAGCCTCAGGCGCGGGGCCGCCTGAACGCCCTACTGTTTACCCTGGTGTTCATTGGCATGGCGTTGGGTTCAGTTCTCGGCACCCAAGTTTACGCCCTGGCAAACTGGCAAGGCGTTGTCGGGTTGGCAACCGTCAGCGGTGCGATTGCTCTGATGATCAGACTGACAGGTAACACTGTGGTGAGTCGGACAAAAACGGCCTAAAAAAATGCCCGCGCCGGGGGGGAAGTGGCGCGGGCAGACAAACATATCCAGTTTCATGATATGTTTCAAAAAAAGGCGTTAACGATTTAACTGGAACAACGACATTCCCTGCATATCGGTAAACGCTTTATAGGATGCCTGCAGCGCAGCCTGCTGCATAACATAGGACGAAATCGCTGCGTTCCAGTCGACATCCACCAGGTTACTCATCTGCTGAGTTTGCCCTAATGCGCGATCGGTACCCAGTGAATCCAGCGAGCTCAACTCACTGAGTTGTGTGCCTAATTCAGCACGCACAGACAGGACGTTATTAAGCGAGTTCTTCAGGCCACGGCTGGTTTTATCAATAGCGGCTGCCGCTTTATCTTTTGCCACATCATCCCCAGCAACCGGCGTTTTAAGGGCATCAATAGCGGTATCCAGCATTTTGAACAGGCTCTTTTCCTGGGTTCCACCCGCGGGTTCCGGCACCGCATTACTGGTCAATTCGGCAAATATTTTATCCCCGGTATGGCCAATCACCATGGTACGGGCAGCATCGACCTGCTGGGTCACGTTTTGGGTTCCGCCAGTATAGGTACCATCAGCCTGGGCAAATGGTGCACTTTCTGTTTTATATCCACCGAAAATATAGCGCCCGTTGCCATCGGTGCTGTTCGCCAGGTTCATCAGCTGATCGCGGATCCCCTGTAAATCAGTTGCCAACGATGCACGGTCATCATCACTTAACGTCCCGTTAGCAGCATGGACAATTTTTTCCTGCGCGCTCTGAATAGCCGTCGTTACCTGTCCCAACACGTTTTCTTCCAGTGAGACTTTTTGCGTGGCGAAAGAGCGCGCCAGCGTGTACTGGCTGTTTTGTGCCTGAGCCTGAGACAGCACCACGGCCTGTGAGGCGGCAATCGGATCGTCAGACGGATTAATGACCCGTTTACCCGTCGACATTTGCTCGCCGAATTTCATCCATTCCGCCTGAGAGTTGGTGATGCCACGCATGTTCTGCTGGTACATCATCTGGGTACTGATACGCATTGATTCCCTCTCCCTTAGCGAATATTAATCAGTGCATCAAACAACGCATTCGCGGTTTGCAGCACCTGGGCGTTAGCCAGGTAGTACTGCTGATAGCGCTGCAAATTGCCGTACTCTTCGTCGAGATTCACCCCGGAGATGGACTGCTGCTGATTAGAGAGCTGCGTGACCACGTTGTTTTGCGTGGTGCTGCTGGTTTTCAGCGTCGCGGTTTTGTTACCGACATCGCTTACCAGCGTGGCATAGGCATCGTTGAAGGTTTTATTCCCGACGGTGGCCTTATTTTGTAGATCCAACAGTTTCTGACCGTTACGGTTGTCGCTTGCGCCCGTCTCCGCAGCAGGATCGGTCTTTTTCTCTGACGCCATGGCAATTTTTGACTCGTCGGTCACCATCACTTTCATATTGACGATGGCGTCGCTAACCGGCTTCAGAATAAAACTGTCATTATCGTTAGCTCCGGTTGGTTTATTCGTCACCGTCACTTTCAGGCCATCAATATCCAGTTTACCGCTGGCATCCGGTTTTGCTTCAAACGTCGTATTATCCGCCAGGCGCGTGACTTGCCATTTGCCACCGTTAAACACAACTTTATAGTCAGTCGCCTGCACTTTCGAACTATCATCAACTTCAGCGGTTAACTCCGCTTTGCCGGTGTTTTTAGCATTACTGGTCACCGACGGATCGCCGATGGCAAAGAAATCCTTACCCGCAACACCATCAGTATCAAAACCGGCTTTATGCTGTGTGTTAAAGGCGTCGGCAAAAGCCAGTGCCAATTGGCCCAGCGTATTACGCGTCTGGTCCAGTTCCTGAGAGCGAAACGTCAGCAACCCACCCAGTGAGCCGGTATTGAGCAGTTTTTCTGGAATTTCAATATTACCCGCAACCCCATCGACATAGGCCACGGTGGTGCGGGTGGTATCGGCACTGGACGGTACGGCAGCAAGCTGACGTGCGCTACTGCCCTGCACCAGCGAATAGCCATTCGCCATGGTGACGTTATAGGTGCCGCCGTCTTGAACGCTGACTTCAACGCCGACAATCTTGTTTAATTCGCTCACCAACTGGTCGCGCTGGTCCAGCAGATCGTTCGGTGAAGCGCCCGCGCCGACGCCGGTCAGACGAGAGATTTGATCGTTGAGGCTGGCAATTTGCTTCGAGTAGTTATTGATCTGGTCAACACTGGCGGAAATCGCGGTATTAACCTGTTTATCCTGATCGCGCAGATACTGATCGGTGGTTTTAAACTGGTTGACTAAGCCGTCTGCTTTGCCAATCAATGCCTGACGCGCCGCCGGGTCTTCTGCGTTACTGACCAACGTTTGTAAGCTGGTGAAAAAGCCCTGCATCGAGGTAGAAATAGAGCTGGTCTTGCTGGCGAGCAGGTTATCGATTTTCGACATTTGCTCATAACGCGTTGTCAGACCGCTGCTTTGGTTCTGCGCAGCGCGTAACTGATTACTGATAAATGAATCATACTCACGCTGCACGCCAGAAACATAGACGCCATTGCCAACCCAGCCCCCCGCACCCAGCGTGCTGTTTGCTTGCGCCATAATGGTCGTCTGGCGGGTATACCCTGCCACGTTATAGCTGGAGATGTTATTACTGGCTGTGTTCAACGCGGCCTGCGCTGCGCTAAGACCACTCATGGCGTTGTTAATCAAGCTGGACATGGAGGTTCCTTGTAATCCTTCAATACTCGTTATTATCGGCAGCGGATGGGTAGACTTGAGTTATTTAAAACAGATTGTCGAGATTGCTACTGTAAGTTTTACTCACTTTCTCGCTCATCGACTTCAGCTGCTGGATCATGGTGGTTAATTTACGCGCATAGTGCGGATCGGTGGCGTAGCCTGCATTCTGCAAGGCCTGCGCACCCTGTTCGGCAGTCGCCGCACCGGTTACCGCGGCGTAGCGCGGATTACGCGATATCAGCCCGACATAATCCGACAGCGCCTCAAGGTACGAGCTATAGACACGGAATCGGGCTTTCACTTTTTTCGCCTCACCGTTTTCATATTCGGTAGTGGTGATTTCGGTGGTCGGCCCTTTCCAGCTCCCCGAAGCCTTCACGCCGAAAATGTTAAAGCTCGGCTCACCGTTCTCACGGCGGATTTGGCGTTGCCCCCAGCCGGATTCCAGCGCAGCCTGTGCCAGGATCAGATGATGCGGTACCCCGCTTTGTTGACTCGCCAGTTTTGCTGGTAGCGATAGCTGAGCAAGGAAGTCTTTACTGTCGCCCGACAGCGGTTCATCGTTCCCTTCCGTCGCTTTCGGTAGCGCTTTACGCACCATCTGCGTCAGTGCCTGGTTTTGATAGCTGGTCACCGTTTCCAGTGAAAACTTCATCGGTACCTGCGGCGCATCATCCGCAGGCGTCCCCTGGCCTTCGGTCATCTGCTTAACCATCATTTCAGCCAGCCCCAGACCTTTGCCTGCTGTCATCTGCTGGGCTACCTGCTGGTCATACATGCTGGTGTACAAGCGCGTCGAGTCGCTGCTAAAGACGCCATCTTTTGGCAGCGCTTCACGCATGCTTTTCAGCATCATCTGGACAAACATCCCTTCAACCTGGCGGGCGACCGGGCGGATATTTGCCGCCGGTTCCTGACCCGCCTTCGCTTTCAGTTCGTTCAGCGATTGCGCATCCCAAGCGGCGCTGCTCAGCAGTTTGCTGTCGCCAATCATCAGATAATTTCCAGTTTGGCGCGTAAACAACCCGCACTTTGCATGGATTGCAGAATTGACATCAAATCCATTGGCGTGGCACCGAGCGCATTGAGGGCGCGAACCACATTGTTCAGATTGGCGCTGGAGCGCACGCTCTGCAATGAGCCGCCGCTTTGACGCATATCGATTTGGGTTTGCGGGGTAACCACGGTTTGCCCACCGCCAAACGGCGTATCGGGCTGACTGACGTTGGCCTGGCGATTCACTGTGATAGACAAGTTGCCCTGCGCGACCGCACAACTGTCCAACGTAACTTCGCGGTTCATCACTACCGATCCCGTACGGGAGTTGATAATCACCTTCGCATCCTGCGGCGTTACGTTCACTTCTATATTCTGGATATCAGCGAGGAAGCGCACCTGTGAGCTATTGCCGCTCGGCACACGCACCTGAATCGTACGCGCATCCAGCGCCGTGGCGCTGCCAAACCCACGCGAACGGTTAATGGTGTCGGTTATCTGCTGTGCCAGGGTGAAGTCTTCATTATTCAGCTGCAGATTGAGGGTGTTTCCGCCACCAAACTGGCTAGGAAGTTCGCGTTCAATAGTGGCCCCGTTGGTGATCCGCCCACCATTGAGTTGGTTCACCTGAACGCTACTGCCGCCCGCCGCAGCACCGGCGCCGCCGACTAAAATATTGCCCTGCGCCAGCGCATACACCTGGCTATCAACCCCTTTCATCGGGGTCATCAGCAGCGTCCCGCCGCGCAGGCTTTTGGCATTACCCATTGAAGAGACCACAACGTCAATGGTTTGTCCCTGACGTCCAAACGCCGGAAAGGATGCAGTCACCATCACCGCCGCCACGTTTTTCAACTGCATATTGGTGCCGGTCGGCACGGTGATCCCCAGTTGAGAGAGCATGTTATTGAGCGTTTGGGTGGTGAACGGCGTCTGGGTGGTCTGGTCACCCGTGCCGTCCAGTCCTACCACCAGCCCGTAGCCAATCAGCGAGTTTTCACGCACACCCTGAACGCTGGTCAGATCGCGAATACGATCGGCATGGGCCAACGTGGTTGCCAGCATCAGGACCATTGCAACAAGAGTTTTAAACACAGAAAGCCTCGCTTACATCGGTGACAAATTAAGGAAGAAACGCTGCAACCAGCCCATATTCTGCGCTTCGTTGATATAGCCGTTACCGACATACTCAATACGTGCATCCGCCACCTGGGTTGACGGAACAGAGTTGCTGCCGCTGATGGTGCGCGGGTTAACCACCCCGGAGAAGCGGATAAATTCAGTGCCCTGGTTTATGGCGATCTGCTTTTCACCCACAACGTGTAAATTGCCGTTGACCAGAACCTGATCGACGGTCACGGTCAGCGTACCGCTAAAGGTGTTACGGGCATTAGCGCCACCTTTACCGTTAAAGGAGTTCCCACCGGACGCTTCTACGTCAGCACGCTCGTTGCCAAACAGTCCCTGCAGGTAGCGCGGCACCGTGTCGAAACCAAAGTTTGTTTTGCCATCACGGCTGGCATTAGCAGAAGAGCTTTTGCTCGCACTGACGTTTTCCTGCAATACGATAGTTAGCGTATCGCCAACATTGCGCGGACGGCGGTCTTCAAATAGCGGCTGGTAGCCATAGTTAACTGGCTGCGCAGACTGAAAAATTGATCCATTGGCCACCGGCGTTGGGCCAGGTATCGGCTGGGCAGAGGTCGCCCCCTGAACCAGCGGCGTGGCCGGGATCCAGGCACATCCTGTCAGTGACACCACCAGCAGGGCCGTAATCGGGTATGGGTGAAGCGCGTTTTTTCGCATTGCCTTCATCTTCTACATCAGTGTGCCGGTGAGGTTTTCACCCCACCGGACAACACGTTAGAGTTGCGTCAGTTTTTGCAGCATCTGATCGGTAGTCGACACCGCTTTGCTGTTGATTTCGTAAGCACGTTGAACCTGGATCATATTCACCAGCTCTTCCGCCACGTTGACGTTAGAGGTTTCAACATAGCCCTGATACAGCAGACCCGCGCCGTTAAGCCCAGGCGTGCTCTCGTTCGGCGCACCTGAAGATTGCGTCTCGGTGTACAGGTTCTCACCAATGCTTTCCAGGCCGGTATCGTTCATAAAGGTGGTCAGGTTGAGCTGGCCTACCTGTACCGGCGCCGCCTGTCCTTGCTGGGTTACGCTGACGATGCCATCACGCCCGATAGTGATGCTGAGCGAGTTCGCTGGAATGGTGATCGCTGGCTGAACCTGAAAACCGCCTGCCGTCACCAGTTGACCGTTCTGATCCACCTGGAAAGAGCCGTCACGCGTATAAGCAGAAGTACCATCCGGCAACATGACCTGGAAAAAACCCTGGCCTTTAATCGCCACATCTTTGCTGTTATTGGTCTGTGACAGGTTGCCCTGACTGTGTAAACGCTCGGTCGCCACCGGACGCACACCGGTACCGATTTGCAAACCCGAAGGCAGTACGGTCTGTTCAGAAGACTGCGCGCCCGGTTGACGAATCGTCTGGTACAACAGATCTTCAAACACCGCACGCTGACGCTTGAAACCATTGGTGCTGACGTTTGCCAGGTTGTTGGCAATCACATCCATGTTGGTTTGCTGTGCATCCAGGCCGGTTTTGGCGATCCATAATGAACTGATCATAAAATGTCCTGTATTAACTCATCGACAGCAGTTGGTTGGCGCGACCCGCGTTATCATCCACGCTACTGATAATCTTCATCTGCATTTCGAAGCGACGGGCGCTGGCGATCATGTCGCTCATCGCGGCAACCGGTTTGACGTTACTGCCCTCCAGCACGCCCGACATCACGCGGATGCTGGGATCGGCCGGAAGCGTCGGACCACGGGTCGCCTGTGCCGCCGCGCTCAGACGGAACATACCGTCATCACCACGCTGCACTTCACTTCCCGTCGCCTTCACCAGCTTCAGACGCCCGACAGGCGCCACGGTATTCGCCGGATCGCCTGGGTTCAGCACAGAAATCGTCCCGTCAGCAGCAATGGTGATTTCTGAACCTTCCGGTACCGCTATTGGCCCGGCTTCGCCAATCACCGGGTGTCCCTGAATGGTCAGTTCACCGGTGGGGCTTACCTGAATTGCGCCATTACGGGTGTACCCTTCACTGCCGTTAGCGGTCTGCACCGCCAGCCAGCCGTCCTGTTGCAGCGCAACGTCCAGCGGGCGGGAGGTGTAGTCCATCTGACCTGGCGTCATATCAGCCCCTGGCGTTGAGGCCACCACCAGCGTACGCGTCGGTAAAGAGAGCCCTTCAACCGGTACCGCACGTAGCGCATTAAGCTGCGCGCGGAAACCCGGCGTTGAGGCGTTTGCCAGGTTGCTGGCCGTCACCGCCTGTTGGTTCAGCGTCTGACTGGCCGCGCCCATGGCGGTATAAATTGCGTGATCCATTAAGCCATCCCGTCAAGCGCTTAGCGCAGGTTGACCAGCGTGTTGAGGATCTGATCCTGGGTTTTGATGGTCTGCGCGTTCGACTGATAGTTACGCTGGGCGACGATCATGTTCACCAGTTCTTTACTCAAATCCACGTTCGATGCTTCCAGCGCGCCGTTCGTCAGCTTGCCGAAGTTACCGGTGCCCGCGGTGCCCAGCAGCGCAACGCCAGAAGACTGTGTCGCGGCCCAGACGTTATCGCCCTGAGAAGCCAGACCTTCGTTGTTGGCAAAGTTAGCCAGCACGATCTGCCCCAGTACTTGCTTTTGTTCGTTGGAGTAGTTACCGACGACGGTGCCGTCATTGTTAATCTGGTAGCTCACCAGATCGCCCGGTTTGTAGCCGTCCTGATTCGTCGCTACGATGTTGTTGGCGCCGGTGTTCTGCTGCATAGAGTTCTGGAAACTCATTGCAAAGGTGATAGCAGGTGCGCCATTGAGTGGGCTAGTGGTGATATCAAAGGTACCGCCCCCGATTAACGCCCCGTTGGTATTAAATTCCAGCGTGGAAGTCGGTGTAGTTGGCACAGGAGCCTTAGGATCACTGCTATCAATGGTGTAGACAGCCCATTTGTTATCAGGCTGCTTAACAAAATAAGCGTTAACTTCGTGGGCATTCCCCAAGCTGTCATAAACGGTGACAGGGCCTTTTTTGTTATAGCTGTCCGCATCTTTCGGATCGAACTTTGCCGCTGTCGGGATTTTATCCGATGAGTTCAGGTTGATCTGCATTGATGCTTTGCTGGTAGCCTGTGCCGCCATCAATGTATTCGGAACTGTGATCGGTCCCGGGTTTGCGCCCTGTTGTACCGTCGGCGGTGTGCCGGTGGCCGGGTAACCCGTCAGCTGCAGTCCCTGCATGTTGACGATATTACGGTTTTGATCGAGCTTGAATTGACCGTTACGGCTGAAGAAAACAGACCCGTTGCTGTCGACCATACGGAAGAATCCGTTCTGGCTAATGGCAACGTCCAGCCCACGGCCGGTGTTGGTGGTAGTGCCATCGGTAAAGTCCTGGGTAATACCCGCAACTTTAACGCCCAGGCCCACTTTAGAACCGGCAAACATATCCGCAAAGGAAGCGGTACCGGATTTAAACCCGTAGGTCGCGGAGTTGGCGATGTTGTTACCGATGACATCGAGGTTGGTCGCTGCAGCGTTCAGACCGCTGACCGCTTGAGAAAAGGCCATGACTTACTCCTGATAAGTGTGAAGGCTTAGATGATCTGCCGTACTTCGTCGAGGGTGGTGGTTCCATAGGTGCCGAGGTCCAGCGTGTTACCGCCGTTGCTGCGAATAACCCCCTGCACCAACGCAAACTGAAGTGGCTGCGCCACAAGCTGCGTCCCCCCATTGCTGGCGGATATCGCCACGTTGTAGGAACCGCTTGGGGCCGCCGTGCCATCCGTCATGGTGCCGTCCCAGGTGAAGGTGTGAACCCCCGCCTTCAGCTCACCAATATCGATCGTGCGCACGACCTTGCCGTCTTTATCGGTAATGGTGGCAGTGACCTTATCGGCTGGCTGCTGCAGCTCAACGCCAAACGGTGTCGTGGTGGTGGTCGCCCCCTCTTCTGTCCCTTTCCCGGTCAGGATCGTGGTACCTGGAATCATCACGCCATGACCAATCAAGGTACTGGCCTGCAGCGACTGACTGTTGTCTATCTGTCCAGAAATCGACCCCAGCGTAGTATTCAGCTTCTCAATCCCGCTGACGGTACTGATTTGCGCCAACTGGGTGGTGAGTTCGTTGTTTTGCAAGGGGTTGGTCGGATCCTGGTTTTTCAGCTGCGCGACTAACAGCGTCAGAAAGCTGCTTTGCAGATCGGCGGCATTGCTGCCCGTCAGTGAACTGTTGTTACTGGCTGCATTCACGCCCGTGCTGCTCGGGTCATTCATTTTTACCGAAATTGACATGTGCGGCTCCTTTACTGGCCTAGCGTCAGCGTTTTAAGCATCAAACTTTTTACGGTATTGAGCACTTCGACGTTTGCCTGATAGCTGCGTGAGGCTGACATGGTGTTGACCATCTCTCCGACCACATCCACATTGGGCATTTTGACGTAACCGTTCGCATCGGCCAGCGGATTACCCGGTTCATAAACCAGCTTGTCCGGCGCCTGGCTCTCAATCACATCAGCGACTTTTACGCCACCGGTAGCCGCACCCGGCGCGGCGTTAACCTGAAAAACAACCTGCTTCGCGCGATACGGTTGACCGTCAGGTCCCGTCACGCTGTCCGCATTCGCCATATTGCTCGCCGCCACGTTCAGGCGCTGGGATTGCGCGGTCAGCGCCGAACCTGCGATATCAAAAATATTTAACAACGCCACGAATTAGTTCCCTCCTTGCAGCACGGTCATCATGCCCTTGATTTGTCCACCCAATGCGGTGAGCCCCATCTGATACTTCAGACTGTTATCGGCAAACTGCGTACGCTCGCGGTCCATATCCACCGTATTGCCATCCAGCGACGGTTGGTCCGGAATGCGATAAAGCAACTCCGTCGAAGGTGCAGAAAGTGTCTGGGCCGGAATATGTTGTGCAGAGGTCAGCGTCAACGAGACACCGCCGGTTTCTTCCCGTCCACGCACCATGACTTTTTTTAATTCACTGGCGAAATCCAGGTCGCGCGCCTGATACCCCGGCGTGTCGGCGTTGGCAATGTTGGCCGCTAATACTTCCTGGCGTTGGGCGCGCAGATTCAGCGCTTCCTGTTGAAAACGTAAGGCGGCGTCGAGCTTATCGAGCATATCTCCTCCGCAAATGACAAAATTCAGCCGACAGCTTAAATCCCATTACGCGCGCGTTATCGCTGGAATAAGCGCAAAATGCGTCGCTATTTGTTGCGTTGATGGCGGCGTCACACAGGTAAAATCCAGCCACAGCCTGAAAAAGCGAGAGGTATTGATGCAAACGTTCAAACGCGGAATAGCGGTGGTCGCACTGCTGTTCAGCCCCCTGACGCTGGCGCAAGACCTGAATTCGCAGCTTACGGCGTGGTTTTCCGAGCGACTGGCAGGGTTCAGTGACGAGGTGGTCGTTACCCTCCGGACCCCACCCAACCTGCTGCCTGCCTGTGAGCAACCGGCACTCAGCGTGGCCGGTAGCGCGAAGTTATGGGGCAATGTGAATGTGCTGGCGAGATGCGGCAATGAAAAACGTTACCTACAGGTGAACGTGCAGGCCACGGGCGACTACGTGGTTGCCGCTGCCCCCATCGCCCGGGGAAGCGCGCTTAACTCAGCCAGCGTAACGCTAAAACGCGGTCGTCTGGACCAACTGCCGCCACGTACCGTGCTGGACATTAACCAGGTGCAGGAAGCGGTGAGTCTGCGTGATGTGGTCGCTGGCCAGCCGATCCAGCTCACCATGCTGCGTCAAGCATGGCGGATAAAAGCGGGTCAGCGCGTGCTGGTTATCGCCAATGGAGACGGTTTTCGCGTGAATGCGGAAGGTAAGGCGCTGAATAATGCGGCGGTTGCCCAGAACGCCAGGGTACGGATGCTTTCAGGCCAGGTCGTCAGCGGCGTCGTCGATTCTGATGGGAATATTCTTATTAACCTATAATAGGTTAAAGATTTTTTTGCGGATGCCGATAGATAATCAACCAATGATTAAAGCGGGCCGCTATAGCGTAACCCCTCGATGAGGATAAAAAAAATGAGTATTGATCGTACCTCACCATTGAAGCCAGTTAGTACTGTCCAGCCGCGCGAAGCCAGCGACACGTTGGTCCAAAAAACGCGTAAGGAAAAAACGTCCACGACCAACAGCACTAGCGTCATGTTGAGCGACGCGCAGGCAAAGCTGATGCAACCCGGCACCAACGACATCAATATGGAGCGCGTTGAAGCACTGAAAACCGCCATCCGTAACGGTGAGTTGAAAATGGATACCGGAAAAATTGCCGACTCGCTGATCCGCGAGGCGCAGAGCTACTTACAGAGTAAATAAAGTATGACGCGTTTGTCAGAAATACTTGATCAGATGACGACTGTCCTGAATGACCTGAAAACGGTGATGGATGCTGAGCAGCAGCAACTTTCCGCAGGCCACATTCACGGTAGCCAGCTACAGCGTATTACAGAAGAAAAAAGTTCTTTGCTGGCAACCCTGGATTACCTGGAGCAGCAGCGACGTCTTGAGCACGACGCGACGCGCAGCGCTAATGATGATATTGCCCAACGCTGGCAGACGATTACCACTAAAACGCAGCATTTACGCGATCTCAACCAGCATAATGGTTGGCTGTTGGAAGGACAAATCGAGCGCAATCAACAGGCGCTCGAGGTGCTTAAACCGCATCAGGAACCCACGCTGTATGGCGCTAACGGCCAAACATCTTCAGCCCATCGCGGCGGAAAGAAATTCTCAATTTGACGAATGCCTGACGGCTCGTAGCTTTCAGGCCTGCGTGTTTTGCAGGCCGGATAAGGTGATCCCCTCATCCGGCAGTATGTTCATTATGCCGTTCGGCGCACAAACTCTTTCACTTTAAAGCCCAGCACGGCCAGCGCGGCAAAGTAAGCAGTAATACCGACCAACACCACCGCCATTAAGCGCAGCAGACGCCACAGCATCGTCCCCTGAGACCACTCCGGCATAATGTACAGCATCCCCACCAGCGCCGCAGACATCACCAGCACAGAGATCACCAGACGCGCCAGGAACCAGGCCCAACCCGGCTGTGGCGTGAATATTTTCTGTTTACGCAACTGCCAGTACAGCAGCGAGGCGTTCAGACAGGCCGCCAGACCGATCGACAGCGACAGCCCGGCATGTTTCAACGGACCGATAAACGCCAAGTTCATCACCTGGGTCATAATCAGCGTCACGATGGCAATTTTCACCGGCGTTTTAATGTCCTGACGGGAGTAAAATCCGGGGGCCAATACTTTCACCACGATCAGGCCAATCAGGCCGACCGAATACGCTACCAGCGCGCGCTGGGTCATGGACGCATCAAAAGCGGTAAACTTACCGTACTGGAACAATGAAACCGTCAGCGGCTTTGCCAGGATCCCCAATGCCACCGCACTGGGCAAAGCAAGCAGGAAGCACAGGCGTAAACCCCAGTCCATCAGGCGACAATATTCATCATGGTTACCGCTGGAAAAACTTTTTGACAGCGAGGGCAGCAGAATAGTGCCCAGCGCGACGCCCAGAACACCTGACGGGAACTCCATCAAACGGTCAGCGTAGTACATCCAGGAAACCGAACCTGAAGCCAGAAATGACGCGAAAATCGTGTTGATAATCAGGGAAATCTGGCTGACGGAAACGCCGAGGATCGCCGGCCCCATCTGCTTCACTACGCGCATCGCGCCCGCATCACGAAAATTCACGCGCGGCAGCACCAGCATGCCAATTTTCTTCAAGTGCGGAAGCTGATAAACCAGTTGCAGCACACCACCGACGGTCACGGCCCACGCCAGCGCCAGCACCGGCGGATTAAAATACGGAGCGGCAAACAGCGCAAAACCGATCATGCTGATGTTGAGAAACGTCGGCGCAAACGCCGGAATAGAGAAACGGTTCCAGGTATTCAGAATCGCACCCGCCAACGAGGCCAGCGAAATCAACAGAATATAAGGAAAGGTTATCTGCAACAGCTGGGTAGTCAGCGTAAATTTGTCAGCAGTATCGGCAAAGCCTGGCGCGGTGACCATGATCACCCACGGCGCGGCAAGCATCCCGGCAACCGTCACAACGGCCAACGCCAGCGTCAGCAAGCCAGACACGTAGGAAACAAACACGCGGGTGGCGTCTTCGCCCTGCTTACTTTTGTATTCAGCCAGAATAGGGACAAATGCCTGAGAAAATGCGCCTTCAGCAAAAATTCGACGCAGCAGGTTAGGAAGTTTGAATGCCACAAAAAAGGCATCGGTCGCCATCCCTGCACCAAAGATTCTGGCGACGATCGCATCACGCGCAAAACCCAGCACGCGTGAGAACATCGTCATTGAGCTGACGGCTGCCAGTGACTTTAATAAATTCATCTATGTTGTATTCCAGACTCTGAGGCAAAACCCCGTATAACCAACATCGCCATCCGGCAATGTCACTGTGCCTGATGGCGACGCCGCAGCGTCTTATCAGGCCTACAAGCCAGCCTATGGTTGAAAAGAGGTGTTATTTTGAGTGGGCATATATACCCGTCATACTTCAAGCTGCATGTGCGTTGGCTGCGCTCGCTCACCCGAATCACTTACCTGAGTAAGCTCACCGGGATTCACTCCCTTGCCGCCTGCCTGCAACTCGAATTATTTTGGGTATAGTACCTGGATTATGCTGAATTACTACCGCCAGATGTTACAGGGGGTTATTCGTCCATCGCATCCCGCCACAGCTTTTCCACCACGCGCTGCGCCAGAATAGCCTGCTCACCCGCTGTCTCAGGAACTGTCTGATTTTGCACGCATTCAATAAAATGGCGCGCACATCCGGTAAAGCCTCTCTGCTCCAGCGTCGTTTGCCAGCCGGGTATCGGTTGCTGAACGACACCGTGTCCGCGCTCCTCACGCCATTCACGCATATCCGTGACATCAATTAACCCACCGTCGATAACCGCCTGCACGCTCTCGCGCTGACTGCCCGCACGGCGATGCATACTGGTCGTTATCTGCAGCCGG
The DNA here is from genome assembly GCF_005280825.1 of Citrobacter sp. wls829. Taxonomy (NCBI): domain Bacteria; kingdom Pseudomonadati; phylum Pseudomonadota; class Gammaproteobacteria; order Enterobacterales; family Enterobacteriaceae; genus Citrobacter; species Citrobacter sp. wls829. The sequence continues at coordinate 39,480 of NZ_SZWP01000032.1, forward strand.
TCGACGTAGAAATGGTGTTCTGCATACAGCATTGCTCCGGACTCGTTGGTTAACAGCGTGCCGCTATTTAGCTGTGCCTTTCCCCCTGCCAGCCACAGCGCGGTGTCCACCACATGCAGATAGTCATCCAGCAGCGTAAAACGCAGATCGTGTGGCCCGACGCTATCGCTGCGATGCTTATCCATGCGGATGGAGGCCGGCTGGCTTAACTGCGACTTTAACTCGCGATACAGCGGCGCAAACCGGCGGTTAAATCCGACCATCAACGTCAGTTTTTTTCGCGCCGCCAGCTCCACCAGTTGTTCCGCATCACGCAGGTTTTCCGCCAGCGGTTTATCCACGCAAACGTGTACCCCGGCATGAAGCAATTCGCTGACTACCGCATGGTGCGTCGCAGTACTGGAGTGTACGAAAACCGCATCACAGGTTGCCGCCAGGTTTTGTAATGAATCAACATACGGCATGCGCCAGGCTGCACAAATCCGTTCTGCTTTCTCACGCGAAGGTGACCAGGCCCCCTGTAACGTCCAGTCCGCAGCGGCACCCAACACGGGTAGCCAGGCCTTTTGCGCGATGCCGCCCAACCCGACGACACCGATACGAAGTTTTTTCACGTTACTCTCCCAGATGCGCCAGCAAGGATTCGAGCCGCTGTTTTAACTCAGCGACTTCGCTTTCCAGCACCTCAACGCGCGCCAGCAAATCGCTGGATGCCGCCTGAGGCTCATCGGCGGTTGTCACCATCGTCAGATCGACGTCGCCACAGAACAGATGCATATAGCGGCTTTCGCGTTTTCCCGGTTCACGCGCCAGACGGACCACGTAAGGACCATCTTCGCGGGTGGCCAGCTGTTCCAGCGTTGACTCCACTTCCGCCACATCGCTGAATTCATACATGCGGGATGCGCGACTACGCAGTTCGCCCGGCGTCTGCGCACCGCGCAGTAACAGCGTGGTGATCAAGGCCACCTCACCGGCGCTGAGTTTAAGGTTACCAAACTCTGAATTGCAGAAGCGCTGTTCGTACTTGGTCACACGATTGCCGAATCCGCTCACCGTACGCAAGAAATGGCGTTTCACCAGATTATCGAGCTGATCCTGCACCTCCGATTCCGACAGATTCATCACCGGTTCACGATTAGTTTTTTGGTTGCAGGCAGTCACGACACCATTCACGGAGAGCGGATATTGTTCCGGCGTAGTCACCTGTTTTTCCAGCAAACAGCCAATCACGCGTGCTTCGGTAGCGGTTAATTCATATTTCATCGTCTTCTCCATTCATCAGCCAATACAGCTGAAACTTAGCGACCGGGGGTCCATTCTGATGTTGTTAACGCCGTCAGCACATGATCGCGCCACTGCCCATCTATCAGCAGATAGTCTTTGGCATAACCTTCTTTTTCAAATCCAAGCCGCGCCAGCAAATCGCCGCTACGTTTATTGTGTGGCATATAGTTCGCCATAATGCGATGAATATGCTGCGTACGCTGCATATAGCGAATGGCTGCAACCAATGCCTCGTACATCAATCCCTGCCCTTGCCACTTTTGCGCAATGGAATAGCCGAGATAGCAGGCATGAAACGATCCACGCACAACGTTGGAGAAATTTGCAACACCGATAATCTCTTTCTCTTCCGGGTCGAGCAGCGCAAAGTAATAGGCAGAGCCTTGTTTATGAAACTCGGTGATCATACTCAGACGCGCCTGCCAGCCAGAGGGATAGCAGTGGCTTTCATCGCGAATAGGCTCCCAGGGCTTTAAGAAATGACGATTCTCTGCGTAATAATCTGCCAGACGCCAGGCATCACGCTCATGCACTAAACGCACGACCAGGCGGTCCGTGGTTAAGCGCACTTTTGGCACGTTACTGCGATAGCCAAACATTCTATACCTACTCCTTCCCGCACCGTTTTCAATACGCTATTCGCGATACTATACCTGTACAAATATGCCCGATGAAAAGAGCAAAACACCATTTCTTGAATTATTCACACATTTTGATGAAAACTCTCTATCAAGACCGACTTTTGATAAAAAAATATTGTCCCGCCGAGGGTGGGAAAAGGTCAGACAACCCCGCAGAATAGACAGGCTTACCGTTAAAACTCTAAACAGAGTGACGAGTTTTTCCCTGGAGGGGAAATGTCGCAAGTCTCGCAGGCGAGGAACCTGGGTAAATATTTCCTGCTTATCGATAATATGCTGGTCGTGCTGGGCTTCTTCGTCGTCTTCCCGCTGATCTCGATTCGTTTCGTCGACCAAATGGGTTGGGCCGCCGTGATGGTCGGCATCGCGCTCGGGTTACGTCAATTTATTCAGCAGGGTTTGGGAATTTTTGGCGGGGCCATTGCCGACCGTTTTGGCGCAAAACCGATGATTGTCACCGGCATGCTGATGCGCGCCGCCGGGTTTGCGACGATGGGAATCGCCCATGAACCCTGGCTTCTGTGGTTTTCCTGTTTTCTCTCCGGGCTGGGCGGCACGCTGTTCGATCCCCCCCGTTCGGCGCTGGTGGTCAAACTGATCCGCCCGGAAAAGCGTGGACGCTTCTTCTCCATCCTGATGATGCAGGACAGCGCCGGGGCGGTCATTGGGGCATTACTGGGAAGCTGGCTGTTACAGTATGACTTCAGGCTGGTCTGCGCCACCGGGGCCATTATCTTCATCCTGTGCGCCGCCTTTAACGCCTGGTTGCTTCCTGCGTGGAAACTATCGACAGTGAAAATTCCGGTGCGTGAAGGGATGAACCACGTGATGCATGACAAGCGATTTGTCACTTACGTGCTGACGCTGGCAGGTTACTACATGCTGGCAGTCCAGGTGATGCTGATGCTGCCGATTATGGTTAACGACATTGCAGGATCCCCGGCGGCCGTCAAATGGATGTATGCCATCGAGGCGTGCCTCTCGTTAACGTTGCTCTACCCGATTGCCCGCTGGAGCGAAAAACGTTTTCGCCTTGAACACCGTCTGATGGCCGGTCTGTTAATCATGTCACTCAGCATGATGCCTATTGGGTTGGTCGGAAACCTACAGCAGCTCTTCACTCTGATCTGCACGTTCTATATCGGCTCCATTATTGCTGAGCCAGCACGTGAAACGCTCAGCGCCTCGCTGGCGAGCGCACGGGCCCGGGGGAGCTATATGGGTTTTAGTCGGCTGGGACTCGCCATCGGCGGCGCCATAGGCTACATCGGCGGCGGCTGGCTGTTTGATATGGGTAAGGCACTGTCGCAGCCCGAGTTACCGTGGATGATGCTGGGTGTTATCGGCATTATCACCTTCCTGGCGCTGGGCTGGCAGTTCAGCCACAAACGCACGACGCGTGGCATGCTGGAGCCTGATGCCTGACGCGTAACCCTCAGCCCGGACACCTTTTCAGTTTTTTCTGCTGGTGTCCGGGGCACTGGTACTGGATGCTGCTTTGTGTCACGATTACGCCATAAGCATCATGTTGAGGAACCCCATGAAAAAGTTTTTTTTTGCTGCTGCACTCATTGTCAGCGGCCTGTTGGTTGGTTGTAATCAACTCACACAATACACGGTAAGCGAGCAAGAAATTAACCAGGCGCTGGCAAAGCATAATAATTTTTCGAAAGATATCGGTTTGCCCGGCGTTGCTGAAGCCCACATCGTGCTGAGCAATCTGACCAGCCAGATCGGTCGTGAAGAACCCAATAAAGTGACCCTGACCGGCGACGCCAACCTGGACATGAACTCACTATTTGGCAGCCAGAAAGCGACAATGAAGCTGAAGTTAAAAGCATTACCGGTGTTCAATAAAGAAAAAGGCGCGATTTATCTGCAAGAGATGGAAGTGGTTGATGCGACCGTCACACCAGAAAAAATGCAGTCGGTATTACAAACTCTGATGCCGTATTTAAACCAGTCGCTGCGCAATTATTTCAACCAGCAACCGGCATACGTCCTGCGTGAAGACAGCAGTGAAGGCGAAGCGCTGGCGAAAAAGCTGGCAAAAGGAATTGAAGTAAAACCGGGTGAAATCATCATCCCGTTCACCGATTAACACACCAAAGGGCGCATCAGCGCCCTTTTCTATCAGAGGTTACTTTTCCTCTGTCTGCATCGTCATAGTATGGTCATCAAGCACGATTTTACGTGCCTCATCGGGATCGAGATCGTGGCGTTTGACTACCAAGCGCCAGTTTCCCTGGGCCATATCAGGATCGCGAAACAGAGCCGCAATCGCCACAAATTGTGTTCCCTCCTCCATCGGCATATCCAGCGTCACGGCGCTATTGGGTTTCACCACCACAAACTGCTCAGCCAGTAAATCCTCTTTTAATAAGTTAGCCCCGTCACCGACCAGTTGTTCGTACTGAGTTTGATTAAAACGCTTCTCATCTTTTAACTGGTAAATACGCACTATAACCGACTGCGGCGCGCTGTTTTGCTCGCGGCTGTCAGTATTGAGCGCGGCCCGGCCAGAGATATCAAGATGTAATACCTTAATCTGTTTATAAAAAAGAGAGCTTGCGGCGGAACGAGTACCGTCACTCACTGACTGAAGTAGGCCGCAGCCACTGAGTATTAATGCCAGTACGGGAAAATGTATTTCAATTTAAAAACGGTAATGAACACGCTGTATGTCCTTATTTATTATAGCGGATGTCAGACCACGGTAATGTCCCAGTTCTACAGTGAAGTCGTCCGGTAAGTCCCTGTCTCCTTGTTGCAGACCATTAACACAGGTAAGACCCAGCCGCACGGGTGACTCACCCAGCACAGGCACAGGAAGCAGATGGGTGGGTAGAGTCAACATAATCCGCGCCCGATAGCGCCACCCCAGATAAACGCGCAGCAATACCAACAAGTCGGTCAAAAGCGCCCCATCGGGTAACCAGCCTTCCGTTTCCGTTGCATCATCAGTAACGAGTGAAATTAACAACTGACTGGCTGCATCGGTTGCTTCATCCCCCAGTACCGTATGACCATCCAGCCTTAATGGCTGTTCATCAAGCAGCCCTGCAGGTTGTCGTATTGCCACTGTACGCAGATCGTGTGGTGTGACGTCGGTACGCGTGTTCGGTGCCAGTAAGTTGACCAGCCGTGCAATACCCTCTGCCGTTCTCCCAGGCTGGCGCATGATCCCCAACAGGGCGAGGAAACGCGATGACGGTGTGGCAATATGCTCCTGTGTACCGGCGATCCCTAAGCCAATGAGCCCCAATAAGCAGCGAGAGGTACTATCGATTCCCCCCGCTTCAAAGGTGGCCGGGTAACTGTATTTTCGCCAGATGCGGTAAAACTGCGTCAAAATACGATGGTTGAAAATATCGAGGAAGGTTTCCAGTACCTCGTGGCCATCGCGCCTTTGCGTAATGTCATCTATGTATGTCGTTGGCAGCGGTGAATCCACACCGTAAAGCCCCATGAAGGTTGAGCGGACCGTAAGAGGGGCATCGGGATGATCTGGATCGCACTCAATCGCTTTCAGTTCACTAGCGGGAAACCCTACTCCAGGATGGGGGCGAAAACGCACCATATCATCATGCGGGTTATCACTTTCCCCCAGTCGGTGAGCGCCGTGGTTTTCCAGTAGCTGGCAAAATCGATAAAAATTAATATGACCAATATCTTCTTTCAGACGTGATGTTAGCGCATCCCTGGATTGCGCGGGTTTTCGTCCCATGCAAGCTGCTCCCCGGTCGGTTGTAAGATAAGAATCAACCGATTAAACAGGTGGATGTCGGTATAGAGTGCAAAAAAGCGATTAAGCATTTCACCAAACAAGCTGATGTCTCCGCGACCGGCAAAACCATTGCTATCAATGGTGACCTCTAAACGTTCAATAATGAGTGCCGTTTTATCGCATGCTAATGTGATTTTTTTCGCCGTTGAGATATAAACCTCCCCGTCCTTACTTTGTATTTTCATATCTTTCATGGCAGTAAGCTCCATGTTGTCATCTTGCGCCTGTATCTCAACCTTGCCTTTGTTGGCAAAAATCTTAATCCCCAACGTTTTAGCAAACAGGCTGATAATCTCTCCAGCGGCGACGGTAAATTTTTTGAACACGCTGAAATCACTGTTTTCAGCCGAGGTCTGCATAAAATTCTTACCCGTACTAATTTGAATACTTTCCGGAGATACCTGTGCAATACCCGCTGGCGCACTCAACAGCAAAGCCGCTTGCTGTAAATCTTTTAGCGACCCTTCCATCAGACTTTTTTGCGCTGCTACTTGTGCAAGCTCTGCGTTGGCCGTTTTCACCGCCTCGCTCAGCGATTGCGCCAGTCCTTGCGCCTGTTGCAGGGTTTCCAGCGCCGCTTTCATTTCAAGCTGTAGGCCCTGCGCCTTTGCCTGCATATCGGCACTGATAAACAGCCCTTGTCCGCCGCGTATCGTCCCCCATTTGTCCGTGCGCAGCTCAAACCCTTCCCCACGTTTCTGCTTGCCGCTGTCCACGATATGACCAAGATTTAGCTGGCTCTTCCCGCCGTACTCCGTCGAGAGCTTGATATGCTCCTGCCCACGGGTGTCATCGAGGCGGAATTTGTTGTTCGTGGGAGTACGCAGGACATTGCGTTTATCGTTGCGGATGGTGACATGGTCAGGATGGGCTGAGTCATGCAGCGCATGGGCGATATACGGCCGGTCCGGATCGCCATTTTCAAACGCAATAGCCACTTCCGTGCCGGCCAGCAGCGGCAGATGAAAACCATAGGTATCTCCAGCATACTGTCTGGCCTGACGCACCCACAGACTTTCGTACCCGGCGGGCCATGTATCGCGGTCAAAGAGTAAATTGACCCGATAGCGTCCGTCTTTATCGATATGCCCGTAGAGATCGCCTGGCTGGGTACTGGTCACCCGAGCAGGCAAAGTGCCCGCCATCACAGGTTTCTCCGGCGAAGGTGCGCGAAAACAGTAACGTTCAGAACAGGGTATTGCCTCAAACTCCAGCGTATAGCTACGGTCGCGAGCGGCACGGGTGTGAATCGCGGTGATGACCACGCCATGGGCAAACATATCTGGGGCCTCACCGCCGGTCACCTTCAGCGCCTGGCCAGGCATTAATGTTACGCTGTTGCTGGTGCCCCCCAATCGCGTCTGCCCGTTGAGATAGCGTTCGTGGCGGATACGGGCATAAAATCCCCCGCTCTCAATAGTCTGCGGGCTACCGGCCTCACGAAAATTATCTGCGTAATGATACGCTTCACCACGGGTAATTTTGTCGCCCGCAGTGACATCCATCGAGCTGTCCATGTCCCTTTGGGCGTCACGGTAGTTGTAGTCTCGGGTGGTAACCGTGTTTTCAACCACCGAATGCGACGAATTCAGCGCCCATGCGGCTTCAACTGTGCCGTCGTACATACCGGACGGGTGGCGCAGCGGTAGAGTGATTCCCTGTTCATATCCCTGCTGATCGTCGTAAAACTCTATCACCTCGATTTTCAGCCGTGAATCTGCCGCGAAACGGAACCAGATCCCGGTCTCCGCCAGCAACCGTGACAGAAACGTCAGGTCATTCTCGCCGTACTGCATCACCTGTTCGCGACGTGGGTACTCATTATTCAGCTTAAAAACAAAATCCTGACCGCGCAGACCATGACGTTCACGCAGGATTTTTTCTGTAATCTGCGAGACGGACATATCCTGGAAAATCGCGCTCTGATGACTGCGGGAAAATAGCGCCAGACGGGGTTCCAGTCGCACCTCGTAATGCGTTTCGTCACGTGAGGTAGACAGACACTTAAATGCAGTAATCACCCCATGCAATGTGCGCTGCGGAGTCATCACCGCCATCCCCTGTTCCGGCGGTGCGCACAAGCTGAACGAAGCGTCCTGCATCAATACCGCTTCCGGCGTAATACCATGATTAGTGCTGGTGAACTGAATGTCATACCGAAAAGGTTGGCTGAGATATTCATGCCCTTTGAAAGCCAGAACGTCTGGCTCAAACTCCAGCCCACGAATAGTCAGTTTATTATGGTTGTGATCAAACAACATTTTGTGCCCTCCTGGCGTTCGGGCATGCTACCGCCCATGGCCGTAACCCTATGCCCATTAAGGTAATACTTCCCCGTTCTCAGTAACCGCGTTGAATGTCCCTACTGATCAACACATGAAATTGGCGAAGCCCAACGTTGCCATTCGCCTGTGTTATGCGGCGAAACTGACCAGTAGTGAGTCAAGCCAGCAGTCCAGTCCCCACCAGAGTAGTCCCACCGCAAACAGGCCCAACATCAGCCGAATTCGCCCGTCACGCAGCCATAAACCCAGCGTGCTTCGCGCAGGTAAGGTATTAAGTACCGGTTGTGATTCCTGAAACTGAAAAGCGGGAATACGCGACGTCAGTTCATTGAGTAACGCTGTCCGTGTTGGTGCGTCCGGACTCAGTCCACCGAGAAATCCCAACATCAATACCCGATGGAAACAGGTAAGCACCGTTGGTTCCGGTGCCGGCTCGCGCAGAACACCACGCATCCGTTCATACAACGCTTCTCCGGCGTCGAGGGTGTTGAAGTAGTGCGTCTGGAGGGGGGACTGATACCACACTAGACTGGCATCATCCTGTACCTCGCGACTTTTCACCGCCTCATCCAACAGTGCGCAGCAGGCATAGGTGATGTGCAGCATGTTTTCCTCGGTTAACCCCGCCGTACGCATCACCTCTCGCACACGCGTCACATTATCCGCGCACGTCTGCCACAACCGCCGCCCTTCTCCGGGAGCAAACTGTTCCCCCTGGCGTAATCTCACGGTCTGAAGCCAAATCTCGGCCAGACATTCATCGACGTTGAAGGTCATGTGCGCAGCACCGCAAACAACTCAAGCTCGAGTTCACCCAACGTGCCCGGCACATAAAATACGCAGACGCCAGAGTCCAGCATTCTCTGGGCCGACGGATGATTGAGATCGAGGGAGAAATACTGATTTTCCAGGCGCAGGGGAATCGCCGCCGGGACGTGAGTTTGCGCTTTCAGCGGGATGCCATTTAGCGCAATATTCACGACCTGGTTTACATCGTCCGGGCTCCCCGCCTTGCATAATTGTGGGAACTGGTTATAAAGCTGTGCAGTTGGCAGTGATGAACGAACCGACAGCCAAAAGTCAGCACCTTCACGCAGACGGGGATCGTGTAGTCGGGCGGTCCATTGATGCAGACGAAGATCGCGTTCCATATCAATGGCGATGACCCGTGATGGCAGACTGGTTTCCAACAATCTGTTCAACAACCTGAACAACGGCAAAAACGTGTTGCTTAAATCATCGTGCTGATACGGCGGAATAGCGCCAATCTCATGTTCCAGCGAGAACGTCAGCAGCGCCCCCGCTAGCCGCGCCAACTCCTGATACACGCGTTCCGGATGCACCTGTGGGAAACGCTGGTACATCCCCAGGACGGGTTCGGCGGTATTTAGCGCATTGAGCAGCCAAAATAACGAGACGTCTGCTACAGCAAAATCCGCCATCCGCTCATTACTTTCCCGACGCATTGCCATCAAACGGATAATGCGAGCACGCAGCTGCGTCAATAACACCTCTGTCTTATCGCACAACCCGTGATTACCGCGCATCGCCAGTAGCGGCGGGATGAACGTCCCATCAAGGACATAATGCCCCTGTACGTCTCTAAATATCCGAGCTACCGGGCAGGTGAGGTAATTGGCATTATCCTGAGTTGAAAGCCGTAGCGTGAGTTCATGTTGCATCACCGCCATCGGCTTTATGTCATCATCAAACTGGTTGCGTACATCGCGCCACACCTGGCGGTAACGCACCGGATATTCAGCAATGTCTTCCGTTTGCAGGCAATTTCGGTCATTTGAATAAAGCTGAGGAAGGGCCAACAGCACTGTGGCTTCGTTTGTCTCCCTCGTCAAAGTTAACGTTGGAGGTAGGGCATCCATCTGCTCAGTATCTATCTGAGTACCGTCCTGAAATCGTAAGTTCAGGCAAAGGGGTTTCAGTTGCCCTTGTGTCAGTACTTGTGAATCAAATTCTGCACGCCATATCCCCCACGGATGCATAACGCTCATTTGGGCTATACCCTGGTCATCACGGGAATTAAGCAACGTTTGCTGTTGAAAATACTGGGGAGAAAGGAGGATCCCTTTTGTCCATAGCGGACGAAAAATCTTCATTGCACCTCCTGTGCCATAACATTTTTATTCAAACATCCAGAAATCAAATAGATTAATAAAAATCATTTATTGTGTGATTAATTATATCAATGCATATAATTACACACGGAAACAAAAAAATTAAGTCTTATTTAACGGTTAAACATTTGGCGCGTTGAGCAGTGATATTTATCTACTGCTGGTGACGCTTACAGACAGCTCGCTTTTTTTTCGTGCAAACGAAAACGTTTCCGCTTATCCTTTGTTTCCGGCAAAAAAGACTATCCTCAGCCGGAGCATATTGATGACTGCACCATCCCAGGTATTAAAGATCCGCCGCCCAGACGACTGGCATCTTCACTTTCGCGATGGCGACATGTTGAAAACTGTCGTGCCCTATACCAGTGAAATTTATGGACGCGCAATTGTCATGCCGAACCTGGCACCGCCCGTCACTACTGTTGACGCAGCCATCGCTTACCGTCAGCGTATACTGGACGCCGTACCTGCCGGACACGATTTCACCCCGTTAATGACCTGCTATCTGACGGACACGCTGGATCCCAACGAACTGGAGCGCGGGTTCAACGAAGGTGTTTTCACCGCCGCCAAACTCTACCCGGCTAACGCCACCACCAACTCTACTCACGGCGTGACCTCTATTGATGCCATCATGCCGGTTCTGGAACGGATGGAAAAACTCGGCATGCCTTTGCTGGTACACGGTGAAGTCACGCACGCGGAAATCGATATATTCGATCGCGAAGCACGCTTTATTGACACGGTGATGGAGCCATTGCGGTCGCGTCTGACCGCGCTGAAAGTGGTGTTTGAACATATCACCACTAAAGACGCCGCCGACTACGTGCGTGACGGCAATGATCTGCTGGCAGCGACCATTACCCCGCAGCATTTGATGTTTAACCGTAACCATATGCTGGTCGGGGGCATTCGTCCGCATCTGTATTGCCTGCCTATTCTCAAGCGAAACATCCACCAGCAGGCGCTGCGTGAACTGGTCGCCAGTGGTTTCAGCCGGGCGTTCCTCGGCACTGACTCGGCGCCGCATGCGCGTCATCGTAAAGAATCCAGCTGCGGCTGCGCGGGGTGTTTTAATGCCCCTACCGCACTCGCCAGTTATGCCACCGTCTTCGAAGAGATGAACGCCCTGGCCCATTTCGAGGCCTTCTGCTCGCTTAACGGTCCTCGCTTCTACGGACTGCCGGTTAACGACACCTTTATTGAACTGGTTAAAGAAGAGCAGCAGATACCGGAAAGTATCGCGCTGGAGGGAGACACGCTGGTGCCTTTCCTCGGCGGTGAAACAGTACGCTGGTCAGTGAAACGCTAAAAAAATGTCGCAACCTGTTGTCAACTGGCGAAGTTAACTGTATAAATAACCAGTATATTCAACAGGGGGCTATTATGCGTATTGAAGTCACTATTGCCAAAACTTCACCTTTGCCTGCTGGCGCCATTGACGCGTTGGCAGGTGAACTCTCCCATCGTATTCACCATCATTTTCCGGATAACGCCGGTAACGTCACCGTTCGTTATGCCGGCACAAACAATCTGTCGGTCATTGGCGCGACAAAAGAGGACAAAGAACGCATCAGCGAGATCCTGCAAGAAACATGGGAAAGCGCGGATGACTGGTTCATTAATGAATAAAAAATGATATGCAGTGATGTTTTTTGCCGGGTCGCCCCGGCTTTTTTTATTTTCCCGTATCATAAAGATTTCGAGCAATCTCTCTCAACAAAACAGTTAATGTTTATTTACATGCTGATTATCTTTTAGTCAAAACCACAAAATAACTGCACAACATGCTAAAAAAATATGAATGACATGCCGGTTTATCGTTCAGATAACACTTAAAACAAAAAAATTATGCCCTGTCCTCTTTAAATTTTCAGTGAATACCCTTATTTATTGATATACTGAACTTGCTTCAGAAAAAAACGCATTGAACCTCGAAAACCGTTGTCTAGTAACACGAATTAGGGGGCATGATGGAAAAGAATAATGAAGTCATTCAGACTCATCCGCTTGTAGGATGGGACATCAGCACCGTTGATAGCTATGATGCGCTGATGCTGCGTTTGCACTACCAGACCCCGAATCGTCCAGACCCAAATGGGACTGAAGTTGGTCAAACGCTCTGGTTAACCACTGATGTTGCCAGGCAATTTATTTCAATATTAGAAGCCGGAATCGCCAAAATTGAATCAGGTGATTTCCCCGCTAATGAGTATCAGCGTCATTAAATCTGATGCACCCAACCTTCAAAAGGCACCTTAACGGTGCCTTTCTTATTTGATAGTTGAATAATGCGGGTCAGTTATTTACCCTGCTACTATCGCGATTGCAGAGAGAAGCGGATGAAATACGACTTAATCATTATTGGCAGCGGTTCCGTAGGCGCCGCCGCCGGATACTATGCCACGCGCGCCGGTCTGAATGTACTGATGATCGATGCACATATGCCGCCGCACCAACAGGGTAGCCATCACGGCGATACACGCTTAATTCGTCATGCCTATGGCGAAGGTGAAAAATACGTTCCGTTGGTCCTGCGTGCGCAGACATTGTGGGATGAACTCGCCCAGCATAATGAAGAACCTGTGTTTGTCCGTTCTGGCGTTGTCAACCTCGGCCCGGCAGATTCCATGTTCTTATCTAACGTGGCGCAAAGCGCAAAACAGTGGCAGCTCAACGTTGAACAGTTGGATGCCGCTGCCATCATGGCCCGCTGGCCCGAAATTCGTGTCCCGGAAAACTATATCGGCCTGTTTGAGGCCGATTCAGGTTTTCTGCGCAGTGAGTTGGCCATTAAGACCTGGATTCGCCTGGCTGAGGAAGCAGGCTGCGCTCAGCTGTTTAAATGCCCGGTTACCGCGATTCACCATCATGATGATGGCGTAACGGTTGAGACCGCAGACGGCGACTATCACGCGAAAAAAGCGCTGGTGAGTGCCGGCACCTGGGTACAGGCATTAGTACCGGAATTGCCGATACAGCCAGTGCGCAAAGTGTTCGCGTGGTATCAGGCTGACGGGCGCTACAGCGTTAAAAACAATTTCCCGGCCTTCACCGGCGAATTGCCTAATGGCGATCAGTATTACGGTTTCCCGGCCGAGAACGACGAACTGAAGATTGGTAAACATAACGGCGGGCAGGTTATTCACTCAGCCGAAGAGCGCAAAGCGTTTGCCGCTGTCGCCAGCGATGGTTCAGAGGCTTTCCCGTTCCTGCGTTCTGTTCTGCCCGGCGTGGGATGTTGTCTGCACGGTGCGTCGTGCACCTACGATAACTCTCCGGATGAAGACTTTATTATTGATACGCTACCCGGACATGATAATACGCTTATTATTACCGGGCTAAGCGGTCACGGCTTTAAGTTTGCCTCGGTACTGGGGGAGATTGCGGCTGATTTTGCCCAGGACAAGCCGTCGGCCTTCGACCTGGCACCGTTCAAACTGAGCCGTTTTAAACGATAACCATGATATGGCCTCGCCACTGGGGCCATTTTATTGAAGGAATAATAGTGATGCGCCGCATCGTTGACTATCTGGTGAATAATATACGCGAGCATTTTATGCTCTACATTATTTTATGGTCTCTGCTGGCAATCATGGATGTAATATATATTATGTTTTTCTGATCTTAGCCTGCTGACAATAATTGACAGCAATTGAGATTTCTTTAATTTTTATTGTGATTAATTGAATAATCAGAAACCCTACAAAGTACCGCACATCAGGCTCTACCCGCCCATCTTTCTCTAAACACCTGATGATCAACTCATCATCACATCAAATTTATTGAATTAAAAATAAATATCATCACTCTTGTTATTTATTAGTTGCATTAATGTCTTTTACAGGCCATTTTCATTCACTTCTGAAATATTTATCGGTGTATTTATGCAATTCAATAATAGTCCACAGCGCTATGGTGTGGTGTCAGCCGTTTTGCACTGGCTGGTCGCGATTGCCGTGTATGGCATGTTTGCGTTGGGTTTATGGATGGTCACACTCAGCTATTACGATGGCTGGTACCACCAGGCACCTGAACTGCATAAAAGCATCGGCGTATTGCTGATGATGGGGCTGGTGATTCGCGTGGTCTGGCGGCTGTTCTCTCCTCCTCCTGCGGCATTGAAAAGCTATTCTCGCTTAACTCGTCTGGCTGCGGCCCTGGGCCACCTCAGTTTATATCTGCTGCTGTTCTCCATTGTCATCAGTGGGTATTTAATTTCGACCGCAGACGGCAAACCCATCAGCGTCTTTGGCTGGTTTGAGATCCCCGCCACGCTCGCCAACGCCGGGGCGCAGGCCGATCTCGCCGGAAGCCTGCACCTGTGGCTTGCCTGGAGCGTTGTGGTCCTCTCTCTTTTACATGGGCTGATGGCCCTGAAACACCACTTTATCGACAACGACGATACCCTTAATCGCATGTTGGGAAAATCGTCATCTGACTATGGAGCTTAAAATGAAAAAAAACCTGCTGGGACTGACTCTCGCATCTTTACTGTTTACCACCGGTTCGGCCATCGCGGCAGATTACAAAATCGACAAAGAAGGACAACATGCCTTTGTTAATTTTCGTATTCAGCATCTGGGATACAGCTGGCTGTACGGCACCTTTAAAGACTTCGACGGATCGTTTACCTTCGATGAAAAAAATCCAGCCGCCGATAAAGTGAACGTCACCATTAACACCAACAGCGTTGACACTAATCATGCCGAGCGTGACAAGCATCTGCGCAGCGCAGATTTCCTTAACGTCGCCAAATTCCCGCAGGCGACCTTCACCTCCACCAGCGTGAAGAAAGCGGGTAACGACCTGGATATTACCGGGGATCTGACGCTGAACGGCGTCACCAAACCGGTCACGCTGGACGCGAAGCTTATTGGTCAGGGTGGCGATCCGTGGGGTGGCACCCGTGCAGGCTTTGAAGCACAAGGGAAGATTAAGCTGAAGGACTTTAACATCACCACCGACCTGGGGCCTGCTTCACAGGAAGTAGACTTAATCATCTCGGTAGAAGGTGTTCAGCAGAAATAGCATCTCAATGCTGCCAAAATGGAAGCCGGATGAGGCTGTAGCCCTCATCCGGCATCATTTTATTGCGCAGGGTCCGGAATACCCAGTTTAGTATTCAGACGGCCACGGGACTTATTAAAAATTTTATTGCCATTCTCACGACCTGCGCGACGGCGACGTTGTTCCTCTTCAGGCAACGTACTCTCTTCACAACACAGATCGCTGCAGCACCCTTTGTACTTCTCGGCGCAGGCCGGGCACTGGATAAACAGCAGATGGCAGCCGTCATTTTTGCAGTTGGTATGGCTGTCGCACGCCACACCACACTGGTGACAATGTGCGATAACATCTTCGGAGATCCGCTCCCCCATCCGTTCATCAAAAACAAAGTTTTTACCGATGAAGCGTACCGGTAGTCCCTGTTCTCGAGCTTTACGGGCATATTCAATAATGCCGCCCTCAATGTGCCAGACTTTACTGAACCCGTTGTATTTCATCCAGGCGCTGGCCTTCTCACAGCGAATACCGCCCGTGCAGTACATTACGATTTTTTTATCTTTATGTTCCTGCATCATTTCAACGGCTTTCGGCAACTGATCGCGGAACGTATCTGCCGGGATCTCCATGGCGTTCTCGAAGTGCCCCACCTCATACTCATAGTGGTTGCGCATATCGATAAACACCGCGTCAGGATCGTCAAGCATGGCGTTCACTTCTGCCGCCTTCAGGTAATCACCAACGTTGCTGGCATCAAAAGCAGGATCATCGATGCCATCTGCCACAATACGTTCACGGACTTTCATGCGCAGTACCCAGAACGATTTTCCGTCATCGTCCAGCGCAATGTTAAGTCGCAGCCCGGCAAACGCAGGATCAAACGCGTACAACTGCTGACGGAATGCCTCAACCTTGCTTTGCGGCACGCTGATTTGTGCGTTAATGCCTTCGTGCGCCAGATATACGCGCCCGAAAACGTTCAGCTCGGTGAACAGTTGGTACAGCGCATCACGCGTATCCTGAGGATTAACGAGGTTGAAATATTTATAAAATGAAATCGTGGTGCGCGGCTCAGATTCCGCCAACATTTTAGCTTTGAGCGCGTCATTCGAAATGCGGTTGTGTAACACTGGCATGGTGTACGTTTCCTGCAGTCAGTAAAAAGATGAAAATCGGCCGGCATCATAAAGCAAACATCGCCAATTTACATCCACACATTTTACGCTACATTTCATACTTCATGATAAAAGCGTCACAACAATTGACGAAAAACCAGCCATTCTCCCGTCACAAATTTTTGATACGCGCGAAAAAATGCGACAATACAGGGCATTGGTCGTTTAATGACAGGATAGACATGACGAATTTACCCAAGTTCTCGGCTGCACTTTTGCATCCACGTTATTGGTTAACCTGGCTAGGTATTGGCATCCTTTGGTTGATCGTGCAGTTACCCTATCCGTTCCTCTATAAGCTGGGCTGTACATTAGGTCGGCTGGCGTTACATGTGATGAGACGCCGGGCAAAGATTGTTTCGCGTAATCTGGAGCTGTGCTTCCCACAGATGAGCGAACAAGAGCGTCAGCAGATGGTGGTAAAAAACTTTGAGTCCGTCGGCATGGGCGTAGTGGAAACCGGCATGGCCTGGTTTTGGTCCGACCGTCGTATTACGCGCTGGACCGAAGTAATCGGCATGGAGCATATTCGTGATGTTCAGGCACAGCAGCGTGGGATCCTGTTAGTGGGTCTGCACTTTCTGACGCTTGAATTAGGCGCGCGTCAGTTTGGTTTACAGGAACCCGGTATCGGGGTGTATCGCCCCAACGACAATCCGCTGCTCGACTGGCTGCAAACCTGGGGGCGTATGCGCTCCAATAAATCAATGCTCGATCGTAAAGATCTAAAAGGAATGGTCAAGGCTCTGAAGAAAGGTGAAGTGGTCTGGTATGCCCCGGATCACGACTACGGCCCACGCTCCAGCGTCTTTGTGCCGCTGTTTGCTGTAGAGCAGGCTGCAACCACCTCTGGGACATGGATGCTGTCGCGGATGTCCAATGCGTGTCTGGTGCCGTTTGTCCCTCGTCGTAAACCTGACGGCAAAGGGTATCAGTTGATTATGCTGCCGCCGGAATGTTCGCCGCCGCTGGACGATGCTGAAACCACCGCCGCGTGGATGAACAAAATTATTGAGAAATGCATCATGATGGCGCCGGAGCAATATATGTGGCTACATCGCCGGTTCAAAACACGCCCTGAAGGCGCACCTTCCTTGTACTGACCCTTTGTTGCAGCCCGCGGGCTGCAACATCTCGCCCCCCCTGTTTAGGTTTTACTGCTCTGCACATTGCAGCGACTATCAACCAGGCGCATAATTAGTCTGCTTACTTATTTTTACACGATAGCGCAAACAGCGCGCCACACTGCGGATCGCTATGTCACCCTCAGATGTCTCCATCAACTGGAAGCGTAATCTCACGGTTGCCTGGCTCGGTTGCTTTTTAACCGGTGCAGCATTTAGCCTGGTGATGCCTTTCTTACCCCTGTATGTCGAAAGCCTCGGCGTGACGGGACACGGTGCCCTGAACATGTGGTCGGGTCTGGTGTTCAGCATTACGTTTCTTTTTTCAGCTATCGCTTCACCTTTCTGGGGCGGCCTTGCAGATCGCAAAGGCAGGAAAATCATGCTCCTGCGCTCAGCGCTGGGGATGGCTGTCGTGATGCTGCTAATGGGGCTGGCGCAAAATATCTGGCAGTTTTTGATCCTGCGTGCGCTGCTGGGACTGCTTGGTGGGTTTATTCCCAATGCGAATGCGCTGATCGCCACCCAGGTGCCGCGCAATAAAAGCGGCTGGGCGCTGGGAACACTTTCAACCGGCGGCGTCAGTGGCGCACTGCTGGGCCCGCTGGCGGGAGGCTTGCTTGCCGACCAATACGGGTTGCGCCCCGTTTTCTTTATTACCGCCAGCGTGCTGCTGCTCTGTTTTATGCTGACGTTATTTTTTATTCGTGAGCATTTTCAACCGGTCAGCAAAAAAGAGATGTTGCACATTCGGGAGGTCGTCGGATCCTTAAAAAATCCAAAGCTGGTACTGAGTCTGTTCGTCACCACACTGATCATTCAGGTCGCAACCGGATCCATCGCACCTATCTTGACGCTGTATGTGCGGGAACTGGCGGGTAACGTCGGCAATATCGCTTTTATCAGCGGCATGATCGCTTCCGTTCCCGGCGTGGCCGCTTTACTCAGCGCGCCAAGGCTGGGCAAATTAGGCGACCGCATAGGCCCGGAGAAGATCCTGATTGTCGCCCTGGTCATTTCCGTATTGCTGCTCATCCCCATGTCATTCGTCCAGACGCCCTGGCAGCTCGGCGTCCTGCGCTTTTTGCTGGGAGCCGCCGACGGCGCACTGCTCCCTGCCGTACAAACGCTGCTGGTCTATAACTCAACCAACCAAATATCCGGGCGTATTTTCAGCTACAACCAGTCATTTCGTGATATTGGCAACGTGACGGGGCCACTGATGGGCGCAGCTATTTCAGCCAACTATGGTTTTCGCGCGGTCTTCTGCGTGACCGCGGGAGTGGTCTTATTTAACGCGCTCTACTCCTGGAACAGCCTGCGCCGACGTCGCGAAACCCAGCGCACGCAATGATTTTTGTGCATTCATACTTGCACTAGCAGAGAATCAACTATTATTTCCCTGAATACCTCATTAAATCAAAGGGAGACGCTGATGACCATGTATGCCACGCTGGAAGAAGCCATTGATGCTGCCCGTGAAGAGTTTCTGGCTGATAACCCCGACCTAGATGCGGACGACGCCAGTGTTCAGCAGTTGAACGTACAAAAGTATGTGCTACAGGATGGTGACATCATGTGGCAGGCTGAGTTTTTCGCCGACGAAGATGAGGAAGGCGAATGTCTGCCGATGCTGAGCGGTGAAGCGGCACAAAGCGTCTTTGATGGCGATTATGATGAGATTGAAATTCGCCAAGAGTGGCTGGAGGAAAATACCCTCCACGAGTGGGATGAAGGCGAATTCCAGCTTGAACCACCTCTGGATACCGAGGAAGGTCAGACGGCAGCCGACGAATGGGATGAGCGGTAATTACTCGTAGGGACCATGGTGGATGTCAAGGGGCAACAGCAGCGTATCAAACACCAGTGAAAAAGGCAGATCGATCAGGGTGACATAGCGCCATGCTGAATCCCGGACATCCCACTGCACGCCGGGATAGTATTGATTTCCGTGACCTTGCCCCGGGATCGTGCGGCTAATAATACTGCCGCACCCGCTCAGCAAGATGACCATGATTCCAACCGCAAGTATTCGCACCTGAACCCTCATTAACAACATTGTCATCCGCATAAAAAAATACCGGCACCAGGCCGGTATTTTCACATTTCAGGCGTTCTATTTCTTCCTGAGTGCCAGCGGGTTCAGGGTTATCCCCTGATAATAATTAACCCACGACGAATACTTATCCGGCGAGTTCCAGACGCGATAATGTAAACGCGCCATAGTCACCGGATCGCTCAACAGCACAAGGCGGCGATCGCGATTCAGTTTCTCAGGTGTATCGTTCAGCGCCTGCTCGACATGACGGTCACGGGCAATCTCCAGCACGTTACTGGCGCGGTGACGCGCGGTCGCCATCGCCGTAGCCAGTGCGTTAAATGACGGGTTAAACACCGCGTGCATAAAGCCGTCATCCAGCGAGCGATTGCGATTCATCACCAGGTAGTTATCCGTATCCACCAGCACCTGCGGAGGAGAATACTCCTCCGGGATCAGGAACAGCTTCCAGCGCTTGGTACGTAACCCTATCGTTGAACGGCTGGAAATCACCGACACAAACGGCGACAGGATCAGGGAGAAGACAATCGGTGCCAGCCAGAACAGGAAGCGCAGATCCAGCCAAGCCATACCGACCGCCCAGACCAGACCCAGCAGCAGCTGGGAGCCGTGACGCATAAACGCTTCACCCCACGGAGTGGAGTCATCATCACGCTGCGGCGAGTTCCAGACGACTTCCCACCCGAGGAAAGCACTGACCACGAAGACGGTATGGAACAGCATACGCACCGGCGCCAGCAGCACGGAGAACAGCACCTCCAGCAGCAGCGACAGCGTCACGCGGACAAAACCGCCGTACTCTTTCGTCCCTTTGCACCAGATGAGCAAAATACTCAGCAGCTTCGGCAGGAACAGCAGCACCATGGTTGAGGCAAACAGCGCAATCGCCAGCTCAGGACGCCACTGCGGCCACACCGGGAACAGCTGACGCGGCTGCAGGAAGTATTGCGGCTCCGTCAGCGCATGCACCACCTGCAATGCGGTTGAAAGCGCGAGGAACATAAACCACAGCGGGGCAGACAGATAAGACATCACGCCCGTCAGGAACACCGCACGGTGAACCGGATGCATCCCTTTGACCAGGAACAGACGGAAGTTCATCAGGTTGCCGTGACACCAACGACGGTCACGCTTCAGTTCATCAAGCAGGTTTGGCGGCAGCTCTTCATAAGAACCCGGCAGATCGTAGGCAATCCACACCCCCCAGCCTGCACGACGCATTAACGCCGCTTCTACGAAGTCATGGGAGAGGATCGAACCCGCAAACGAGCCTTCACCCGGTAGCGGTGCAAGCGCACAATGCTCAATAAACGGCTTCACGCGAATAATCGCGTTGTGACCCCAGTAGTGCGACTCCCCGAGCTGCCAGAAATGAAGCCCGGCGGTAAACAGCGGCCCATACACGCGCGTAGCAAACTGCTGGCAGCGTGCATACAGCGTGTCCATACCGGACGCTTTTGGCGACGACTGAATAATACCGGCATTCGGGTTCGCTTCCATCAGACGCACCAGACCGGTCAGGCAATCGCCGCTCATTACCGAGTCAGCGTCCAGGACGACCATGTAGCTGTACTGATTCCCCCAGCGACGGCAGAAGTCATCAATGTTGCCGCTTTTACGCTTCACACGACGACGACGACGGCGGTAGAAAATCTGTCCTTCGCCCTGCACTTCAGCGATCAGCTCCATCCAGGCTTTTTGTTCCGCCACGCAGATATCAGGGTTGTAGCTGTCGCTCAGGATGTAGACATCGAAATGCGCAGCATTACCCGTGGCTTTCACCGATTCCCACGTGGCGCGCAGCCCCGCGAATACGCGGTCAACGTCCTCGTTACAGATAGGCATGATCAACGCGGTGCGGTGCTCAGGGTTTAATGCTTCATCCCCCACCGTTGACGCGGAAATACTGTACTTATCGCGGCCAATCAGCAGTTGCAAGAACCCCATCAGCGCGGTCCAGAACCCTGCCGATACCCAGCAGAACAATACCGCAAACAGAATCAGGATACCGGTCTGGAGCACATAGGGCAGCAATTGCATAAAGGAGACCCACAGGTCCTGCCCCATCATGTCTGCCGGATTAATGAACGCCCAGCCCTGGTACGGAAGAATGGTCTTCATATACCAGGTCGCAACGACCGTTTGCGCCAGCGTTAAGATAAGCAGCGTATAGCGGCGAATCGTCCCGACGGTACGCCATTTCTGTTCACTTTCTTGTTCTTCTTTCGTCAAACGAGAAAGATAACGCGGCGTAACATCGCGTCCACGCAGACGATCCCAAAAACGGCCTACCGGGTTGGTACGCCAGGGATCGGGAAACATAGATGTACGCGTAGCCTTCGGCATAGCCTGCAGCTGGTCGCGTCCTTCATCGTCTTTAATTAACTGCTCTTTGGCCAGAGAATCCGGCCAGGCTTGCTCAAGGCGAGCTTTAACAGACCCCTGCGGTGAATCGTCTTCGCGCGAGTAAGTACGATGCTCGGCATCCAGCGCCTGATGAACGGCGCGGATGTCAGTTTTCGGCAGTGCCGCTTTCTCGATATCCGAAAGCGGCATTGCGTCAATATACTCAGTTGTCTTATTCATTGGCAGGTAACTGGTAGCTCCAGGTTTCACTCAACGGCTGATCGGCATTGACCAACGCAGCACGCATTTCAGTGGTTTTCTTCGCATCTTTCACTTTCACGCGCAGCATCAGACGCCAACCCTTAGTGACCGGGTTATAACGCACCGTACTCTCAACGATTTCACCGTTATCACCAATGCTGGTTTGCGCGGTGACTGGGGTATCCTGCGGCAGTTTTTTCATATCTGCGCCGGCAAAATCCACGATAAATGCAATCGTGCCGTCAGGCTGACGAATGAGGTTCGATTGTTTGACATCACCGGTAGAACGACGCGTCTGCTGTACCCAGGCATTATCCGGCGCATGAAGTTTGTCTTCATCGCGGGTAAAGGTCAGCGTGTACTTGAAGTTCATCTCTTTGCCTGCTTCAGGCAGTTGGTCCGGCGTCCAGTAAGCGACGATGTTGTCGTTGGTTTCATCGTTGGTTGGGATTTCAACTAACTCAAGTTTCCCCTTGCCCCAGTCACCTTTCGGCGTTACCCAGGCACTCGGACGCAGGTCGTAGCGGTCGTCGATATCTTCAAAACGCGAGAACTGGCGACCACGTTGCAGCAGACCAAATCCCTGCGGGTTTTCCATCGCAAAACTGCTCACCGCGAGGTGTTTCGGGTTATTCAGCGGACGCCAAATCCACTCGCCGTTGCCAGCATGGATAGACAAACCGTTAGAGTCATGCAGCTCCGGACGATAGTTGGTCGCCGGAGACGGTTGGTTCGGCCCGAACAGGAACATACTGGTCAGCGGCGCAACGCCCAGTTTGCCTACTTTGTCGCGCAGGTAAACTTTGGACTGAACGTCCACCACCGTGTCACGGCCTGGCATAATCACAAAACGATAGGCCCCGGTGGCGCGTGGGGAGTCCAGCAATGCATAGATGGTTAAACGTTTGTCAGTCGGTTTTGGACGTTCGATCCAAAACTCGCGAAAACGGGGAAATTCTTCACCGGAAGGCAGTGCTGTATCAATAGCGAGGCCGCGTGCAGACAGGCCATAAACCTGACCGGCTCCCAGGACGCGGAAATAGCTGGCACCGAGCATGCTGACGATTTCATCGTTTTTATCTTTGCTGTTGATCGGGTACAGCACCTTGAACCCGGCGAAACCGAGATCTTTTACCGTGTCTTTATCATGCTGAACATCGCCGAAATTAAAATAATCCGGGTTGTATTTGATTCTCTTTACCGCTGTGGCGGTAACTTCGTTGATCTTGACCGGCGTGTCGAAGTACATACCCTGGTGGTAGAACTCGAGCTTAAATGGGGTCTTGAGATTGCTCCAGTAGGCTTTATCGTGATTGAACTGGATCTGCTGATAATCCGCATACTTCATGTCGCGGAAAACGGAGGGCAAGTTACTTTTAGGCGCCTCATAGCCTTTATCGGCTAAGGATTGAGCTTGCTTTGCCACATCATCAATACTGAATGCCCAGCTCGAAGATGTGTACAGCGTTAACATGACTGCTGCACCCAACCAACGCATTTTCATCATTTGTAGTTTATGTTTCATAATTAGTAAGCACTTCCCCCTTTGTGTGCTTATATTGATCCGATCCATTTTAATGGATAATCGGGTATTCCGACAACTGAATCCCTGTATTGTTCGCGCGCTGGCTCATGGTTTAATCAGGTTCATCTGCCTGTTTTCACTTTGCGTGCTTATCCTGGAGACAGGTTGTTGGACTTCGTGTAGGGTTGCCCTCGAATGTAACCATTATTCGTCTTAGGGATAAGACGAAAAGTCTGAGAATACGTAACTGTTTATGAGCTCTGTATCCCCTCCGCGTGAATATTTTCTTGACTCCATCCGCGCCTGGCTGATGTTGTTGGGGATCCCATTCCATATCTCATTGATCTATTCCACACACACCTGGCACGTGAACAGTGCTGAACCGTCGTGGTGGCTAACCTTGTTTAACGACTTCATCCATGCGTTTCGCATGCAGGTGTTTTTTGTTATTTCGGGTTATTTTTCCTACATGTTGTTTTTACGCTATCCATTAAAACGCTGGTGGAAAGTGCGTGTTGAGCGCGTGGGGATCCCGATGTTGACCGCGATTCCCTTGCTCACACTGCCGCAATTTATCATGCTGCAATATGTAAAAGGGAAAGCAGAGAGTTGGCACACGCTCAGCGGGTACGATAAATATAACGCCCTTGCCTGGGAGCTCATTTCTCATCTGTGGTTTTTGCTGGTCCTTGTGGTGTTAACGACCGTGAGCATGTGGGTATTTACCCAAATTAAGAAGCGTCAGGAAAGCCAGCAGGGAACGCCCCCTGCCCCAGCGTCAATGGTAAAGTTAACGCTAATTTTTGCCTTGCTTGGTGTGGGCTACGCCGTCGTCAGACGAACCATTTTTATTCTCTATCCTTCGATCCTCAGCGACGGCATGTTTAATTTTGTCGTCATGCAAACGCTGTTTTATGTGCCTTTCTTTATGCTCGGTGCGCTGGCATTCATTAATCCCAATCTGAAGGCGCTGTTCACCACCCCCTCGCGCGGTTGCACTCTCGGTGCAGGAGCGGCCTTTGTAGCGTACCTGCTCAACCAACGATACGGCAACGGCGACGCCTGGATGTATGAAACTGAATACGTGGTAACCATGGTTCTGGGGCTGTTGATGGTTAACGTGGTCTTTTCGCTCGGCTATCGTTTATTGAATTTTCAGTCAGCGCGCGTAACCTATTTTGTCAATGCATCGCTGTTTATTTATCTGGTGCATCATCCGTTAACGCTGTTTTTCGGCGCCTATATCACACCGCACATCTCATCCAATCTGCTGGGCTTTCTCTGTGGACTGCTGTTTGTGGTCGGGATCGCGGTGATACTGTACGAAATTCATCTCCGGATCCCGGTACTGAAGTTTTTGTTTTCAGGAAAACCGCTGGTTAAGCAGGACAAAAACAAGGCCGTCACCGGTTAGCTTGGGTTACGTCGTTCAGAGCAACCATTCAATCGGTAATATCGAGGCCAGCTTCACCAATACCCGCTTCCAGAATCCGGTGGCGGGTTCTTTTTTCAGCACCTGCTCATGACCCTGCTGGCGGTCAACCCAGTTAATCCGTCCCCAGCGATCGAGACGCAATTGCCAGGCAACATCATGCTGACTCTGCATAAAACGGTTATGAATCAGTGCGGCCAGGCTTTCGCTTTCAATCACAAATCCCATTTCCGTGTTGAGCAATGTGGAGCGCGGATCAAAATTAAGCGAGCCGATAAACACCTTACGCCCGTCAATACTGAAAGTTTTAGCGTGCAAACTCGAGCCCGAATTACCGGTTAATCCGCGATCGTGCACAGCCGTGGCGCGATCGCGTGTAGGTTTAAGCTCATATAATTCCACACCATAGCGCAGCAGTTTTTTTCGCCAGCGCGCGTAGCCGGCATGAACAATTGCCACATCATTCGCCGCCAGCGAATTGGTTAGAATGGCAATTTTGACCCCTTTTCTCACCAAACGCAGCAGTTGGGCCACGCCCGCCCGGGTAGGTACAAAATAGGCGGAAATAATATCAATACGCTCGGTAGGTGAGCCCATAATATCGAACAAGCGCTGAGGTAATAGCGAATGGCGCGGAGCCTTCCCCTCACCTTTTAGCGGGTCGTCGCTGAGCAGGCGTGTTTTGGCCCAAATCAGCGGCAACGCCCCCCGATCGAGACTGGCCATAAACTGGCTGGTTTCCAGCTTATTCAGGTAACGGCGAGTTATATCATCGTTATACCAGGACTCCGGCAGGTCAATACGCTGGGTAGGTTCAGGCTCTGACAGTGAGAGCACTTTTTTGAGTGTTGAAACGGACTGACACTGCCAGTAACGTTCAAAATCATCCGCAACCTCGGTCACCACCGGCCCAACGGCCATTACATCCAAATCTGAAAATAGCGGCTGTTCGCCTGCGCCAAAATAGGCGTCACCGATATTGCGCCCGCCAACCAACGTGACCACCCCGTCGGCGGTATAACTTTTATTATGCATACGACGGTTAAGTCGGGCGAAATCGGTTAAATAGCCCACCGCACGCAAGATGCGAAAAGAGAAAGGATTAAACAGGCGGACTTCGATATTCGGGTGGTTATCCAGTAATTGCAGCGTATCATCCAGACCCGGCGTGTTGTTGTCGTCCAGCAACAAACGGACCTGCACGCCACGTTTCGCTGCGGCCAGCAGTACCGAAAACAATAGCAGCCCGGACATGTCGTTCTCCCAGATGTAATACTGCACATCCAGGGAGCGTTCTGCCATTTCAGTGAGTCGATAGCGAGCGGCAAACGCATCCAGACTGTCATCCAGCGCAAGGATGCCGCATTGTTCAGGATGGCTGGCGCAAAGCGGAGTAATTGCGCGCTCGAGCCGCGTCATATCAGGCTGGGTTATCATCGCCTTGCTGGGTGAGTAATCTGTTATAAAGTTGGGCCGTTTCGTCATCAAAACACACGAAGTAAATCTGCTCAGGTAGCGCCCGGCGGGTCGTGAACCTCAACACCGTGTTGACGGCGATTTCCGCTGCTGCTGCGCGCGGATAACCATACACTCCCGTGCTAATCGCCGGAAAAGCAATGGATTGATAGCCATTGGCTAAGGCCAGTTGCAGCGTGTTCAAATAGGCCTCTTCGAGACGTTCAGCTTCATGATGATCGCCCCCCTGCCACACAGGCCCCACGGTATGAATAACCGCTTTCGCAGGAAGATTGCCTGCCAGAGTGATGACCGCATGACCCGTTGGGCATTCTCCCTGCTGTTGGATAACCTGTTTACAGGCCTCCAACAATGCCGGTCCGGCAGCGCGATGAATTGCCCCATCCACGCCACCGCCTCCCAATAGGGATGAATTGGCAGCATTGACGATCACATCAACAGCCATCGTCGTAATGTCGCCCTGTACCACATGAACACGCGATTGCATAAACTTCCCCTGACGAAACACCTTCTCTTCAGTGTACAGCAGGGTTTTCCAGGAAATCTCACTTTTTAACGAAACGGCTGCATATCTACGCCAGAACGACTTATTTATATTCAATGTTAAGAATAGCGAGGGTTTTCTGCTCATTGAGGTAGTGCATGTTAGCGCTCGCAATTTGCTTAACATTCTGCGGCACCAGAGTGACCTGTTGCGCATTAAAACGGCTACTTTGCATCTTGCCGTCGCGTATACATGACATTTCTATCTGTTGTTGCTGGGTGCTAACTTCACAAGGCGGTTCCACTATTTCACCGCGAAAATGAATAATCCCACCCGCTGAGATTTGTTGAGCACTTACGGATACTGTAAAAAGAGAAAAAACACCAATGCCAATACTCAGAATTCTGTTCGCTAAAGTACACATAAAGGTTCCTCAATGATTAGTCCTCTTGAGGGATCGGTATGATCCTTCACCGCTGCGATTAACGACCCGATAAAAACATCTTCACGTTTCTATATTCATAGAACAGCAATGCGCTCCCAGCCACACCCGACCTGCAAATACTTCAGTCCCTCAAGAATGACCGGATGAGTCTGTCCATTGTTGTGAGAGATGCAGCGATTGCCCATCCGAAACGGTGACAATAATTTTTACTGAGTCCTCAGCGGAAATATTAAAGCTCAGCTTAGTTAAATCAATCGGCCGATTAGCAGGGACCGAAAGGCTTGTTTTCTGCTGCGTTTGGCTTTGCCCCCCCTTCCCTTCACGTATCGCGAAGACTTGTACCTGACATTCACAGGGTTGCGTTAACGTTACCTGAGGAATAATGGTGTACATTTCGCCTTGCTGGGTTGTATTAAAGGTGATTTGATTTGACAGCGCGGCAATAAGTAATAGCGTATGCATACTATTCTCCCGAAAAAAAACAGGGCTTTCGCCCTGTTTATTCTCAGTCAGCAGACTGAATTAATGTTGGTTAGCCGTGACGTTGTTGTCAAAACCAACCTGACGAACCAGAACGTTGGAGTCAGACGCAGTCTGATTAACCACCGCACCGTTGCGACCACCGTATTGGGTCACGTTAATGTCCGCACGTTTAGCATTCCACTGATTGATGTCAGCGCTGTTGCTGAAGCCTGACTGTTTCAGACTAATGGTACTGTCATCAGCACCTTGTCCGACGGTTGCCCCGTTACCACGCCCATGCTGGGTGATGGTCACATCGGATTTACGTGCATCACTTTGCAGCGCATTCGCAATGTTGCCAGAACCATACTGGTAAATACTCATTGATGATTCTGGACCAAAATTATTACCACCACCATGGTGATTGCCGTTGCCGCCCCATTGCGGAACAACACCAGCCAGAGCACTGCCAGAAACTACGATTGCTGCGAATGCTGCCACTTTTAAAAGTTTCATGGTAAACCCCCATCGGATTGATTTAAAAGTCGTTCATGGATTAGCGTTGAGTCACGCGAATGGCCATTTGCGACTGTCTCTGCACCACAACTGCTGTTTTTTGTGTACCGTACTGGGTAATATTTGCTTTATTACCCGAACCTTTCTGGATAATAACGGCCGTATTACCGTAAGAACCTTGTTTTATACTCGCATCATTGGAACTACCCGCCTGATCTATATATGCAAGATTATATGATCCTGCCTGATCTATTTTCGCTCGGTTACTTGAACCATCCTGCGAAATGACCGACAATAGCTTCGAGCCCGACTGGCGTGTATTGGCACTGTTCCCAGCGCCTACTTGACCAATAATGGCTGCCTGATTAAATGAAGACTTACTTAATTCATTTACCGCAAAGTTATATTCTGCATTAGCCATGTCATAACTTGTTGCGGACACAATTCCAGGCACACCCAGCATTGTAAACATCATAAATAACAACTTGTTTTTCATGTTGTCACCCTGGACCTGGTCGTACATGAAGTTGAATTATTTACCACTCAAGTTTTGTTGTTAACATGACTTAAACTTGTTAATGCCACGTTACGATGAAGAGTATGTCCGTTGAAACATTTTAAATAACTCACCCGCGAGTGGTATTTTTATATTCAGATTCACCCCAAAGTACTAATTAACAGCCAATAACGCTGTTATCTGTATACATTTTATTTTGGCTTTAGCGTGAGATGTGCATTTCTATGCAGAAGCATAAAAAACCAATCTTCAGCGACTTCAGGCCCTCGCAGCGCGAGGTGTTGATTGGCCTTGGCGCAAGTCGTGACAAACATCATTTTTTTCTGTCGAAAATTACTCAACGTAAAGTGAGACAAAAACTTCAGAATTCATTAGAAAGCTAAAACGAAAGAACTATAAATAAACTTCTTATTTATCATGTTATTAATATAATTTGTATGATTTTTTAAATCTATGCAATAACAGTAAAGTGTACAACTTTCCTATCAAATCTAAACTCAATAAAAACCTTAAAATCACATTTTAATATATAAATTTACATTCTGTAACAAGTTTAACACTTGCTTTAAGATTTGTAATAGCTAGATTGAAATCAGTTGAAGTCCATTTGTTTTAATATTTTCACCCCTTTGGGTCGATATTTTATTTCTACACAGCAGTGCAGCATCTGTCAGTACTTCTGGTGCCTCTATTTTAGTAGAGGCAGCTGTCAGGTGTGCGACTATAAAAGTGGAGTTTCATCATGTTTAATGAAGTCCATAGTATTCATGGTCATACATTATTGTTGATCACTAAACCGTCCCTGCAGGCAACTGCATTATTACAACATTTAAAGCAATCGCTGGCGCTCACCGGAAAACTGCATAATATTCAACGTTCTCTGGACGATATTTCCTCCAGCTGCATTGTTTTACTGGATATGATGGAGGCAGATAAAAAGCTGATCCATTACTGGCAAGATAACTTAAGTAGAAAAAACAACAGTATAAAGACGTTATTGTTGAATACACCCGATGATTATCCGTACCGGGATATTGAAAACTGGCCGCATATCAATGGTGTATTTTACGTAGCAGAAGATGAACAGCGTGTGGTGGCCGGGTTACAAGGCGTTTTACGCGGTGAATGCTACTTCTCGCAAAAGCTCGCCAGCTACCTGATCACACATTCTGGAAACTATCGTTATAACAGTACAGAGTCAGCACTACTCACACATCGTGAAAAAGAGATCCTTAATAAACTGCGTATCGGCGCCTCAAATATTGAAATCGCACGCTCACTGTTTATCAGTGAAAATACGGTAAAAACGCATCTTTATAATCTTTTCAAAAAGATAGCTGTGAAGAACCGTACGCAGGCGGTCTCGTGGGCCAATGATAACCTCAGGCGATAATGTCATGAAACGCTATTTTAACTGGATTGTGGCAGCAAATTTATTCCTTGCTGCCGGGAATCTACACGCCGCTGTAGAAGTGGAGGTTCCCGGACTGTTAACCGACCACACTGTCTCTTCAATCGGCCATGATTTTTATCGTGCGTTTAGCGACAAGTGGGAAAGTGAGTACACAGGAAACTTAACCATCAATGAAAGGCCCAGTGCACGTTGGGGAAGTTGGATCACCATAACGATCAATCAGGACGTTATCTTCCAGACTTTTTTATTCCCGACGAAAAGAGACTTCGACAAAATAGTCGTCTTCGCTCTGGCTGAAACAGAAGATGCATTAAATCGTCGGCAAATAGATCAAACACTATTAAGCACAAGCGATTTAGCGCGTGATGAATTCTAAAACATGATTTTGTCCGGAGGCTTTCATGCGTGTCAAACATGCAGTGGTTTTGCTCATGCTAATTTCACCATTAAGTTGGGCCGGAAACATGACGTTCCAGTTCCGCAATCCAAACTTTGGTGGCAACCCAAATAACGGCGCTTTTTTGCTGAACAGTGCGCAGGCGCAAAACTCGTATAAAGATCCAAGTGGTGACGATTTCGGTTTTGAAACCCCATCGGCCCTGGACAACTTTACCCAGGCCATTCAGTCACAAATTCTCGGCGGTCTGCTTACCAATATTAATACCGGTAAGCCGGGCAGGATGGTAACCAATGATTTTATCATTGATATCGCCAACCGAGATGGACAGCTGCAACTCAATGTCACAGACAGGAAAACGGGCAAAACATCGACGATAGAAGTGTCGGGTTTACAAACACAGTCAGCCGATTTCTAAGCTATAGCTACGAAAGGAAAAAATCATGCAGCGCTTACTTATTTTGGTTGCAATATTCTTACTCAGCGGATGCTTAACAGCCCCGCCACAAGAAGCCGCTAAACCGACATTAATGCCGCGTGCCCAAAGCTATAAAGACTTGACGCACCTGCCAATGCCTACGGGCAAGATTTTTGTCTCGGTTTACAACATTCAAGATGAAACGGGTCAATTTAAGCCTTACCCGGCAAGTAACTTCTCAACGGCTGTCCCGCAAAGTGCCACGGCGATGCTGGTCACCGCATTGAAGGATTCTCGCTGGTTTGTACCGCTGGAGCGTCAGGGATTACAGAACTTGCTTAACGAACGAAAAATTATTCGTGCTGCGCAAGAAAACGGTACCGTTGCTGTAAATAACCGTATTCCGCTTCAGTCACTGACCGCCGCAAACGTAATGGTGGAAGGGTCTATCATCGGTTATGAAAGCAACGTTAAGTCTGGTGGGGTTGGCGCGCGTTATTTCGGTATTGGCGCAGACACGCAATACCAACTTGATCAGATTGCGGTCAACCTGCGTGTGGTCAACGTCAGCACGGGTGAAATCCTTTCTTCGGTGAACACCAGCAAAACCATTCTCTCCTATGAAGTCCAGGCTGGGGTATTCCGCTTCATTGATTACCAACGTCTGCTGGAAGGTGAAATCGGTTATACCTCTAACGAACCCGTTATGCTGTGCCTGATGTCAGCCATTGAAACTGGGGTTATTTTCCTGATTAACGACGGGATTGATCGCGGATTATGGGACTTGCAGGATAAGAAACAGGTCGATAACGATATTCTGGTTAAATACCGTCATTTGTCGGTACCGCCGGAATCCTGATACTTAATATGAAAAGACAACGACAAGCGTGAGGGTAACCTCACGCTTTTTATTATTTACTGGTCAACGAAGGTGATTCTCGGTTTTCACGGCGGGACGCCAGCCACAGTCCGCTGTTCTTCATTGCATAGCCAAACACCAGTCCCACTGCTAACGAAGGCAGAACCAGACGCCAGTCCCCCTGCCCTGCAAATGTTGCACATGCACCAATAAACGTACCCGGCACAAATGAAAGCAACCATTGCTTAGCCTGAATGCACATCAAGAAGGCAACAATCCCCGTGATGACATAGCCGATGATGTCCATATGCGGGGCAAGCGCACTACCGTTAATAATCACCAACGCCCACACCACACCGCTTAACAGCGTACACGCTGAGATCCACAGCCCTTTCAGCCCACTCTGCGGACAGGCAAAATAGGCTGTACAACCCAAAAAACCTGCCCAACTGAGTAAACCAAGAGAAACGGCCACCCATCCCCAGATACCGGAGAGAATGCCCGTTGTGATTGCAATAGAAAGAAGTATGTTCATGCCGCGCATCTTAGCAGAAAAACGGCATGATAATGAGATCGTGCACACAATTTATGCAAGCTGATAAATTGCGTTGCAGAATAAAGTGACTTAAATCACATTTACTCTTCGGTATCTTCCTGCAACTCGTCCCACATCGCGCCAATCGCATCGCGCGTCAGCGGCGCCATGGTACGCCAGAATGGGGAACTGGCATGCGCTTCCACTTTGCCAAGGAACGCGCCACACCACGGGAGCAGATAGTCAACGAATAACGTTTCCAGCGCTTCACTTTCATCTTCAGCAGACTGATCTTCAAGCCATGACGCAGCCAGCAGCAATGTGCCGATATGATCAGCAGGAGTATCCGCCAGCGGCATGCCGCGCGCAGAAAGGAATGCGCGAACATCGGATTCCTTAGCACCTTCGACCCAAGCGCTGCGATAAGGTGGCACCGCACACTCTTCACCGACAAACAGCGCGTTATAATCTGCAGCCACCTGCGGCATATCACAGCTTTTCTGTAAGCGAGCCAGCAGTTCATCCTGCTCCAGTGGCCAACTTGCTGACAGTTTACCCTCACCGATCACGGTAAAAAGAGGAACCAGTAACGGGTCCTGCGGTTGGCGGTAAAACAGCGATCCCAGGACGCGACACAGGATAGAAAACTCGTTCATTGTTGTATTCCAGTTAGTTCACAATTAAAGTTCAGCAAATTCCGCGATAGGCTCCATGCCGCGCGATTCCAAAAACGCCAGTAGGCGTTTTGGCGATACGTTTAAAATTCTGTCCTCCGGGAAGTTCACATCATCCAGGATTTTACGGCATTCACCAAATTCCCCCAGCGTGAAGGCGGTATGGGAATCCGATCCTAACGCCACCCATCCACCGGCATCACGTACCGCTGCGGCGACTGCGCGACAGTTGTCTTCACTGCCCTTACGTGAATGCAGGAATGAGGAGTTATTGATTTCCAGTGCTACCTGGTATTTCGCTGCCGCCTGTGCGACGGCGGTAAAGTCTAACTCATACTTTGGATTTCCTGGATGACTGATAATGTGCACATTACCACTCGCCATTGTGGCAATCATCGCCTGGGTATGCGTGTCTTTATCAACAGGTGCGAAAACCGGCTCATGGAAGCCTGCAATGATTAAATCCAGGGAAGTAAACATCGGACCGGAGCAGTCGATCTCGCCGTCAATATTTTTAATATTCGCTTCAATACCGCGGAGAATTCCCACCCCGTCCACCAACCTTGGCCAAATGCGCATATTAATAAAATGCCAGTGATGCGGGGCATCTGCCATGTCCGGCCCGTGATCGGTGATCGCAAACAGCTTGATACCTTTGCGTTTGGCTTCGGCGATGTAATCACTCAGGGTACTGTAGGCGTGGGTGCTGGCGACGGTATGCATATGCAGGTCAACGGGATACATAATTCTCTCCTGTAGTCATTTTTCGTCAAGGATAGCAGGTATCTCCACCATTAATACCCTAAATAATTAGAGCTGTAGGACGGTGTTTAGACGAAACCCGGCGGCTGGCCGGGTTGTTATCAATATCCCCTAACGCGATCGACTTGACCCGTTACGGCTTTCCCACTCTCAAGGTTTAAAATGGTGCGTGAGATATAGTCTACGGCCTCTGCAGGACGCGTCACGGCGGCAATATGCGGCGTCATCGCCACGCGCGGATGTTTCCATAGAGGGTTATTTTCCGGTAGCGGCTCGCTGCTGTAGACGTCCAGCATCGCGCCCTTCAACTTTCCGGTATTCAGCGCAGCCAGCAGATCGTCTTCCTTCAGATGAACCCCGCGTGCCAGGTTAAGCACGTACGCCCCATCCTGCAATTGATTCAGCAGCCCGGTGTTAATAATACCTACCGTTTCTGCCGTATTTGGCAGAAGATTAATCAGCACCCGCGTTTGGCTCAGGAACGCCGCCAGCTCTGCGGTACCGGCAAAGCTTTCCACACCGGGCCAGGACTTACGCGTCCGACTCCAGCAACGCAGCGGGAAGCCCCATGCTTGCAGGCTCTCAGCCACTTTAGCCCCTAATACCCCTGCCCCCATAATCCCGACAGTAAACTCTTCGCGGGTATACTCTTGCAGCGGTTGCCATTTCGCCTGACTTTTTAGCGCCTGATAGTCATCAAAACGTCGAAACCAGTGCAGCACCTGACTCACCGCATATTCCTGCATTTGCAGACCCATACCGGTATCTTCCAGACGGAAAAGCGGGATTGACGCATCCAGCATTTCAGGGTGGGCTTTTAGCTTGCTGAGGATAGAGTCCACGCCGGCGCCCAACGCGAAAACAGCTTTTAACTTGCGACCTGCCAGCATATCAACCGGTGGATGCCAGACGAGGGCATAGTCAGCATGCGCATTATCACCCCGCTTCCATTCACGGACATTTGCGCCTGGGATTGCCTTAGCCAGTGCCTTCAGCCACCAGGCCGTATCGAATGTCGGGTGATAGAAAAGTATTTCCATATTAACTCCTGAGCAGTGTTATGCGGAACTTTCTCGCACTTATCATCATTTTCCAAGGAATATCAGAATAGCAAATTTTAGGATGCTGGCAAAAAAAGCAATTCTTGCTTATTTACGCCCCATGTTGCTTGAAGTTTGTGTAAATGCACGTTTTTTTTAAAAAGTAGATTGACGTCGGGGCGGTGTTTCCCCTACATTAGCGCCCGTTCCGCTAACGCAGGAACAACAATACGGTGAGGTGTCCGAGTGGCTGAAGGAGCACGCCTGGAAAGTGTGTATACGGCAACGTATCGAGGGTTCGAACCCCTCTCTCACCGCCACATTTGAGAAAGAGCTCGTACGCAAGTACGGGCTTTTTTTTCGTCTGTTGCAATATAGCGGATGCGATACGAGCATCTTATCCGGCCGACAACGAAATCCCCGTAGGCCGGATAAGCGAAGCGCCATCAGGCATCCTGCAAAGAAGCGTGTCTGTGTTTTTTATATGCATATAAACGATTATCCCTGCTTATAAAAAAACAAAGCCCGGTTCCCCGGGCCTTGAAGACGCAGAACCTATCAGCTGTAAGCGTTAAGCGTCCGCTGACAAAGCGCCGAGCGAACGCAATCATCTTTATTGAAACGAACGATTCCAATCATGTCATCTTCTTCGAAGCGGGCCAGCGCATCGTTTAGTCCGGATCGAACATGCGCCGGTAAATCGCACTGGGTAATATCCCCGTTCACAATTACCGTCACATTCTCCCCGAGGCGCGTCAAAAACATCTTCATCTGCGCAGCAGTGACATTCTGAGCCTCGTCGAGAATGACAACGGCATTTTCAAATGTCCGTCCGCGCATATACGCGAACGGCGCGATTTCTACCTTCCCAATCTCAGGTCGCAGGCAATATTGCATAAAGGAGGCACCCAGACGTTTTACCAGCACGTCATACACCGGGCGAAAATAGGGAGCAAACTTCTCGGAAACATCTCCAGGTAAGAAGCCGAGATCTTCATCAGCTTGCAGAACTGGACGGGTGACAATGATCCGGTCCACATCTTTGTGGATCAGAGCCTCTGCTGCTTTTGCCGCGCTGATCCAGGTTTTACCACACCCGGCTTCACCGGTAGCGAAGATCAGCTGTTTACTCTCAATAGCATTCAGGTAGTGCGCCTGAGCCTCATTTCGCGCCGTGATAGGTGTGGCATCGCGACTGTCACGCGCCATACCAATCGATTCTACGCCGCCCATCTGCACAAGCGAGGTGACCGATTCATCTTCACGTTGTTTATGGCTACGCGAATCCCGTCTCAGCACACGTTTTGCTTCACGACGAGCTTTGATCACTGCTTTTTGTCTTCCCATGGATAGCACCTTGAGTTGTAGGTATACATCACACGCGCCATCTTCGGCACGATTATGCGCACGAACATCTGAGGGTTGGCTTCCTTGTAAGCCATTGCTTGCCTACGAATAAGACACCACACACGGCTACGCGCACCGTATAAGGCGTCAGTAACAAGGATAAGATGTGGAAGAGAGAGGAATTTAGCGGTGACGAGATGGCTACCGGAAGAGAAACGTCCGCGTAAGGTGGTGATAATGTAAGAAACCTGTCCAATACAGGACGTTACCATTCGCGATCTCCATAGTGAATGACTATCACTGCCGGGAACTACCGCTGTTACAT
This sequence comes from Citrobacter sp. wls829, assembly GCF_005280825.1. Classification (NCBI taxonomy): domain Bacteria; kingdom Pseudomonadati; phylum Pseudomonadota; class Gammaproteobacteria; order Enterobacterales; family Enterobacteriaceae; genus Citrobacter; species Citrobacter sp. wls829. The sequence goes on from NZ_SZWP01000032.1 coordinate 76,212, forward strand.
ATAAGTACAACAGAATTTATTCTCAATGCAACAATATTTTTACTTATTGTTAACTAAATTCCATCTTATCGTTGGCAACAGTCTCTTACAGAGAGATGACAGAATTATTTCACTGCAGCACGTATCACGAAAATTAATTATTTCGTTCATCGCTGAATCAGGTCAACATGTGAGGAATTGCCCCGCACAGGCGCGGGGCACGGGTATCAGGCTTGTAGCAGAGATTGTCCGAGGTAGTGGTCCGGTGTTTTTACGCCCGGTAAAGCAAAGAAGTAACCGCCGCCAATCGGCTTAACGTACTCCTCCAACGCTTCACCATTCAGGCGTTTCTGTACGGCCAAAAAACCTTTCTGCAGATCGTGTTGATAGCATACGAACAGCAGCCCCATATCCAGCTGTCCAGATTGCGTCACACCGAGCGAATAGCTGTAGCCACGACGCATCATCAGGCTGGATTCGGTCTCTTTGGTCCGCGGGTTCGCCAGCCGGATATGGCTGTCGAGCGCAATCACCTCACCTTCAGGATCATTGGCATAGTCCGGTACATCATGCTCATGCTGCATTCCCAGCGGAGCGCCGGTCTGTTTATCGCGCCCAAAAATGGTTTGCTGCTCTTTAAGCGGCGTGCGATCCCAGAACTCCACGCGAAACTGAATAAGTCTCACCGCCTGATAGCTGCCCCCTACCGCCCATGCAGGCTCGCCCTGATCGGCCGTGACCCACACCACGTTTTGCATCAGCTTTTCATCAGTACCATCCGGGTTCGCGGTCCCGTCTTTAAAACCGAGTAAATTTACCGGGGTTTCTTTGCCTTTACTGCGTGCAGCATGATCGGAGATAAATCCCTCTCGCTTCCAGCGCACGCTGAGCAAATCCGGCGTGTGCTTGATGATATCGCGCAACGCGTGAATAACGGTGTCCTGCGTGTTGGCGCAAATTTGTAACAGCAGATCCCCGTGGCACAGCGCCGCATCCAGCGAATCATTCGGGAAGCGCGTCATTTTTTGCAGTGTTTTTGGCATTTGTGCTTTCAGGCCATAGCGCTCATCAAACAGTGAATGGCCGACCGACAGCGTCATCGTCAGGTTGTCCGGGGCAATGTAAGCCCCCAGTATGCCGGAGTCCATTGGCGGCAAGCGCGGATTCGGCGTTTCTGGAGCCGGGCCGCCGGTGGTCAGGAACGCAAAGCGATGGGTCAGTAAACGGAACAGACGTTCAAGATCTGCTTTGTCGCCGGCGAGGACATCAAATGCCACCAGCATCATCGAGGCCTGCTGCGGCGTCAGGATCCCCGCCTGATGCGGTCCATAAAAGGGCTGTACATCATCGCGCGCATTGGGTGACAGAGTGCCCGGCGCACTGTGCGGTTTTTGCGCATGCGCAACCGGACAGCCGCCCGCCAGTGCCAGCGCGCCGCCCAATGCTCCCATGCCCTTCAACAGACGTCGGCGTGAGGGTTCACTCACGCCGTTTTCATTATCTTGTTGCATGATGCTTAATCCAGACCCAGTACGCCGCGTAATTGCGACAAATCTTCTGCCAGCGTCGTAATCGGCCCTTTCAGCGCATTGCGGTCAGCATCGGTCAGTTTGTCGTAAGTTTCAAACCCATCTTTGGTGCGATACTTGCTCAGGATGCTATCGACTTTTTTGAAGTTCGCATCCACTTTTGCCAGCAGTTCAGCATTGGATTTTTGCAGTTGAGGACGCAGGAGATCGACAATTTTCTGCGCGCCATCGACGTTGGCCTGGAAATCCCACAGGTCGGTGTGGCTGTAGCGATCTTCTTCGCCGCTAATTTTACTGGCGGCCACTTCTTCAATCAGACCCGCCGCTCCGCCAACCACTTTAGACGGTGGGAAGGCCAGTTCACTGATGCGCGTTTGCAGGTCGATAACGTCGGTGTTCAACTGGTCGGCGTATTTATCCATCCCCTTGGTGGTATTGTCGCCAAACAGCGCTTTTTCCAGACGGTGGAAGCCGGTGAATTTAGGATCGGCGGCCTTTTGCTCGTAATCATCTTCACGTGCATCGATGCTGCCATCGAGGTCAGAGAACAGCTCAGCAATCGGTTCAATACGTTCATAATGCTGGCGCGTCGGCGCATACAGGGATTTAGCCTTCCCGATATCCCCAGCTTTAATGGCATCTGTAAATGCTTTGGTCCCCGCCACCAGCTGTGCGGTTTCTGCGGTTACATAGGCTTTGTATTCGGTAATTGCACCGCTCAGGCTCAGCAGGGCGTCACTCTGTGCCGCATCTGCCGTTGCACTGCCCTTGACGATCAGCTTCCCTTTCGGGTTCGTCAGCAGGCCGCAGGTCATATCATATTCGCCAGGTTGCAGGTTGGCGGTCATTTTCTGGCTAAAGCCCGGCGCAATATTTTCACGCTCTTCCACCACCATCACGCCTTTGAGGATTTCCCACTCCAGCGCTTTCTGACTGTGGTTCTGAATAATGAACTGGGTTTTTCCGGCATTAACCGTGATTGTCATCGGTTCACACTGTTTGTCGTTAACCGTGACATTGACCTTGGGAATATCTGCGGCGTGTGAGGCAAAAGCAGAAGTAAACAGCGCAGCGATACCCAGCTGCAGCGCACTACGGCGAAAGTTAATCGTCATGACCTATCCCTATAAATAAGTATGTTGTAACTAAATGATATTCTGCGTCGCGTTGTTATCAGGGTGCAGTACGAGACGCCGTAGAGCCTGAACGAGGCGGTAATGCAAACATAATCAGTGCCGGGATCAGGTAGATAAACCAGACGGCAACCTCACTGACGCTTGGCGCTTCCTGGTAACCAAAAATCCCTTCCATCAGCGTGCCAAACAACGAGTGCGTCGACAGCACGCTGCTCAGATCAAATGCCACATCCTGGAAATGATTCCATAACCCAGCTTCGTGAAACGCGCGAATGGCTCCGGCGGCAAGACCTGCGGCCACCAGCAAAATGAACAAGCTGGTCCATTTGAAGAAGGCCCCGAGATTCAGTCTGATCCCGCCGAGATATATCAGGTAGCCCAGAACGACGGCTGTTGCCAGTCCCAGCATCGCCCCAACCGGTGGCCAGATACCCACATCCTGCTGAAAGGCCGCCAGCAGAAAGAAAACCGACTCCAGGCCTTCACGAGCGACGGCAAAAAAGACCATCATCACCAGCGCCCATCCGTGATGATTGCCACGCTGTAACGCGTTATCGACCGCCTGCTCCAGTTGAACTTTGACGTTGCGCGAAACTTTACGCATCCAGAAGACCATCCAGGTGAGGATCACCACGGCAATCACTGCCACGATCCCTTCAAACAGCTCCTGCTCTTTTTGCGGAAATTCACCGGTAGTTTCATTGATGAAAATCCCCAGCGCCAGGCATAGCGCCGCCGCCAGTAGAACACCAATCCACATTACGCCAATCCAGCGACCGCGCTGAGTCCGTTTCAGGTAACTGGCTATCAGGCTGACAATCAGCGCGGCCTCTAGGCCTTCGCGCAACATAATCAGAAATGGAACAAACATGCGAAGTACCCTTAAACGTTATTCTCAGTCAACTCGTGAAAAGAAAAGTAAATTACAGTGATAGTGATTATCATTACAGAAAAGAAAAACTCAAGAAGAATGTTTTGAGAATGATGACTTAATGTAAACAGTTAGTCTGATAAGGGTTACTTTGATTTTGCGAAGCGGCATAAAAAGCTCGCACGCGGCGCTATATTGTTCAGTTGAGCATGTATGGAGTACATTTTACCCTGAATAAGTTTCCGTTCAGCCATCAACGCCTCATCGATTTCAGCCGGACCAGGGTGTC
>NZ_SZWP01000097.1:0-200 GCF_005280825.1 Citrobacter sp. wls829
ATTTTTTTATGCATTTCAGCCATGTCCTGATGGGCAGCAGAATTGCCGTTTTGCATCATTTCATGGGACATTGCGGCCTGATCGTGACCGCTCATATCCATCATTTTCATGCTCTCCCCCTGAACTGCACTTTTTTCAGCGGATGATTGCATCTGATGGGCAGGCGCCTGGGCATTATTTACCTGGTCATGCATGTTCAT
>NZ_SZWP01000086.1:0-203 GCF_005280825.1 Citrobacter sp. wls829
GCTCTTTCAGACGAGTCATCATGGAGGCATCCATCCCGCCAAAACGCGAACGCCACTTATAGAAACTGGCGTTGCTCATGCCATGTTCACGACACAGTTCCGCCACCGGTGTTCCGGCCTCGGCTTGCTTCAGAATGGACATGATCTGGCTGTCAGTAAAACGTGATTTTTTCATAGAGATCTCCCCGGTTCAGATTACGAGA
>NZ_SZWP01000090.1:0-206 GCF_005280825.1 Citrobacter sp. wls829
AAGTGTGGATAACGATTTTCAAATCTCATCTCTAACTCTTCTTCGAATCTGGAAGGTAGTTTCTTATGGTTACTTTGCATTACACGACGAGCATAATTTATAAATGTATCTCCCCTGTTTTGCTGTCGTAAACTATCAGGCTTTGACAGCAGTTCGCACACTGAATCAATAATCACATCATCATCCGGCTTTTCCTCTGCGGTCTT
>NZ_SZWP01000084.1:0-215 GCF_005280825.1 Citrobacter sp. wls829
TGCTGAGGACAGGCTTTCATTCGGAGAACCATCATGGAAAACATTGCGCTTATTGGTATCGATCTGGGTAAGAACTCTTTCCATATTCATTGTCAGGATCATCGTGGGAAGGCCGTTTACCGTAAAAAATTCACCCGACCAAAGCTAATCGAATTTCTGGCGACATGCCCGGCAACAACCATCGCGATGGAAGCCTGTGGCGGTTCTCACTTTAT
>NZ_SZWP01000085.1:0-221 GCF_005280825.1 Citrobacter sp. wls829
TCGTCATTCCACGCCTTGTCTCAGGACAAATTATCGGTACAGAGATGAAGTATTACGATGGGGTTATAGCTCAGCTGGGAGAGCGCCTGCCTTGCACGCAGGAGGTCTGCGGTTCGATCCCGCATAGCTCCACCATCCTTTACTGCGAACAAAACAAGAAAACTTCAGAGTGTACCTGAAAAGGTTCACTGCGAAGTTTTGCTCTTTAAAAATCTGGATCA
>NZ_SZWP01000039.1:0-226 GCF_005280825.1 Citrobacter sp. wls829
GTGGCGGTTCTCACTTTATGGCACGCAAGTTGGAAGAGTTGGGGCATTCCCCAAAGCTGATATCACCACAATTTGTCCGCCCGTTCGTTAAAAGCAATAAAAACGACTTTGTCGACGCCGAAGCTATTTGTGAAGCTGCATCGCGTCCGTCTATGCGTTTTGTGCAGCCCAGAACGGAATCTCAGCAGGCAATGCGGGCTCTGCATCGTGTCCGTGAATCCCTGGT
>NZ_SZWP01000040.1:0-226 GCF_005280825.1 Citrobacter sp. wls829
GTGGCGGTTCTCACTTTATGGCACGCAAGCTGGCAGAGTTAGGGCATTTTCCAAAGCTGATATCACCGCAATTTGTCCGCCCATTCGTTAAAAGCAACAAAAATGACTTCGTTGATGCTGAAGCTATCTGTGAAGCAGCATCACGTCCATCTATGCGTTTCGTGCAGCCCAGAACCGAATCTCAGCAGGCAATGCGAGCTCTGCATCGTGTCCGTGAATCCCTGGT
>NZ_SZWP01000033.1:0-4232 GCF_005280825.1 Citrobacter sp. wls829
TCGGCAATGACCTCATTTTCCTCATTCAGCTGAGGCTGATAGCGATAGCAAGTTTCGCTGACAACAAACAACTGGCAGGCAAAACTTATGCTGACATTCCGGCTCCTGACCGCATCCTGCGCCATCTGCTTTCGACGCGATGGCTTCACCACTTTTGCCATGGCTTCCTGAATGATTTCGGCTTAGAGGCGCTCTTCAGCATACATTTTTTGAGGCGGCGGTTTTCGTCTTCCAGCTCTTTCAGACGAGTCATCATGGAGGCATCCATCCCGCCAAAACGCGAACGCCACTTATAGAAACTGGCGTTGCTCATGCCATGTTCACGACACAGTTCCGCCACCGGTGTTCCGGCCTCGGCTTGCTTCAGAATGGACATGATCTGCAAGATCTAAAATTTTTGCGGATAGTGTGTTTGCAAGGGTATCGAAATCGGTTATGAAGAATTGAATAAATATGCCAACCGATTCGATTTGTATGCAAAAGAAAACACGTTTGATATCATCTATATCAATGGCGATCATAATTTACCTACCGCCTTTACCGTTGATGAAGAAGACGGTGAGATTGTTCGTAGCCTGAAAATTCGCCAGATCGAACCTGAATTCCTGAACCTGATGTTTGCTGAGGAGGTTTAAGAATGGCTAAAAAACCGACCACCGGCAAAGCAGTTAAAAAAGAGACAAATAGCAAACTGAGCTTTCATAAGCAATTAGTTTTAAACCGCTTTATGTTCCATTTTTTTAAAGATGGTACATTGCAAGGTTTGAAGAATCGGTTAGGTGAAGATCGCTTTGAAGGCATCCATGAAGATGGCCAAAGCTTATTCTTCCATGAGCTGAGTAACTACTTGTTCGAGGTCGATATTATCGATCTCGATGAACTGCGTCGTTACGATCTGAATATTGTGCAGCACTGGCAGCAGATCACAGAGCACCGCAATCGTAAAGAAGACACCGTACTGAATATGAAATATTTTCAGTACTTGTCACTTTTGTTTACCGAGATATACCTGGACTGGTATTTTAATCGTAAACAACAATTACTTGATGGGCTAAATAACGAGCTGGCAGTATACAATGCTGAAAATGATAAAACGGCAAAAGGCCGGGTTAATCAGTTCAAATCTTATATTCTGGATGATTTGAATAAACTGGCATACTGGAACGCCACTGGCTCTGGTAAAACATTGCTATTGCATGTGAATATTTTGCAATATTTACATTATTTCCAGAACGGTAATATGTATCATTACCCGGATAAAATTATCCTGCTCACGCCGGATGAACGCTTGTCGAAGCAACATATAGATGAACTGGAAGACTCAGGATTTACCCAATACCAGTTGTTTGATAAAAGTAAATCAGCCCCCTTCAAAGGTACTATTGAAGTTATTGATATCAATAAACTCGCCGATGAAATGGGCGATAAAACAGTCGCCGTAGAAGCATTCGAAGGTAATAATCTGGTATTAATTGATGAAGGGCATAAAGGCACAGGGAGTGCTGCTGGTGCCTGGATGCGTCGTCGCGACAAATTAACACGTGATGGCTTTGCATTCGAATACTCAGCAACTTTTGGCCAGGCAGTTGCGGGTGGAAATAATGTTGAGGCAGTTGAAACAGAAATTCAGAAGAAAAAAGCAAAGCTGCTTTTTGAAACAACTGCGTTGGGTAAACTGAGTGCAGAACAATTAGATCAAATAGCATTAACCAGCGAAGAACAGCGTGATGCACGTATTCAGGCGACAAGAGAAGTCTATGGGAAGTCTATTTTGTTCGATTACTCCTATAAATTCTTCTATGAAGATGGTTATGGCAAAGAATCGCTTATTCTTAACCTAAATCCAAAAGAGGATAAAAAAGATGAGCGGCGGTATGAATATTTTACGGCTTGTTTGCTCAGTTTTTATCAGCAACAATATTTATTCAATAAGAATAAAGAAAAATTAACCGCGTTTAATATCGAAAAACCGTTGTGGGTTTTTGTCGGTAATACAGTAAGTGGTGAAGATTCAGACATTCACGCTGTATTGCGTTTTTTAGCGTGGTTTTTGAATCACGAAGAGCAGGCAAAATCGTGGATTAATGATCTCATTGAAAACAAAGCGCGAATTCTAGATACCAAAGAGCGTAACATTTTTGAAAATCGCTTTACTGCATTAATGAACGGTCCTAAAGATATCTATGGAGATATTCTTTCTCGCATGTTTAACACCACGCATTCTGGTCAGCGGCTGCGAGTTCTGAATTTAATAGGCAGTAAAGGTGAACTGGCATTACAGGTCGGTGAGGCCGAACCATTTGGTCTTATCAATATTGGTGATTCGCCATCTCTTTACAAAATGTGTGAAGAGGATACGACATTTGATTATCAGAGAGATGATTTTGCGAAGTCATTATTTCATACGTTAAATGATAAAGATTCTCGACTGCATATTTTGATCGGCTCGCGAAAATTTACTGAAGGCTGGAGCAGTTGGCGTGTCTCGACTATGGGTCTACTCAATATGGGCCGCGGTGAAGGTTCGCAGATCATTCAGTTATTTGGTCGTGGCGTGCGCCTGAAAGGGCGCAATTATTCATTGAAACGAAGTACCCCTGCCGAGCGTCCTAAAGGGTTGCATCTGGAAAAATTAGAAACGTTAAATGTATTCGGTGTACGCGCCGATTACATGGCAACCTTTAAACAATACCTTGAAGATGAAGGGATCACACCAAGTGACGAGATCCTTGAGCTGAATTTTGAAACTCGTCCAAACATACCTGCAATCAAGCTTAAAACTCTTAAGCTTAAAGACGGCTATAAAGATAATCAAAAGCTCGGTTTTAAACGTGTTTATTTCCCTGAACTGTATGAAGTCCCTGCTGACTTTCAGGGGAAAATTAAGCAGCCACATATAAAACTGGACTTATACCCTAAAATAGAGTCGATTGATACAACCAGAAAAGGGGATAGCACTCCCGTAAATGTGCGCCATGAAGCGAAATTAGATTATAAAGTCATTAGTGCATTTGATTTTGATCGTCTTTATCTAGCTATTCAAAATTATAAGCTACAACGTGGCTGGTCAAATTTACGGCTGGATAAGCAACGTTTGATCGACTTTTGTACCGATAAGACAAAAATAGGAAATAGTTGGTATACCCTTTTGATTCCAGCTTCAGAGCTTGAGATTAAGCAATATGCAGATATTGCTAAGCAGGAAGACATCATGCTTCGTCTGCTGACTGATTATACCGACCGTTTTTACACCGCATTGAAAAATGCTTATGAAGGTCAGTTTTATGAAATCACACAGGTGAATGAAGATGACCCTGGAATGGTCAAAATGTACCATTTTGAGATCGAAGAAACTGATGATGGTTTGGCTTATGCCAGCCGACTGGAGCAGTTACAACAACTGGTAATTAACGGCGAAATTGGTAAAGCTAAATCCTGGAATGCTCCAGGCATGATTGCTGTAACCTTCGACAAGCATCTATACTACCCCCTTCTTTCAATTGAGAAAAATTCTGATTTACCGCTGAAAATGCGCCCAACAGCATTTGATGCGCCAAGCGAGATAACCTTCATTAAGGACTTACAAGAATTCATTGAAACACCCAAAGGTCAGAAAATCATCGGCAATAAAAGTTTATACTTGCTGCGCAATGCTGATACCAAAAGTAAAGGTTTAGGTTTCGCCACCGCGGGTAACTTCTATCCTGACTTTTTATTGTGGCTAGTTGACGACGAAAGTGGGAAGCAATGGCTAAGCTTGATTGATCCAAAAGGCATTCGGAATCTGAATCTTAATGATGCTAAATTTGGCTTATACAAGGAAATCAAAGAACTTGAGAAAAGATTATCTGATGATAGCTTAAGCTTGAGTGCGTTTATTATTTCTGAAACACGCTTCGTTGATTTAATCAATGTATCTGAATCCAAAGATAAGATTGAAGAACGTAACGTACTCTTTCTAGAGGATACAGGTTCTATTTATTTGGAGAAGCTTTTTCAAAGAATGATTGCCTAACAGCCTTTTTAAACCCAGTACCATATCTTATTTAAGATATGGTACTGGCATCATAACCAATGTTCAGGAATAGATAAATCAAATGCCCGAGCAACATAACGCAATGTTGTGATAATTTCGTTATGCTTAGCCAGATCAATTGGTTGCCCAGCTTTACGTAGCTCCAGCATTTGCTGTAACTCTGGGAGGGCTTTGTTGAATAAATAAGATTTCGTGC
>NZ_SZWP01000112.1:0-237 GCF_005280825.1 Citrobacter sp. wls829
TCCTTAATTGTAATCGCGCTCACGGCGCTACTATGGTGATAATGGGATCACTTGCCCTTGTTAAGATTGGTTGCCTCTTTATTCAGAACATTGAGGATGTATTCTGTAACTGTCACTCTTTGATTTCTCGCCTCCTTAAATAAGGCCTGGAACGTATCATCAGGAATGTGTAAGCAAGTGCGCGGTTCTTTCTTCGAATTTATAATGTCGCTCATGTGGTTTTCTCCTTCTGGCTTA
>NZ_SZWP01000001.1:0-241 GCF_005280825.1 Citrobacter sp. wls829
AGGAAGGGATTTAACTGGCAGGAACAATCCCCTTATCTCCGGGCTGTAGACATTCTGCGAGCACGGCAGGCAACTGGCTTGTTGCGGCAAAGCCGTAAAAATTCGGTACGGTGAATATTACAGGCAGTGCTACTGGCTTTCATCACTATCCGGGGATGCTGGCAGCGAGATGAAGAGGGCAGGGTAGCAATTCCTTACCTGACCCATTACCTGACCCAAATTGCATCCAAAGAAAAAGGAG
>NZ_SZWP01000123.1:0-245 GCF_005280825.1 Citrobacter sp. wls829
CGGTTATATCGCTCAATATAGGCATTCTGCTGAGGTTTGCCGGGCTGAATAAAACGAAGGCTTATATTCTGCTGTGCGGCCCATGACATCAGTATCCTCCCTGTATATTCCGGTCCGTTATCACACCGAATGGCTGCGGGTTTTCCCTTCCATGCGATGAGTTGCTCAAGTGTTCTGACTACCCGACTGGCCGGCAGAGAAAAATCGACCTCAATCGCCAGTGCCTCACGGTTAAAATCATCGAT
>NZ_SZWP01000122.1:0-251 GCF_005280825.1 Citrobacter sp. wls829
GCGCTCTACCAACTGAGCCATATCAGCACGTCTGGAGCGGGCAGCGGGAATCGAACCCGCATCATCAGCTTGGAAGGCTGAGGTAATAGCCATTATACGATGCCCGCATCCTGAAACTCGGCTACCCAGTTCTTTCTGTAACAAAAAAGAGATTTCTCTCTTTTCTGTTTGAGCTGGTTAATTTTTCTAACCAACCCAGGCGGCGATAACGCTGCCAGAAAGTGGTGGTGGGGGAAGGATTCGAACCTTCG
>NZ_SZWP01000121.1:0-271 GCF_005280825.1 Citrobacter sp. wls829
ACGGCAACGACGGCGGCACCGCTACCGCGTTGCTCGTTATCACCGTTACGCCGGTCGTGGATGTGAAAGATGACCGCGCCACCACCCATGCAGGCGACCCGGTCACCGTTGACGCGCTCGGCAACGACAGCTTCAGTAACGCCGACCGCGCTATTACCGGCGTCACCAACGGCGCGCACGGCACGGTGACCATTGAAAACGGCAAGGTGGTCTACCAGCCGAATACGGGTTATGTCGGCCAGGATACCTTCACCTATACCGTCACCAGCGG
>NZ_SZWP01000120.1:0-273 GCF_005280825.1 Citrobacter sp. wls829
ACCAGCGGCGGCAAAACCGAAACCGCGACGGTCACCCTCACTCTGGTCAACGACGCGCCGCAGGTCGGCCTGGCTAAAACCGGCAGCACGGCGGAAGACACAACGCTTACCAACGGCGAAAATCTGCTGACGGGCGCCAGCGACCTGAACGGCGACGCGCTGACGGTGAAATCGTTTACGGTGGGCAATACCACCTGGGCCGCCGGCCAGACCGCCACGCTTGCGGGCTACGGCGCGCTGACCCTCAACGCCGACGGCAGCTATACCTTTGTT
>NZ_SZWP01000117.1:0-274 GCF_005280825.1 Citrobacter sp. wls829
ACGGCAACGACGGCGGCACCGCTACCGCGACGCTCGCCATCACCGTCACCCCGGTAGCGGACGTGAAAGATGACAGCGCCACCACCCACGCAGGCGTGCCGGTGACGATTGATGCGATCGGCAACGACCGCTTCGTTAACCCGGACCAGGCCATTACCGGCGTGACCCAGGGCGCGCACGGCTCCGTCGCTATTGAAAACGGGCAGCTGGTTTATACGCCAAACGCGGGCTACGTCGGCCAGGACACCTTCACCTATACCGTCACCAGCGGCGG
>NZ_SZWP01000111.1:0-283 GCF_005280825.1 Citrobacter sp. wls829
GGCACTGTTGCAAAGTTAGCGATGAGGCAGCCTTTTGTCTTATTCAAAGGCCTTACATTTCAAAAACTCTGCTTACCAGGCGTATTTCGCCCAGGGGATCACCATAATAAAATGCTGAGGCCTGGCCTTTGCGTAGTGCACGCATCACCTCAATACCTTTGATGGTGGCGTAAGCCGTCTTCATGGATTTAAATCCCAGCGTGGCGCCGATTATCCGTTTCAGTTTGCCATGATCGCATTCAATCACGTTGTTCCGGTACTTAATCTGTCGGTGTTCAACGTC
>NZ_SZWP01000020.1:0-296 GCF_005280825.1 Citrobacter sp. wls829
TTTGCTCTTTAAAAATCTGGATCAAGCTGAAAATTGAAACGACACACTGTGTCTGTTCTCCGTAATAAGAACAGATAAGCGGTGTGTTCGAGTCTCTCAAATTTTCGCAACACGATGTGTTTTACGAAACATCTTCGGGTTGTGAGGTTAAGCGACTAAGCGTACACGGTGGATGCCCTGGCAGTCAGAGGCGATGAAGGACGTGCTAATCTGCGATAAGCGTCGGTAAGGTGATATGAACCGTTATAGCCGGCGATTTCCGAATGGGGAAACCCAGTGTGTTTCGACACACTATC
>NZ_SZWP01000019.1:0-364 GCF_005280825.1 Citrobacter sp. wls829
GACTGAAACGGGATAAACCTGAACCGCTGAGGGTGCCAGAAAGCCGCAACGAATGCTGGTCGATGGACTTCATGCATGATCAGCTATCAGATGGTCGCTCTATCCGTTTACTGAATGTCATCGATGACTTTAATCGTGAAGCACTGGCTATTGAAGTGGATTTTTCCCTGCCAGCAAGTCGTGTAGTGAGGACTCTCTAACAACTCATTGAATGGAAAGGTAAACCGGCAGCAATACGATGCGATAACGGGCCAGAATATACCGGAAAAGTACTGATGTAATGGGCCGCTCAGCTGAATATAACGCTTCGTTTTATTCAGCCCGGCAAACCTCAACAGAATGCCTATATTGAGCGATATAACCG
>NZ_SZWP01000034.1:0-1184 GCF_005280825.1 Citrobacter sp. wls829
CTGGCCTCGCCTTTACGTGCCCGCGGGCTTCGGTATCCGACCTGAGCCTTTATTCCGACACGTTTCATCAGTCTCCAGACTCTGTTTACTCCGCACTGTTGCCCGCTGTCCCGCAGATCCAGATGGATTTTGCGATAACCATAGACGCATCCTGATTCCAGCCAGAACTGTTTAATGTAGATTCAATTGGTCAACGCAACAGTTATGTGAAAACATGGGGTTACGGAGGTTTTTTGAATGAGACGAACATTTACAGCAGAGGAAAAAGCCTCTGTTTTTGAACTATGGAAGAACGGAACAGGCTTCAGTGAAATAGCGAATATCCTGGGTTCAAAACCCGGAACGATCTTCACTATGTTAAGGGATACTGGCGGCATAAAACCCCATGAGCGTAAGCGGGCTGTAGCTCACCTGACACTGTCTGAGCGCGAGGAGATACGAGCTGGTTTGTCAGCCAAAATGAGCATTCGTGCGATAGCTACTGCGCTGAATCGCAGTCCTTCGACGATCTCACGTGAAGTTCAGCGTAATCGGGGCAGACGCTATTACAAAGCTGTTGATGCTAATAACCGAGCCAACAGAATGGCGAAAAGGCCAAAACCGTGCTTACTGGATCAAAATTTACCATTGCGAAAGCTTGTTCTGGAAAAGCTGGAGATGAAATGGTCTCCAGAGCAAATATCAGGATGGTTAAGGCGAACAAAACCACGTCAAAAAACGCTGCGAATATCACCTGAGACAATTTATAAAACGCTGTACTTTCGTAGCCGTGAAGCGCTACACCACCTGAATATACAGCATCTGCGACGGTCGCATAGCCTTCGCCATGGCAGGCGTCATACCCGCAAAGGCGAAAGAGGTACGATTAACATAGTGAACGGAACACCAATTCACGAACGTTCCCGAAATATCGATAACAGACGCTCTCTGGGGCATTGGGAGGGCGATTTAGTCTCAGGTACAAAAAACTCTCATATAGCCACACTTGTAGACCGAAAATCACGTTATACGATCATCCTTAGACTCAGGGGCAAAGATTCTGTCTCAGTAAATCAGGCTCTTACCGACAAATTCCTGAGTTTACCGTCAGAACTCAGAAAATCACTGACATGGGACAGAGGAATGGAACTGGCCAGACATCTAGAATTTACTGTCAGGGTAATCCCCCCGAAAAACCGGTGTGT
>NZ_SZWP01000021.1:0-404 GCF_005280825.1 Citrobacter sp. wls829
AAAATTGTTTTATTCGAACCCCGTGGTGCGCCGCTCCGCTTTAACCGTAAGCGGCAGAAAGTGTATGCCTATGAATACCAGCGTGGTATCTGGCCGTGGAAATGCTGGCCGGTGCAGGTGAAGGTTTTTGACTGGGCGGATATTCATGCCGAACGGGTGCAGATGAGCGGGCATGCAGAATGGGGGCACCGGATATACTGCGCGGTCTGTAAACCAGGCACCTGCGACGTTGTGGACCGTTTTGTCCTGACCTGGACCGTGGGGGATGTGTCAGCGGTTTACGGCCTGTGGAGTCATTGCTGTCACTATATGGAAGCAAAGCCGGTGCCGACAAAACCATTGTGGACCGACAGGCCCCGGGACTGGACACCCTTTACCACCGTCCGCTGGCCGGAAGATATCGA
>NZ_SZWP01000022.1:0-440 GCF_005280825.1 Citrobacter sp. wls829
CCTTTCATGTTCATTCATTTCAGAGAATGAGGGCGTGTTGTTTTTATTAACCCTGTCCGGTAAGTTTTCATGCGTCGAGGAATTCACATGACTGACGGCTGAGGCATTATTAACAAATCGATGTGCTTCATGGGCAATATCACTGGACTGAGCAAAAGCTGCCCCACAAAATAAAGCTGTAAACGCAGTGGTCGTGATTAATATATTCATGTGTAATTACCTTCTGAGGTACATAAAAGATGTCCTTATGATCATATATAAAAATAATCAACCTGTGGGGAAGATGACGTAAATGTAATACAGCTATGTACATTACACGATTGTAATGAATTTGTTTCTTAAGGTGTGCTAGATTCATTTCATTGTAAGTGGATGAACCAGTAATTTAATTTAAATCGGTTCTCGAATTCTGTCAGTAACCATACTTTAAATAAGGGAAT
>NZ_SZWP01000024.1:0-493 GCF_005280825.1 Citrobacter sp. wls829
GCCGGTGCAGGATGCGTTTAACGACAGCCAGACCGGCCACGGGCGCGACCCGCTGGTGATTGATGTCTTTAATAACGACAGCTTCGCCAACAGCGACAAAGCCATTACCGCCACCACCAACGGCGCGCACGGTACGGTGACCGTCAGCAACGGCAAGGTGGTTTACACCCTGAACGACGGCTATGTCGGCACCGATAGTTTCACTTATACCGTTACCAGCGGCGGCAAAACCGAAACCGCGAACGTCACCGTAACGTTAACGAACGGTGCGCCGACCGGGGTTGTCGGCAAAACCGCCAGCACAGCGGAAGACCAGACGCTGACCAGCACGGCTTTGCAGAATCTGCTGAACGGCGCCAGCGACCCGGACGGCGATACGCTGAAAGTCAGCGCATTTACGGTGGGCGCAACGACGTGGGCCGCAGGCCAGACCGCGACGCTTGCGGGCTATGGCGCGCTGACCATCAACGCCGACGGCAGCTATACCTTTGTT
>NZ_SZWP01000109.1:0-528 GCF_005280825.1 Citrobacter sp. wls829
CACTACAAAGAACGTTTCTTTAAGGTAAGGAGGTGATCCAACCGCAGGTTCCCCTACGGTTACCTTGTTACGACTTCACCCCAGTCATGAATCACAAAGTGGTAAGCGCCCTCCCGAAGGTTAAGCTACCTACTTCTTTTGCAACCCACTCCCATGGTGTGACGGGCGGTGTGTACAAGGCCCGGGAACGTATTCACCGTAGCATTCTGATCTACGATTACTAGCGATTCCGACTTCATGGAGTCGAGTTGCAGACTCCAATCCGGACTACGACATACTTTATGAGGTCCGCTTGCTCTCGCGAGGTCGCTTCTCTTTGTATATGCCATTGTAGCACGTGTGTAGCCCTACTCGTAAGGGCCATGATGACTTGACGTCATCCCCACCTTCCTCCAGTTTATCACTGGCAGTCTCCTTTGAGTTCCCGGCCGAACCGCTGGCAACAAAGGATAAGGGTTGCGCTCGTTGCGGGACTTAACCCAACATTTCACAACACGAGCTGACGACAGCCATGCAGCACCTGTCTCA
>NZ_SZWP01000025.1:0-550 GCF_005280825.1 Citrobacter sp. wls829
CCTCATTTGACGCCGAAGTCACTGGCTTATGCTCCCGTCCGGGAGCGTTTTTTTCCCATTGGACTGCCCCCACGACCGTAGCCACAGATATTCAGGTTTACTTCTGCGATCCTCAATCTCCCTGGCAACGCGGCTCAAATGAAAATACAAACAGATTACTCAGACAGTATTTTCCAAAAGGAACTGACTTATCAGTTCACAGCCAGCAAAGACTAAACAGTGTTGCCAGGCAGCTCAACGAGAGGCCAAGAAAAACGCTAGACTATGAATCACCCGCAGAGCGTTTTAACCAATGTGTTGCATCCACCTGTTGAACTCACAGCGGCGTACTTCGCAAAGCTGTCCGACTGAGGTACGCCTTTATCCGTGACAACTCCTGTTGCTGGCCTGTTCGCCTGCTCTGTCGGGTGCTGGATGTTCATCCTAGTGGTTTTTACGCCTGGCTTCAGCAGCCGCATTCACAACGCCATCAGGCAGACCTGAGACTGACAGGACAGATTAAACAGTTCTGGCTGGAATCGGGATGCGTCTATGGTTATCGCAAAATCCA
>NZ_SZWP01000026.1:0-566 GCF_005280825.1 Citrobacter sp. wls829
CGGTACTTAATCTGTCGGTGTTCAACGTCAGACGGGCACCGGCCTTCGCGTTTGAGCAGAGCAAGCGCGCGACCATAGGCGGGCGCTTTATCCGTGTTGATGAATCGCGGGATCTGCCACTTCTTCACGTTGTTGAGGATTTTACCCAGAAACCGGTATGCAGCTTTGCTGTTACGACGGGAGGAGAGATAAAAATCGACAGTGCGGCCCCGGCTGTCGACGGCCCGGTACAGATACGCCCAGCGGCCATTGACCTTCACGTAGGTTTCATCCATGTGCCACGGGCAAAGATCGGAAGGGTTACGCCAGTACCAGCGCAGCCGTTTTTCCATTTCAGGCGCATAACGCTGAACCCAGCGGTAAATCGTGGAGTGATCGACATTCACTCCGCGTTCAGCCAGCATCTCCTGCAGCTCACGGTAACTGATGCCGTATTTGCAGTACCAGCGTACGGCCCACAGAATGATGTCACGCTGAAAATGCCGGCCTTTGAATGGGTTCATGTGCAGCTCCATCAGCAAAAGGGGATGATAAGTTTATCACCACCGACTATTTGCAACAGTGCC
>NZ_SZWP01000018.1:0-579 GCF_005280825.1 Citrobacter sp. wls829
AGCCCGCGGGCACGTAAAGGCGAGGCCAGTATCGTGTCGCCCAACAGGCTCCAGCGACAGTTCAATCCGGATGCTCCGGATGAGCGTTGGGTAACGGACATAACCTACATCAGGACCCACGAAGGCTGGCTGTATCTTGCCGTTGTTGTTGATCTGTTCTCACGCAAAATTATCGGCTGGTCCATGCAATCCCGGATGACAAAGGACATTGTCCTGAACGCACTGCTGATGGCTGTATGGCGGCGTAATCCCCAAAAACAGGTGCTGGTTCATTCGGATCAGGGCAGTCAGTACACAAGCCATGAGTGGCAGTCGTTCCTGAAATCACACGGCCTGGAGGGCAGCATGAGCCGTCGCGGTAACTGCCATGATAATGCGGTTGCAGAAAGCTTTTTCCAGTTGTTGAAACGCGAACGGATAAAGAAAAAGATCTACGGAACGCGGGAAGAAGCCCGCAGCGATATTTTTGATTACATCGAAATGTTTTATAACAGTAAGCGTCGGCATGGTTCTAGCGATCAGATGTCACCGACAGAATATGAAAACCAGTATTATCAACGGCTCGGAAGTGTCTAGATT
>NZ_SZWP01000059.1:0-721 GCF_005280825.1 Citrobacter sp. wls829
TCTTTCGCCAAAACACCTTTGGCGTTGTAAGGTTAAGCCTCACGGTTCATTAGTATCGGTTAGCTCAATGTATCGCTACACTTACACACCCGACCTATCAACGTCGTAGTCTTCAACGTTCCTTCAGGACTCTCAAGGAGTCAGGGAGAACTCATCTCGGGGCAAGTTTCGTGCTTAGATGCTTTCAGCACTTATCTCTTCCGCATTTAGCTACCGGGCAATGCCATTGGCATGACAACCCGAACACCAGTGATGCGTCCACTCCGGTCCTCTCGTACTAGGAGCAGCCCCCCTCAATTCTCCAGCGCCCACGGCAGATAGGGACCGAACTGTCTCACGACGTTCTAAACCCAGCTCGCGTACCACTTTAAATGGCGAACAGCCATACCCTTGGGACCTACTTCAGCCCCAGGATGTGATGAGCCGACATCGAGGTGCCAAACACCGCCGTCGATATGAACTCTTGGGCGGTATCAGCCTGTTATCCCCGGAGTACCTTTTATCCGTTGAGCGATGGCCCTTCCATTCAGAACCACCGGATCACTAAGACCTGCTTTCGCACCTGCTCGAGCCGTCACTCTCGCAGTCAAGCTAGCTTATGCCTTTGCACTAACCTCCTGATGTCCGACCAGGATTAGCTAACCTTCGTGCTCCTCCGTTACTCTTTAGGAGGAGACCGCCCCAGTCAAACTACCCACCAGACACTGTCCGCAACCCGGAT
>NZ_SZWP01000060.1:0-732 GCF_005280825.1 Citrobacter sp. wls829
GGTGATGCTGCCAACTTACTGATTTAGTGTATGATGGTGTTTTTGAGGTGCTCCAGTGGCTTCTGTTTCTATCAGCTGTCCCTCCTGTTCAGCTACTGACGGGGTGGTGCGTAACGGCAAAAGCACCGCCGGACATCAGCGCTATCTCTGCTCTCACTGCCGTAAAACATGGCAACTGCAGTTCACTTACACCGCTTCTCAACCCGGTACGCACCAGAAAATCATTGATATGGCCATGAATGGCGTTGGATGCCGGGCAACTGCCCGCATTATGGGCGTTGGCCTCAACACGATTTTCCGCCATTTAAAAAACTCAGGCCGCAGTCGGTAACCTCGCGCATACAGCCGGGCAGTGACGTCATCGTCTGCGCGGAAATGGACGAACAGTGGGGATACGTCGGGGCTAAATCGCGCCAGCGCTGGCTGTTTTACGCGTATGACAGGCTCCGGAAGACGGTTGTTGCGCACGTATTCGGTGAACGCACTATGGCGACGCTGGGGCGTCTTATGAGCCTGCTGTCACCCTTTGACGTGGTGATATGGATGACGGATGGCTGGCCGCTGTATGAATCCCGCCTGAAGGGAAAGCTGCACGTAATCAGCAAGCGATATACGCAGCGAATTGAGCGGCATAACCTGAATCTGAGGCAGCACCTGGCACGGCTGGGACGGAAGTCGCTGTCGTTCTCAAAATCGGTGGAGCTGCATGACAAAGTCATCGGGCATTATCTG
>NZ_SZWP01000027.1:0-118067 GCF_005280825.1 Citrobacter sp. wls829
CCCTTACAAGGAGGGGGTCGGCGGTTCGAACCCGTCATCACCCACCAACTACTTTATGTAGTCTCCGCCGTGTAGAACAGAAAATTGAGAAGTGGGTGATTAGCTCAGCTGGGAGAGCACCTCCCTTACAAGGAGGGGGTCGGCGGTTCGATCCCGTCATCACCCACCACTTTCTCGCCAGCTGGATTTTCTGTCAAAATATGAAGTACCGAAGTGGGTGATTAGCTCAGCTGGGAGAGCACCTCCCTTACAAGGAGGGGGTCGGCGGTTCGATCCCGTCATCACCCACCACTTTCTCGCCAGCTGGATTTTCTGTCAAAATATGAAGTACCGAAGTGGGTGATTAGCTCAGCTGGGAGAGCACCTCCCTTACAAGGAGGGGGTCGGCGGTTCGATCCCGTCATCACCCACCACTTTCTCGCCAGCTGGATTTTCTATGTAAAAAGGTGCCCTAAAGGCGCCTTTTTGCTATGCGTAGAATTTAACAATTCAGCCATTCTCTGCCTGATGCGCTGCGCTTATCAGGCCAACGGTCTACGTCGTTGTAGGCCGGATAAAATGTCAGTCGCCATCCGGCACACATCACATCGTCAATGCCCCAACCAGTTTCTCCAGCGCAGGTGTTGCCTGCTGTTGGTCATACACAATATATAAATCAGCAGGAATGCGTTCTTCCAGCGGGCGGAATACCACGCCAGGCCAGTTCATCTGCGCATAACTATCTGCAATTAACGTAATACCAATCCCCATACTGATCATCGCCAGCACCGTTTGTGGCTCCCTCACCTCACGAATAATCATCGGTGAAAATCCGGCGCTCTGGCACACACGCTGCAAAAATGCCCAGTCAGTATGAATGGAAGGCATCGTGACAAAATATTCATTACGCAGTGCTTCCAGCGGCACGGCGTCATGAGCGCTCAGCGGATGTTCTTCCGGCATCGCCACCAAAAATGAAGACTCATGCAAGCGCAGGCTGGTAAATCCGGGCGAGGGTGCTGTCGCCATCCGCCAAATCCCCGCATCCAGCTCACGCCGCTCCAGCAGCGTCATCTGCATTGCCGGCATGTTTTCGCGAAACAGAACCTCAACGTTCGGGTTCTCTTTCAAAAATCGCCGCATCACCGGGCGCATTTTTCCCCACATCGCCGTGCCTATTACGCCCAGTTCGACTCGCCCTGCCTCACCGCGGCCAATCTGCTCCACGCGTGCCAGCGCCTGGTTAGCGCTGGATAACAGGCGGCGTGACTCTTCCATCAGAATTTTTCCGGCGTGGGTTAAGGTCACGCTACGGGAATGCCGGATAAACAACAGTGTGCCGAGCTGCTGTTCCAGCTCTTTGATATGAATACTTAGCGGGGGTTGTGACATATTCAGGCGAGCAGCCGCACGTCCAAAATGCAGTTCTTCTGCGACTGCCAGAAAATAACGCAGTAACTTCAGATCGATACGATGCGTGCGTTCCATGAGTAATGCGCTCCAGCGGAGAAGGATAATGCGCAAAGTTACCACATTGCATCACAGAACATAAAACGGCGGGCAGCATTCGCCCACCGCAGGTAAGGATTAATGTGCCAGCGATTTCTGCGCGGACCTTTCCGGCTCATGCTTGTATTTGAAGAACAGCGCAAAAATGACGGCCAACGCCAGCGCATAAGCCGCAAACACCAACCAGATGGTTTGCCAGTCCTTCACGCCATCGACGGAGAAATAGTCCACCGCCATGCCGCTCAGAATTGAACCCACCCACGCCCCGACGCCGTTCACCATGGTCATAAACAGCCCCTGTGCGCTGGCGCGAATGTTGGAACTGACTTCCTGCTCGACGAACACCGATCCGGATATGTTGAAGAAATCAAACGCGCAACCGTAAACGATCATCGACATCAGTAACAGCACAAAGCCAAACGGTGACGGATCGCCAAACGCAAAGAAACCAAAACGCAACGTCCACGCCAGCATGCTCATCAGCATCACCGTTTTAATCCCAAAGCGTTTGAGGAAGAACGGAATGGTGAGAATGAAGCCCACTTCCGCCATCTGCGACACCGACAGCAAAATAGAGGGATACTTCACGACAAAGCTGCCAGCAAATTCAGGGTTACGGGCAAAATCATGCAGGAACGGATTACCAAAGACGTTGGTGATTTGCAGTACCGCCCCCAGCATCATGGCAAAGAGAAAGAATATCGCCATACGCGGATTTTTAAACAGCACAAACGCATCCAGTCCCAGCTTTCCAGCAAGCGTCGTTGCCACTTTCTTCTCAGCAACCGGGATTTTCGGTAAGGTAAACGCGTACATCGCCAGCAGTAATGAGGCGCCGGAGGCGATATACAGCTGGGCGCTGCTCAGTTCCAGTCCCATCAGGCTTACCGTCCACATAGCCACAATAAAGCCAATCGTGCCAAACACGCGAATCGGCGGGAAAGCCGTGACCGGATCCTGGCCGGATTGCGCCAGGCAGGAGTATGAGACGCTGTTCGACAACGCAATCGTCGGCATATAAGCCATGGCGTTAATCAGCATCACCCAGAACATGGTATCTGCATCGGTCACGGTGGTGGCATACAGCAGCACACCCGCGCACACCAGGTGACACAGCATGTAGGCGCGTTCGGCGCGCAACCATTTATCAGCGATGATCCCCATGATGCCAGGCATAATAATCGCCGCCAGCCCTTTCGAGCTATAAACCATACCCACGTTGGCACCGGTAAAATGCAGGGTGTTGATCATGTAAGAACCCAGGGTCACCAACCAGCTTCCCCAGATGAAATATTGCAAAAACGACATGAGCTTTAAGCGTGAGGCGATACCCATTTTTCCGTTCCTTGCCAAAAAAGTAAGACCCCGCAAGCGGGGTCAGTTATCGTTTTTATTCAGGCCAGCTTACGCAAGAAGCCGCAGATCAAATTGATGAAGTTCTGTCGGGAGAGTTCCGCCGCCGCCAACGTCTGGGCATGGGATAACTTCACATCCCCCAGCCCTTCTGCCAGGTTGGTGATGGCAGAAACCGCAACCACCTTCAATTCACAGTGACGTGCAGCGATAACTTCAGGGACCACCGACATACCAACCACATCACCGCCAATAATCTGCATCATGCGAATTTCTGCCGCCGTCTCAAAGTTCGGTCCCGGATAGGAGACAAATACGCCTTCGCTCAGCGGGAATCCCTCTTCTTTCGCTACGGTTTGCAGGATCGCACGGTAGTCTGCATCGTAGGCGTTCGCCAGCGAGAAGAAACGCTCGCCAAAACGCTCATCGTTGAGTCCAACCATTGGCGTGCCTGGCATGGTATTAATGTGATCGCTGAGCGCCACCAGGCTGCCCGGACCGACTTCAGGACGTAAAGAGCCCGCCGCGTTGGTGCAAAATAGCAGTTCGCAGCCCAGCAGTTTAAGGGTACGAATAGCATCGGTCATCACCGTCATGCCGCGACCTTCGTAGAAGTGCCCACGCCCTTTCATGCAGACCACAGGAACGCCAGCCAGATTCCCCAGCACCAGTTCCCCCGCATGTCCATGTACGGTGCTGACCGGGAACCCTGGCAGCTTCTCGTAAGAGATCGCCACCGCATCCTCGATTTGCTCGGCCAACGCGCCCAGCCCGGAGCCGAGAATAAACGCCACGCGTGGCGTGAAGTCAGGTTTATAACCACGAATGATATCGGCGCTATACCAGGGATTCTGAGAGAAAAGAGTGTGGCTCATGAGATGTCCTTAAAACTGAGTAATCGAAATAACGTAGCGTACCCCGATGTTATAACGAGACTACGCAATCGATTACCAATACAGTTTTTCCCGTCGAACGATAGTAAATCGGTATTGATGAGTTGCGCTAAACCCGCCCAACTTCACATTATTCTCCTGCCGGAAATGGCATGGAGGGGGCTTATAACTGATACAGCGGATCCCGCGCACGACCGGCGGTTAATTCACTGGCCTGTGTGCGCACGACGTCCCACAATGCCTGAGCGGCGGTCGATAAAGAGCGATTTTTACGTCGAGCCAGCATCAGCTGTCGTTCAACCACCGGCGTCAGACGTTTGACCTGCAAATGGCTGCCCTGCGGCAGGGGGAGCGCCAGCGCGGGCAGTACGCTGATACCAATCCCCGCTTCGACCATCGGAAAGAGCGTTGCCGGGTGGCCTATCTCCTGCACAATGTTGGCATCAATGGAGAAATGGGCCAGTGCCGCATCAATCAGCGGTCGGCTACCAGAGGCGTAATCCTGCAACACCAGACGTTCGTGCAGGAGATCCTGCCAATTAACCCACTCCCGCTCGGCTAAAGGATGATCCTCCCGACACAGCAGCAGGAAGGGTTCCGACAGCACCGCTTCACACTGCAGGTCCGTTGCCGCACCCGGATCGATAACAATGCCGAAATCCACTTCCCCCTGACGAATACTTTCCAGTACCCACTGCTGCGGCCTGTCATGCAGGACAAAATCGATCGCAGGATAAAGCGCATTACTCTGGGCAATACACTGGGGAATAAGATGGGCAGAGATGGTCTGGCTGGCCGCGACACGAACTGTACCGGTGAGCTGCGTGCCAACCTGCCCGGCTTCGCGCAGCGTGCTGTGCAGCTCATCCAGGATACGCTCAAGGCGTGCTGCCAGCTGTTGTCCGGCGTCGGTAAGCACCACCTCTCGTGTGGTCCTGTCCAACAGACGCACGCCCGTCTGCCCTTCCAGCTCTTTTACGCTGTGGCTCACCGCCGACTGGCTTAAGCCGATGATATCCCCCGCCCGACTAAAGCTTTTGGCCCGAGCGACGGTGACAAAAATACGCAGTTGACGCAGAGAGTAATTCATCGATTTAATTCATATATGGATGCAATAAATCAATTTTATTTCTCAAACAGAAAAACGCAAACTAGTACGACCGAATTCCAGGAGCTTTTATGAAACTTTTTCGTATCCTCGATCCGTTCACGTTGACGCTGATTACCGTTGTGTTACTGGCTTCTTTTTTTCCCGCCGAGGGTGGATTTGTCCCTTTCTTTGAAGGGTTAACCACCGCAGCGATTGCCCTGCTGTTCTTTATGCATGGGGCCAAACTCTCACGAGAAGCCATTATTGCCGGCGGTAGCCACTGGCGGTTGCATCTGTGGGTGATGTGCAGCACCTTTGTCGTCTTCCCGGTGCTGGGCGTGCTGTTTGCCTGGTGGGCACCGGTTAACGTCGATCCGATGCTGTACACGGGTTTCCTGTATCTGTGCATTTTGCCTGCCACGGTGCAGTCGGCGATTGCCTTCACCTCGCTGGCCGGTGGTAACGTGGCCGCCGCCGTGTGCTCTGCCTCCGCCTCCAGCCTGTTGGGTATTTTTCTCTCACCGTTGTTGGTCGGTCTGGTGATGAATATGCATGGCGCAGAAGGCAGCCTTGAGCAGGTGGGTAAAATTATGCTGCAACTGCTGCTGCCGTTCGTGCTGGGGCATCTTTCACGCCCGTGGATTGGTAACTGGGTGTCACAACATAAAAAATGGATCGCTAAAACGGACCAGTCTTCGATTCTGCTGGTGGTTTATTCTGCCTTCAGCGAAGCCGTGGTGAATGGGATCTGGCACAAAGTCGGGGTAGGTTCACTGTTGTTTATCGTGGTAGTCAGCGTCGTACTGCTGGCTATTGTGATCGGGATAAATGTCTTTGTGGCGCGTAAATGCGGTTTCAATAAGGCCGATGAAATCACCATTGTATTCTGCGGGTCGAAAAAGAGCCTGGCGAACGGGATCCCCATGGCAAACATTCTGTTCCCGACGTCGGTGATCGGCATGATGGTGCTGCCGTTGATGATATTCCATCAAATCCAGCTGATGGTCTGCGCAGTGCTGGCTCGTCGCTATAAGCGACAAACTGACGCCTTGCAGGCGCAGCAGGAAGGCCGCGCCGCAAAGGCTTAAAGCGGACGTTTTAGGGGCTGTACCAGCTGCGTCAGCCCCTCAGTTTTAATCAGCAACGTAATTTGCATCAGCTCGCCTAGTTTGCCCGGTGGAAATTCATCCTTACGGGCAAACCACAGCAGATACTCTTCCGGCACATCAATCAACCGACGCCCTTTGTATTTGCCAAAGGGCATGACGGTATTAGCGATGTCAATCAGTTGCTCTTTTTCCATCTCAGGCGCCCAGTAAGCGGATCATCTCCGCTTCATCAATCACAGCAATGCCCAGCTCCTGTGCTTTGGCAAGCTTGGAGCCTGCGGCTTCACCGGCAATCACCAGATCGGTTTTCTTCGACACGCTGCCCGCCACTTTCGCCCCCAGTTCGGTCAACCGGGCTTTGGCGTCATCGCGCGACATCTGGCTCAGGCTTCCCGTCAGTACCACCGTTTTCCCGGCAAACGGGCTGTCGATCTCTTCAGCGTTGATGACCACCGGCGCAGGCCAGTGAATGCCCTGTGCCAGTAGCTGGCCAATGACCTCACGGTTGCTCTCTTCGGCAAAGAAGTTAAACACGTGAGTGGCAACCACAATGCCGACGTCAGGGACTTTTTGTAGCTCCTCAATAGACGCCGCTTCCAGCGCATCCAACGTACCGAAATAGCTTGCCAGACCTGCGGCCGTGGCTTCGCCCACTTCACGGATACCCAACGCATAGAGAAAGCGGGCAAACGTGGTTTGTTTGGCTTTTTCCAGCGCATTGACCACGTTTTGTGCCGACTTCGGCCCCATGCGATCCAGCCCCGTCAACTTACCGGCTGTTAACTGGAACAGATCGGCTGGCATATGGACATACTCTTTCTCGACCAGCTGATCGATAATCTTATCGCCCATGCCGTCCACATCCAGCGCCCGACGCGAAACAAAATGCTTGAGGGATTCTTTACGCTGTGCACCGCAAATGAGACCACCGGTGCAGCGGGTAACGACTTCACCTTCCACACGCTCAACGTCAGAACCACACACCGGGCAATGGGTTGGGAAGACGATTTCACGCGTCTCTTCGGGGCGCTCGGAAAGCACCACGTTCACCACTTGCGGGATCACATCACCCGCGCGGCGAATCACCACCTTGTCACCAATGCGTAAACCCAGACGATCGATTTCATCGGCGTTGTGCAGCGTGGCGTTACTGACCAGCACCCCCGCTACCTGTACCGGTTCAAGGCGAGCGACGGGCGTAATCGCCCCGGTACGTCCGACCTGAAACTCAACATCGCGCACAAAGGTCATCTGTTCCTGCGCCGGGAACTTAAACGCCACCGCCCAGCGCGGCGCACGGGCCACAAAGCCCAGTTGCTCCTGCAGCGCCAGCGAGTTGACCTTAATCACCACGCCGTCAATGTCGAAGCCGAGCGTTGGTCGGTCTGCTTCAACCTGATGATAGTAAGCAAGTACTTCCTCCGGAGAGTCGCACAGCGTGACCCTGTCGCTGACCGGAAGTCCCCACGCTTTGAATTGCAGCAAACGATCCAAATGGGTATCCGGCAGTTCACCCCCTTCCAGCACGCCGACGCCATAGCAGAAGAAGGTCAGCGGTCGCTTCGCCGTGATACGCGGATCGAGCTGGCGTAATGAACCGGCTGCCGCGTTACGTGGGTTAGCAAACACTTTATTGCCAGTACGACGCGCGTCTTCATTGATTTTTTCAAAACCCGCCTGCGGCAAAAAAACTTCGCCACGTACTTCCAGACGCGTTGGAATATTGTCGCCGCGCAGCTTGAGCGGGACCGCGCGAATGGTACGCACATTCGAGGTAATGTCTTCACCGGTCGTGCCATCACCGCGCGTTGCCGCGCTGACCAGCACGCCGTTTTCATACAGAATGCTTACCGCCAGACCGTCCAGCTTTAGTTCACAGCACCAAGTCAGCTTATCCGTACTCTTCAGTCGGTCCTGTACGCGTTTATTGAACGCGAGAAAACTCTCTTCATCAAATACGTTGTCCAGCGACAACATCGGCACTTCATGACGTATCTGACTGAAGGACGCCAGCGGAGCCGCACCGACGCGTTGCGTCGGCGAGTCGGGCGTAATCAGATCCGGGTGCTGAGCTTCCAGTTCACGCAGTTCGCGCATCAGGCGATCATATTCCGCATCGGGAATGTCCGGTGCGTCCATCACATGGTAAAGATACTCATGATGGCGAAGCGTGGTTCGCAGTTCTGTCAGTTGTTGTTCGATTGATTCCATATCGCACCATCAATGATAAAAAACCCCCGACAGGCGGGGGTTCAGAAAGGAGATGTCACGCCAGAGGGCAATCAGGCGTGAGATTCTATAACGTCGCGGATGCGGTCCTGATACTCGCGCAGTTTCTGCGGCGTCATCATGCGACGTTGATCGTCGAGCACCACACCACCCACTTCATCGGCGATGTGCTGCGCTGACTGCAGCATCAGCTTAAAGTTTTGCAGCTCGTCCCCGTAGGACGGCACCTGCATAAAGATAGTCACGCCAGGCGTAGTGAAATCGCCGGTCATCTCAGGGTCGAATGTCCCCGGATTCACCATATTGGCCAGACTGAACAGTGACGGGCCGCTGCCATCGGGGCTCAGATGACGATGGAAAATATTCATATCGCCAAATTTAAAGCCTGCCTGCTGAATGCTGTTGAGCAGCACTTCGCCATTGAGTTCGCTGCCATGATGTGCCGCCACGTTCATAATAATGACCGTTTCTTTAGGCTGCGGTTTTTCCACAACGGGCGCTGGCTCAACGACCGGCTCTGGCTGCGGTTGCTCAACGACAGGCTCGGCTGGCTGGAAGGCCTGCGGAGCAGGCTGTGGCGCATGCTGCACCGGCTGCTGAACTTGCGGCGCGACCGGCTGGTGCTGCATCGGCTGCTGTGGTACAGGCTGATGCGACACCGGTTGTACAGGCTGCTGCACAGGCTGAACATGCGGCGGCGGTACCGGCGCTTGAGCGGGCTGCTGCGCGGGTTGACGCGGCTGAGCAGACGCATAAGGCGGCTGGTACTGGTGTTGCGGCGACTGAGGAGGAACACCATGTTCCTGACCGCTGCCGGGAGCATGATTCACACGATGTACGCGGACTTCGCCCACGCCTTCGTCTTCCTCGACGTTATCGTCGATAGAATCCTCGTCATCACGTTTAGACTTCATGCGTTTCAGTGGGCGATCGCGGAATATAGAAGACCGTTCTTTACGGCTAGTCCAGAAACCATGTACCAGTAAAGCGATTATGGCGATCGCGCCAACAATGATTAATATCAGACGCAAATCCTGCATCATTATATTCTCTGTTGTTCTAACACCTTGCCACCACGGCAAACATTTACTCACTAAGAGTATTTGCCGATTACGTCTAGTGCAAGTGTACTCTTGGCTTTCACAGCATAAAGATGAATAAAATCGTGCTTTTTGCTGTTTTTTCGAACATTTCTGAACAGCCTAACGCTCAACAACCCGGTAATATACGCGAAGTTGACCTGGACTTAGACCACAAGGAGCATGTCCCGACTATGGTTTCATCATCTGCAAGTGTACCACGCAGCGGTTTTTATTATTTTTCTCAGGGATGGAAGCTCATCAGCCAACCGGGGATCCGTCGCTTTGTTCTCCTGCCGTTGCTGGTGAACATTTTGCTGATGGGGGGCGCGTTCTGGTGGTTATTTAGCCAACTGGATAGCTGGATACCCGCTCTAATGAGTCATGTTCCGGACTGGCTACAGTGGCTCAGTTATTTGCTGTGGCCCATTGTGACATTCTCCGTGCTGCTGGTATTTGGCTATTTTTTCTCCACGCTTGCCAACTGGATCGCGGCACCGTTTAACGGCTTACTGGCTGAACAACTGGAAGCGCGACTGACCGGCGCAACGCCACCCGACACCGGCGTGCTCGGTATTATGAAAGATGTTCCGCGTATTATGAAACGTGAATGGCAAAAACTGGCCTGGTACCTTCCGCGCGCAGTCGTACTGCTGCTGCTCTATTTTATCCCCGGCATTGGACAGACCGTTGCGCCAGTACTGTGGTTCCTGTTTAGCGCGTGGATGCTGGCTATCCAATATTGTGATTACCCGTTTGATAACCACAAAGTGCCGTTCAAAGAGATGCGTACCGCCCTGCGCACGCGCAAAGTCACCAATATGCAGTTTGGCGCGCTGACCAGCCTGTTCACCCTGATCCCGGTGCTTAACATGTTTATCATGCCGGTTGCCGTTTGCGGTGCCACCGCGATGTGGGTAGATTGCTATCGTGCTAAGCACGCGTTATGGAAGTAATGCAAAAATGTGTAAATGCGGGCCGTCTTATGCCCGCTCTTATTCCATACTGCAAGGCATTATTTCTCATCAGCATATAGATATGCGATTTCCTTACTTCCCCATACTTTCTCAACAGGTATGCTGATGCGGTATCCCAATTTCATACAGTTAAGGACAGGCCATGAGTAAGATTTTTGAAGACAACTCGCTGACTATCGGTCATACGCCGCTGGTTCGACTGAACCGTATCGGTAACGGACGCATTCTGGCGAAGGTAGAATCACGCAACCCGAGCTTTAGCGTCAAATGCCGTATCGGTGCCAATATGATTTGGGATGCCGAAAAACGTGGTGTGCTGAAACCGGGTATTGAACTGGTTGAACCGACCAGCGGTAACACCGGTATTGCCCTGGCCTACGTTGCTGCCGCGCGCGGTTACAAGCTGACCCTGACGATGCCGGAAACGATGAGCATTGAGCGTCGTAAGCTGCTGAAAGCGCTGGGTGCAAATCTGGTGCTAACTGAAGGCGCAAAAGGCATGAAGGGCGCGATTCAGAAAGCAGAAGAAATTGTTGCCAGCAATCCGGAAAAATTCCTGCTGCTTCAGCAATTCAGTAACCCGGCTAACCCGGAAATTCACGAAAAAACCACCGGCCCGGAAATCTGGGAAGACACCGATGGTCAGGTGGATGTGTTTATCTCCGGCGTTGGCACCGGCGGTACGCTGACCGGCGTTTCCCGTTATATCAAAGGGACCAAAGGCAAAACGGATTTGATCACCGTTGCCGTGGAACCGACAGATTCTCCGGTCATCGCTCAGGCGCTGGCGGGTGAAGAACTCAAGCCCGGCCCACATAAAATTCAGGGCATTGGCGCTGGTTTCATTCCGGGCAACCTCGATCTGAAACTGATTGATAAAGTGGTCGCCATCACTAACGACGAGGCTATCTCTACCGCGCGTCGCTTGATGGAAGAAGAAGGTATTCTGGCAGGTATCTCTTCAGGAGCCGCAGTTGCTGCCGCGCTTAAACTCCAGGAAGATGAAAGCTTTACCAATAAGAATATAGTGGTTATTCTACCGTCATCGGGTGAGCGTTATCTGAGCACTGCACTGTTTGCCGATCTCTTTACTGAGAAAGAACTGCAACAGTAATGCCAGCATGTTAAAAACGCGTAAAAAAGCACCCTTTTGGGTGCTTTTTTGTGGCCTGCTTCAAAGTTTCGCCCCACCTGGCATTGATTCAACCCGCCGGAACTGGTATTTAACCAAACTAATTATTTTGATGCGCGAAATTAATCGTTACAGGAAAAGCGCGAGCTGAATCGATTTAATGATTTGGTTCAATTCTTCCTTTCGCGGCATAATGTTTAATGACGAAAGAAACGTCAGTGGCAAGAAGTTGCCCGCAACGGATTGCACCGAACTCCTTTTGTGTCGCGACCTGTTTAGGTCGACGCTAACAATACAGGCTAAAGTTGAGCCGCCAGGCTAGACTTTAGTTCCACAACACTAAACCTATAAGTTGGGGAAATATAATGTTCCAGCAAGAAGTTACCATTACCGCTCCGAACGGTCTGCATACTCGCCCTGCTGCTCAGTTCGTTAAAGAAGCAAAAGGCTTTACGTCTGAAATTACTGTGACTTCCAACGGCAAAAGCGCTAGCGCCAAAAGCCTGTTTAAACTGCAGACTCTGGGCCTGACTCAGGGCACCGTTGTTACCCTTTCCGCAGAAGGCGAAGACGAGCAGAAAGCAGTTGAGCATCTGGTTAAACTGATGGCTGAACTCGAGTAAGTTCAACGAGTTCTTTTCAATATCAGTCACAAGTAAGGTAGGGTTATGATTTCAGGCATTTTAGCATCCCCGGGTATCGCTTTCGGCAAAGCACTGCTGCTGAAAGAAGACGAAATCGTCATTGACCGGAAAAAAATTTCTGCCGACAAGGTTGATCAGGAAGTTGAACGTTTTCTGAGCGGTCGTGCCAAGGCATCTGCGCAACTGGAAGCGATCAAAACCAAAGCTGGTGAAACGTTCGGTGAAGAAAAAGAAGCCATCTTTGAAGGGCATATCATGCTGCTCGAAGATGAGGAGCTGGAGCAGGAAATCATAGCCCTGATTAAAGATAAGCACATGACGGCTGACGCAGCTGCGCATGAAATTATCGAAGGTCAGGCCACCGCTCTGGAAGAGCTGGATGATGAATACCTGAAAGAACGTGCGGCTGACGTACGTGACATCGGTAAACGCCTGCTGCGTAACATCCTGGGTCTGGCAATTATTGACCTGAGCGCTATTCAGGACGAAGTTATCCTGGTTGCCGCCGATCTGACACCGTCAGAAACCGCACAGCTGAACCTGAATAAGGTGCTGGGTTTCATCACTGACGCGGGTGGACGTACTTCCCATACCTCAATCATGGCGCGTTCTCTGGAACTGCCTGCCATCGTGGGTACCGGCAGCGTCACCTCTCAGGTGAAAAACGACGACTATCTGATTCTGGATGCCGTAAACAATCTGGTTTACGTCAATCCAACCAACGACGTTATTGAGCAACTGCGCGCCGTTCAGGAGCAAGTTGCTACCGAGAAAGCGGAACTCGCTAAGCTGAAAGATCTGCCAGCTATCACGCTGGACGGTCATCAGGTTGAAGTGTGCGCCAACATCGGTACCGTGCGTGACGTTGAAGGCGCTGAGCGTAATGGCGCTGAAGGCGTGGGTCTGTATCGTACCGAATTCCTGTTTATGGACCGTGACTCGCTGCCAACTGAAGAAGAACAGTTTGCTGCGTATAAAGCCGTTGCTGAAGCCTGTGGCTCGCAGGCGGTCATCGTGCGTACCATGGACATTGGCGGCGATAAAGAGCTGCCGTACATGAACTTCCCGAAAGAAGAAAACCCGTTCCTGGGCTGGCGTGCTATTCGTATCGCATTGGACCGTAAAGAGATCCTGCGTGACCAGGTTCGTGCCATCCTGCGTGCTTCTGCTTTCGGCAAACTGCGCATCATGTTCCCGATGATCATCTCTGTTGAAGAAGTACGCGCACTGCGCAAAGAGATCGAAATCTACAAACAGGAACTGCGTGACGAAGGCAAAGCATTTGACGAAACCATTGAGATTGGCGTGATGGTGGAAACACCGGCTGCGGCAACCATTGCACGTCATTTAGCCAAAGAAGTTGACTTCTTTAGTATCGGCACCAATGATTTAACGCAGTACACCCTGGCAGTTGACCGTGGTAATGATATGATTTCCCACCTTTACCAACCGATGTCGCCATCTGTTCTGACGCTGATCAAGCAAGTTATTGATGCTTCTCATGCTGAAGGCAAATGGACCGGCATGTGTGGTGAGCTTGCAGGCGACGAACGTGCTACACTTCTGTTGCTGGGGATGGGTCTGGACGAATTCTCTATGAGCGCCATTTCTATCCCGCGCATTAAGAAGATTATCCGTAACACGAACTTCGAAGATGCGAAGGTGTTAGCAGAGCAGGCTCTTGCTCAACCGACAACGGACGAGTTAATGACGCTGGTTAACAAGTTCATTGAAGAAAAAACAATCTGCTAATCCACGAGATGCGGCCCAATTTACTGCTTAGGAGAAGATCATGGGTTTGTTCGATAAACTGAAATCTCTGGTTTCTGATGATAAGAAAGACACCGGAACTATTGAGATTATAGCTCCGCTCTCTGGCGAGATCGTCAACATCGAAGACGTGCCGGATGTAGTTTTTGCTGAAAAAATCGTTGGTGATGGCATCGCTATCAAACCAACCGGTAACAAAATGGTTGCCCCTGTAGACGGCACCATCGGCAAAATCTTTGAAACCAACCATGCGTTCTCTATCGAATCTGATAGCGGCATTGAGCTGTTCGTTCACTTCGGTATTGATACCGTTGAACTGAAAGGCGAAGGCTTCAAGCGTATTGCTGAAGAAGGTCAACGCGTTAAAGTGGGCGACCCGGTTATTGAATTCGATCTGGCACTGCTGGAAGAAAAAGCCAAGTCTACCCTGACGCCGGTTGTTATCTCCAACATGGACGAAATCAAAGAACTGATCAAACTGTCCGGTAGCGTGACCGTGGGCGAAACCCCGGTTATCCGCATCAAGAAGTAATTCTGCGTAGGCCGGATGAGGCGTTTACGCTGCCATCCGGCAATCAGGCAGCACTTTACCGGATGGCGCTGCGCTTATCCGGCCTACAAAGAAACTCTCACCGTAGGCCGGATAAGACGTTCACGCCACTATCCGGCATTAAATCTGCGAGGTCATCGGGCGGTAACACGCTTCTCGCATCAAAATTTTCATCCCTTCAGGCCCGCTTTCCAGCATCCGTCTTTCTGAATCCGCCACCAGCAGTTCACAGTCATATCCGCCGGCAATACCAAATATCGCGCGCGCCACGCAGATATCTTCCAGCGCCTCGGTGCCGCTGGTATCGAAATGCCCCACTAAACGTCCATGCTGGCGAACCACCAACCGATAACTCTTCATCGCGCCTCCCCTGCCGGTGGCAGAATTAATTCATCACACCCGCACAGGTGGGTCCAGGTCATCACTTCCAGCACACGCTGCGCAGCATCATGTGTGGCGGCGGTAAGCGCTTTTCCTGCAACGATACCGCTTATCAGTTCAGCGCAAAACAGATCGCCGGTTCCCTTGAGGTCCGTTTTCACCCGCGGGTGGGCTAACACCTCAACCGTTTCAGCCGTCACCACCGCCACGTTGATCACCTCCTCGACATCAGCTGGTGCACTGGTGATTACCACCCATTTCAGCGTGTCGGTGAGCAGAGATTTTGCCGCCAAAATCGCCTCATCGAGCGTGCGACACGGTTTTCCACTCAGCATTTGCAGTTCAAACACGTTCGGCGTCACGCCCTGCGCCAGCGGGAGCAGGTGCGTGCGGTACGCCTCCGGAATCTCGGCCTTCACGTACATCCCGCTGTCGATATCACCCATCACCGGATCGACCAGAATACACAGCTCTGGATGCGCGGCGCGAACGGTTTCCAGCCACCGTGCGAGCAGCGCTATCTGCTCTGCGCTTCCCATATAGCCGGTCGTTACCGCCTTGAGTTCACGTAAGGCATCGCGCTCATGTAAAGCAGTGAGATAACCATTAAACCAGTCGCCGGGGATAATCCCGCCATAAAAGGTTTCATAATGTGGGGTGTTACTGAACAGCACCGTCGGTACCGCCGTCACCCGTAACCCATGCGCTTTAATGGCCGGCACGGCAATACTGTTGCCTACGCTGCCATACACCACCTGTGACTGGACGGCGACGATATCGGTTTGTAACGCCCGATGCTTGTCGTCGAAGAGCACTGACTGTATTTCACTCTCCTGCTCCATAAACCTCTCCTCTCGCTGGACAGCGGGCTGATGCCTCACTATTATCGTCATATGCTAAAATTCATTTTGTCATAGGTCAATAATGATCGACGGAAAAACCGCTAACGAAATTTTTGACAGTATTCGTCAACATATCACTACAGGCGCACTTGTCGCAGGAGATACGCTGCCGCCGGTCAGGGATCTGGCAACGGTATTAAACGTTAATCGCAATACTGTCGCAGCGACCTATAAACGCCTGGTCACTACCGGACTGGCACTTAGCCAGGGACGTAACGGCACGGTAATCAAGGGCGTATCCTCGCCCGTTGCGCTGGAAGGGGGGAATCCGGATACACCGCTAACCGACCTTTCCGGCGGCAATCCTGCGCCTTCACGCCTCCCCGACCTGAGTCACTATTTCGCGAAAATAAATAAACACCCCCGCTTATATGGCGACGAGGTCGTCTCCCCTGGGCTTAAGACGTGGGCGACGCAATGGATGCAGGATGTCCTGCCCGGCCCAGGTGAAATTGATATTACCAGCGGCGCCATTGATGCCATCGAACGGCTACTGTGCGCCCATTTGCTGCCGGGTGATAGCGTCGCCGTCGAAGATCCCTGTTTTTTAAGCAGCATCAATATGCTGCGTTATGCCGGGTACTCAGCAAGCCCGGTCAGCGTGGACAGCGAAGGCATGCAGCCAGACATGCTGGAGCTGGCGCTACAGAAAGGAGCGCGGGCGGTGATCATCACCCCGCGCGCGCACAATCCAACCGGCTGTAGCCTCAGTGCTATCCGCTCCGCCCGGTTGCAGGATATCCTGTCACGTTACCCGCAAACGCTGGTGATTATCGACGATCACTTTGCCCTGCTGTCCGCATCCCCGTTGTATCCGGTGATTGCGCCGCAGACAAAACACTGGGCAGTCATCCGTTCGATGTCAAAAACATTAGGCCCGGATCTACGCCTCGCCATCGTTGCCAGCGATCCCGATACCTCGGCAAAACTGCGTCTGCGGCTTAACGCCGGCAGTCAGTGGGTCAGCCACCTGTTGCAGGATTTGGCCTGCGCCTGTCTGAGTGATGAGAACTATCAGCGCACGTTGGTGCAGACTCAGCAGTTTTACGCCTCTCAGCAACAAAAGCTAAGCCAGGCCCTTCAGCAACAGGGCATTGAACTTGCCGCTGGCGATGGTCTGAATCTGTGGCTGCCGCTACAGACCCACAGCCAGTCGCTCGCTTTCGCGCTGGCGAAAGCCGGCTGGCTGGTACGAGAAGGCGAAGTATTTGGCATCAATGCGCCGTCACACGGCCTGCGCATTACGCTGTCAACATTAGACGACCACGACATTACCAGGCTGGCGGCTGATATTCATCAGGCGCTGAAGCGCTAACCGGAGAGAATACATGCGAGTTCATTTTGTTATTCATGAGTCATTTGAATCTGCTGGCGCATATCTGCCATGGGCCGAAGAACGCGGTTACGCCATCAGCTGGTCGCGCGTTTACGCCGGAGAGTCCGTTCCCGCCAGTACCGACGGTTTCGATATGCTGGTGGTCTTCGGTGGCCCGCAATCACCGCGTACCACGCTGGCAGAGTGCCCATATTTTGATGCTCAGGCTGAACAGCACCTGATCAACCAGGCGATTGCGGCGCGTAAGATTGTGGTCGGTATTTGTCTCGGTTCGCAGCTGATCGGTGAGGCTCTGGGAGCGAGAGTGTGTCAAAGCCCGGAAAAAGAGGTTGGTCATTACCCCATTACGTTGACCGACGCAGGTAAAACGCATCCGCTGATCGCCCACTTCGGTTCACCGCTGATGGTCGGGCACTGGCATAACGATATGCCGGGGTTAACCGATCAGGCTACGGTTCTTGCCACCAGCGAGGGTTGCCCACGACAAATTGTGCAGTACGGTAATTTTGTCTATGGTTTCCAGTGCCATATGGAGTTCACTGCCGAAGCGGTTGAAGGGCTGATCCAGCACTCAGAGCAGGAACTGGCGGATGCCAAAGGTAAACCGTTTATTCGATCCGTTACAGAAATGCGTGAATGGAACTACCAGCAGATGAACGAGAAACTGTGGCAGTTCCTTGATCTGCTGGTAGAAAAACGTAACGATTGAACATTGCAGGCCGGATAACACGCTTTACGTCATCATCCGGCGATCGTGTCGTATGTTTGCCTGATGGCGCTACGCTTATCAGGCAAACAAATTAGATCCCTAATCCCTGGTTGAAATGCTCTTCACCGAACACGCCGGTCGAGAGATAGCGATCGCCGCGATCGCAAA
The DNA here is from genome assembly GCF_005280825.1 of Citrobacter sp. wls829. Taxonomy (NCBI): domain Bacteria; kingdom Pseudomonadati; phylum Pseudomonadota; class Gammaproteobacteria; order Enterobacterales; family Enterobacteriaceae; genus Citrobacter; species Citrobacter sp. wls829. The sequence continues at coordinate 17,811 of NZ_SZWP01000027.1, forward strand.
CGATCGCCACCACAACCGCACCAGGGTTTTGCTCTGCTATACGGCGCGCACCGGCTACCGCGCCGCCGGAACTCACGCCACAAAAAATACCCTCGCGGACCGCCAGCTCACGCATGGTTTTCTCAGCGTCGTCCTGATGAATATCCAGTACTTCATCCACCAGCGAGGCGTTAAAAATCCCCGGCATATATTCCGCGGGCCAGCGACGTATCCCCGGAATACTGCTGCCCTCTTCCGGTTGTAATCCGACGATGGTCACGGGTTTATCCTGCTCGCGTAGAAAACGTGACACGCCGGTAATGGTGCCGGTGGTGCCCATACTGGAAACGAAATGAGTGATACGGCCTGAGGTTTGCTGCCAGATCTCCGGCCCGGTGGTGGTGTAATGCGCATACGGATTATCAGGGTTGTTAAACTGATCGAGTAGCGTGCCCTCACCGCGCTGAGCCATCTCCAGGGCTAAGTCGCGCGCCCCTTCCATGCCCTGCTCTTTGCTAACCAGAATCAGCTCAGCACCGTAGGCGCGCATCGCGGCACGACGCTCCTGACTCATGTTGTCCGGCATCAACAGCTTCATACGATAGCCTTTCAGCGCAGCAATCATCGCCAGCGCGATCCCGGTATTGCCGCTGGTCGCCTCGATCAGCACATCACCAGGCTTAATTTCTCCACGTTTTTCCGCTTCGACAATCATCGACAACGCGGCACGATCTTTTACCGACCCTGCCGGGTTATTGCCTTCCAGCTTGATCCAAATTTCACTGCCGTTATCCGGCGCCAGACGTTGCAGTTTTACCAGAGGCGTATTGCCAATTGTTTGTTCTAATGTGTTCACGTTTTCTGCTCAATAAAATGCCGGGTGGCGCTACGCTTACCCGGCCTACAGGTCATGATTTAGCCCGTAGGCCCGGTAAGCATAGCGCCACCGGGCGATAACTTTGCGAATTAACCTATCAGGCGGATTGTGCCAGAGCAAGTTCGGTTTCACGCGTTTCAATCCGCTGTTCACCGTTATACAAACGCGCATTTTGCAGTCCCACAAACAGACGTTCACCGCGGTTTGGGGGGTTATCGCCCTGCATCACCACCGTCAGCGGCTCGCTATACCACCCCAGTGGCTGGACAACTAATTGGGTGTAGTGACCTTTCGGACTGGCTTCCAGCACCTGTACCGGCAACGGCGAATCGAGGCTGGTACGGCGGCTCACATCGACTTCCCACGGACGCAGGAACAGATCGACCGGTCCCTGATACGCGGGCGTATATCCCAGCGGCCAGCGATGCGCGCCAACGTGGAACTGCCCACCGCGTACGGTGCCCTGCAGGCGGTTCACTTCGCCCATAAACTCCAGCACAAAGCGGGTGGCCGGTTCACGCCATACCTGATCCGGCGCATCGGCCTGCTCGATATGACCCTGGCTCATCACCACCACGCGATCCGCCACTTCCGTCGCTTCTTCCTGATCGTGGGTAACGAACACGCTGGTGAATTTCAGTTCTTCATGCAACTGACGCAGCCAGCGACGCAATTCTTTACGCACCTGGGCATCAAGCGCGCCAAATGGTTCGTCGAGCAGCAGGATCTGCGGCTCTACCGCCAGCGCACGCGCCAGCGCCACGCGCTGTTTTTGACCACCGGAAAGCTGCGCCGGGAAGCGTTCTGCCAGATGGGCCAACTGTACCATTTCCAACAGTTTGGTGACTTTTACTTTGATCGCCGCCGCATTCGGACGCTCGCGACGTGGTAGTACCGTCAGACCAAAGGCGATATTGTCGAAGACGGTCATATGCCGGAACAGCGCGTAGTGCTGGAATACAAACCCCACCTTACGCTCGCGAGCGTGCAGACGACTGACGTCCGTACCGTGAAAGCGAATATGCCCGCTGGACTGATGCTCCAGCCCGGCAATAATGCGCAGCAGCGTAGTTTTGCCTGAACCGGACGGCCCCAGCAGCGCGACCATTTGACCTGAAGGAATATCCAGTGAGATATCGTTCAGCACCTGGGTGCGACCAAAAGACTTCTTAATATTGGCAATCTCAATGCTCATGATTTTCCTCCTGCTGCGCGCGTTTTTCCTGGTTCTCCAGACGCCATTGCAACATGCTCTTCAAAAACAGGGTAACAATCGCCATCAGCGTTAATAACGCCGCAGCGGTAAAGGAGCCGACTGTGTTGTAGTCCTGCTCCAGTAATTCAATCTGCAAAGGTAGCGACAGGGTTTCGCCGCGAATCGAGCCGGACACCACCGATACCGCGCCAAACTCGCCAATCGCGCGGGCGTTGGTCAGCACCACGCCGTACAGCAGCGCCCAGCGAATGTTTGGCAAGGTCACGCGGCGGAACATCTGCCAGCCGGATGCGCCAAGTAGAATAGCCGCCTCGTCTTCATTGCTGCCCTGGCTCAACATCACCGGTACCAGCTCACGCACCACAAACGGACAGGTGACGAAGACCGTGACCAGCACCATTCCCGGCCAGGCGAACATCACCTGCAGGTTGTGCTCATCCAGCCAGCCGCCGAGAGGGCCGTTGGAACCATAAAACAGCAGATAGACCAGACCGGCGACCACTGGCGACACGGCAAACGGGATATCCAGCAACGTCAGCAGCAACTGGCGACCGGGGAAGTTAAAGCGCGTGACCAGCCACGCCAGCAGCACGCCAAACACCAGGTTCACCGGTACCGCGATCAGCGCAATCAGCACCGTTAGCCAAATGGCGTGCAGCATGTCCGGGTCGGCCAGGTTCTGTAATACCGGCATTAATCCCTTGCTGAACGCCTGCACGAAGATATAAATCATCGGCACCAGCAAAATGAACGCGGAGACCAGCATACCCGTGCCGATCAGAAACCATTTCCCCCAGTTGATGCGGGGCGCGCCATAGCGTTTCAATTGGGTAATCTCTGCCATCAGTGACCTACCACGCGTCGACCAAAGCGACTCTGCAGGGTGTTAATCGAAAACAGCAGCAACAGCGATGCCCCGAGGATCACCGACGCAATCGCGCTGGCGGCGGGATAGTCAAACTCCTGCAAGCGGACAAAAATCATCAGCGAAGTGACTTCCGTTTTCCAGGCGATGTTCCCGGCGATGAAGATAACCGCACCAAATTCCCCCAGGCTGCGGGTGAACGAAAGTGCGATCCCGGCAACCAGCGCCGGAGATAATTCCGGCAGCACCACTTTACGAAAGCTCTGCAAGCGCGTGGCGCCGAGCGTTTCCGCAGCTTCTTCATACTCCGGGCCTAACTCTTCCAGCACCGGCTGTACGGTACGCACTACGAACGGAATGCTGGTAAACGCCATGGCGACCGCAATACCGAGCCAGGTGTAGGTTACTTTAATATCCAGTTTCGCCAGCCACTCGCCGTAAAAACCGTTAACCGAAAACAGCGAGGCCAGCGTCAGGCCCGCCACTGCCGTAGGCAGCGCAAACGGCAGGTCCATTAACGCATCCAGCAGCGTGCGACCTGGAAAGCGATAGCGGGTTAAGATCCACGCCATCAGCAGGCCGAACACGCCGTTAAAGATCGAGGCTACAAACGCGGACAGCAGCGTTACCTTATAGGCTGCCACCACCTGCGGATTGGTAATCACTTCCCAGTATTGCGCCCAGCTCATTTGCGCCAGTTGCATCACCAGCGCACTGAGCGGCAGCAGCAATATCAGGCAGACAAACAGTAAGCTGGTGCCCAGGCTTAAGGTAAAGCCGGGCAGCACGCGTCGGGAGGAAACAGCAAACATTTACTTACGCCCCGCCGCCAACAGTTTGTCCAGCTCACCGCCGCTGACAAAGTGCGTTTTCATCACCTCAGGCCATGCGCCAAACTGATCTTCCACGCGGAACAACTCGGTCTGCGGGAATTTATCTTTCAGCTTGTCCATCACCTGCGGGTTATTCACACGGTAGTAGTAATCCGTGATGATGGTCTGCGCCTGCGGGCTGTACAGCCAGTTCAGGTAGGCTTTCGCCGCTTTCTCAGTGCCATTGGCCTGCACGTTTTTATCGACCCACGCCACCGGGAACTCGGCGAGGATATTGGTCTTAGGAATAACGACCTCGAAACCCTGCGCTTCATACTGCTTACGAATATTGTTCACTTCCGATTCGAAGCTGATCAGCACATCGCCCAGCCCACGTTCCGCAAAGGTGGTGGTGGCACCGCGACCGCCGGTATCAAAGACTTCAACATTTTTCAGGAACTGGGTCATGAACTGTTCGGTTTTAGCTTTATCGCCGCCGTCCGCTTTTGCCGCCGCACCCCACGCCGCCAGATAGGTATAGCGCGCGTTACCGGAGGTTTTCGGGTTTGGGAAGATCAGTTTGACGTCAGAACGCACCAGGTCATTCCAGTCATGGATGTTTTTCGGGTTACCTTTGCGCACCAGGAAGCCCATTGTGGAATAGAACGGCGAGCTGTTATTTGGCAGACGGCTTTGCCAGTCGGCCGGAATCAGCTTTCCTTTGTCATGCAGAATCTGCACGTCAGTGACCTGGTTATAGGTGACGACGTCGGCTTTCAGCCCCTGCAGAATCGCCAGCGCCTGTTTTGATGACCCGGCATGAGATTGTTTAATCGTCAGCTTGTCACCGCCGTTATCCTGCGCCAATTGCTGTTCAAACGACGGGTTAAGGGCGGCAAACAGCTCGCGAGACACATCATAGGAACTGTTCAGCAGTTCTGTTGCCTGCGCCTGACCGACCAGCAGCAGCGCCGCCAGCGTCAGAGTTCTTTTTTTCAGTAAGTTAACGGCCATTGCGCACCCTTATAAATTTAATGACTTTCTTATGGCCATCATATTTATAACGGGAGTAAAAGGAGTAACGGTTTTATATACCGTTTGATGATTTGAAAGTTGAAAAGAGAATAAGAGGTAACTCCTCCCCTGTTCGCGGGGAGGAGACAGGCATCACTCAGACGCCGACGCTAACGCTAACGCTTTCTGGCAGGGTACTGCCGCCATCGATCACGTTCTGCGTGCCGGTTAAGTAGCTGGACTCATCAGACGCCAGGAACGCCGCCAGTTCACCGACTTCAAGCGGACACGCCAGGCGACGCAGCGGAATGGCTTTTGCCATTTCAGTCAACACTGATTCCGGATCATCCGGGTTAGACTGACGCGCGATGTTTTCCGCCATTGGCGTGCGGACATAGCCGGGGCAAATAGCATTAACGCGGATGCCGGATTGCGCGTATTCCACCGCCAGCGATTTGGTTAAGCCGATAATCGCGGCTTTTGACAGTGCATAGGCCGTTTCGCCCGGATCGGCGACCATATCGCCGGTGACGGATGACATCATCACGATGCGCCCATCCTTGCGAGCAACCATCTCCGGCAGAACGGCTTTCGTCACGTTCCAGACACCTTTGATGTTGATATCAATATGGAAGTCGCGATCTTCATCGCTCATTTCAAGGAAGCTGCCGAGGCGGCATACGCCTGCGTTGTTGACAAGAATATCAATTTTGCCCTCAATGTTCTTCGCGCGTTTTACCGCCGCCGTGACAGAAGCAAAATCTCTGACGTCCGCATGAACTGCCGTACAACGGTGACCGCGTCCAACAAGCTCATCCGCCAGTTTTTCAATCTCATCGGAGATATCCAGCAAGATCAGGTTCGCACCGTGGCGGGCAAATGTTCTGGCGATCCCTTCGCCAATGCCCTGAGATGCGCCCGTAATCAATGCTGTTTTGCCCGTGAGTTTTCCCATTTCAATATTCTCCTTTTGAATATGAAGCATCCGCTTCATTCACGCAGAAGATACAGCATTAACAAATCAGTGCTGCGAAATGGCTCACTAAATCAGGTTAATTTCAGGTAAAAAAAATCCCCGACGGTGCGGGGAGATGTATTTTACGCCAGTGTGTAGGCCGGAGAAGGCGTTATGCCACCATCCGGCAACTCACTCTCACAGCGCCATTAAGCGGTCCAGCGATGGCGCAAAATAATAGCCGCCGGTCACCGGCTTGGTGAAGCGCAGCATGGCGTCACGTTTACCGTCGGTGTCGCCGAACATGCTCAGCAGTTGCTGCTCAATATTGTGCAGGCGCGCGCAGTAAGCGCAGAAGTACAGACCGTGCGTACCGCTGGCGGTACCGTATGGCAGGCTCTGGCGGACAATTTTCAGCCCTTTACCATCTTCTTTCAAATCTACGCGGCTCAGGTGAGAGGTGGCCGGGCGATCGTCGCCGTCGATCTCTTCGTTAGCTTCTTTGGTGCGACCAATCATCATTTCCTGATCGTGGATGCTCATGCGGTTCAGCTGCTTCAGGTTGTGCTCCCAGCGCTGCACGAACACATAGCTACCACCCGCATCCACGCCATCTTTGATAACCGCAACGTCACGACGCGTCTCTTCCCCGGCCGGGTTTTCCGTACCATCAACGAAGCCGCTCAGATCACGCTCTTCGACCCAACGGAAACCGTGGATCTCTTCTTTCACGTCGATGCAATCACCAAAGGCGTCCATGGCCGCCTGCGCAACAGAGAAATTCACGTCATGACGCAGAGAAAGAATGTGGATCAGCACGTCATACTGCGTTGCCGGGGCCAGACCTTTACCGTAAGGGATAAAGTCCTTTAACTCTTCAGCCCCTACGCCGCCGCTCAGCGTGCGCCAGGTTTTGTTACCGAAAGCCACAACCGCGCCCAGATGTGCATCCGGGAATTTTGCTTCAAAGGTCGCCAACTTATCAGCAAATGTTTTGCTGGCAGCGCGCAAAGCCTCAACGTCGCCTTTTACATTGGCTTCAATCCAAATCGCCGCACGGCAATGTTCTGGCAAAATGCCACTCTGAACCTGAGACATTGTTCCTCCTGAAAAAAAGATGCCACGACCTCGTGGCATTGATGGGCGTTATTCTACCTGTTTTTTTAGTCTGTCGATTTGTTCAGACGCAAATTAACGCCGCCAGATAATTTTGCTTACTTTCCAGTCTTTCAGCGTATCGTCAGACGGCATTATGCCTTCAGGACCGCTCCACTCACCGGAAAAAATGTAGCTAATATGCTGACTTCCCTCAGCTTTACACTCAACACCTGCACTATCATCGCCGGTCGCTTTCTGGCAATTCCCGAACGCTTTGGTGTAAAGGTCACTAAACGGTGTACCGATTTCTGCACCGGACGCTGACGAAATATCGCCGTCCAGTACATCAATACGGCTGATGGTCCCCCCATCGCCATTGATCACCATCGCCAACTTATCTTCTTTCATTGCTTCAAAAAAGCGCACCACATTGCCGTTGTCGGTTTTCATCCCGCTGCGCAGGCGATAATCTCCGTCCAGCGCATCGGCAATGGCTTTCTCATCCAGCGGCGTCGCAGCAGTGAGTTGTCCCACCCCCTGCTCGGTGACTTCCGTCGAAGAACCAAACCAGTTCCACGGATTTGCGGCGGACCAGTTCACCGACGAGAGCGTCGAGCAGCCAGTCAGTACCAGCGGCATCGCGCATAACATCAAACGCAGCGATTTCATCTCACATCCTTTCTTTATTAATTAACGTTGCTTGGAGTCCGGCTTCATAAAAAAGTGCCGTTATTCTTTTTCGATGGCAAAACAGGCACGTAAACGCGGGTTAGTCAGTAGCCAGACCAGGGCGACAACATCGGCTACCAGCAGCGCCAGCCCAACGCCATTGACCGGATCGCCCCCCAACCACAGCAGTGGCTGCCAGCAAAGCAACGCCAACTGGGCCAAAATCAGTAATCCGCGCAGCCAGCGCCACAGCGCAGGAAATGCAAAACGCCGCCCGCTGAGTAAAAACGCCAGCACTGCCGGAACGCCTGGGAGCAATCCCAGCCAGAACGCATCGTGATCGGGGTAAAACAAATTCAGTAAGGTGTTGCCCTGCTCGCGAGAAGATCCCGCAATCACAAACAGCACCCACGTGCGCGCCTGAAGCAGCAGCACGCACCAGAACAAAACAGGGAGGCGCAGACGCCCGTGACCGTCATAGTCGGCGGGATGAAACTCAGTACTCTTCATCTTCAATCAAGCGCTTGCCCAGATTGAGTACGTCAGCATGTTCATATCCCAGACGTTCATACATGCCCAGCACGATGTCATTGTCGTCACGCACCATAATTTGAATCTTCGGACATCCGCGGGCAATGAGCTTTTTCTCCAGCCGACTGAGCAGTGCATTCGCAATGCCACGAGCACGAAATTCAGGGTGTACGCCAAGATAGTACGCTGAGCCGCGATGACCGTCGTAACCCCCCATCACCGTGCCAACGACTTCACCGTTCACCTCGGCGACCAGGAACAAGCTGACGTCGTGATTCACCTTGCGCTCAATATCCATTTCCGGATCGTTCCATGGACGCAGCAGGTCGCAGCGCTCCCAGAGGGTGATAACCTCTTCGAAATCTTCCTGGCGAAATACGCGTATCTCCATGGTATTGAGACCCTTTTTAGCCCTAAAAATAGTGATTATGGCGTGAACAACTGATTAAGCCAATATCTGACGCGAAGCGGCGTAAAAAATGGCATAATAGGCAACTGTCACGTATTGAAATGAAAAGTAAAACAATTATTATCCCGATCCGTCGCAACGGACTACGCGATACGATATAACATCTGGAACTTATTTATTACAACTCAGGCCGTATGAGCACTTTTAAACCACTAAAAACTCTCACATCGCGCCGCCAGGTGCTGAAAGCCGGGCTGGCTGCCCTGACGCTGTCAGGTATGTCGCCAGCTATCGCTAAAGAAGAAGCGCTAAAAACCAACAATGGTCACAGTAAACCGAAAGCGAAAAAATCAGGCGCAAAGCGCGTTGTGGTTCTCGATCCGGGTCACGGTGGCATTGATACCGGGGCAATTGGTCGCAACGGTTCGAAGGAAAAACACGTGGTACTGGCGATTGCCAAAAACGTGCGCTCCATCCTGCGTAGCCAGGGGATCGATGCCCGGCTGACCCGCTCCGGCGATACCTTTATTCCTCTTTACGACCGCGTCGAGATCGCCCACAAGCACGGTGCCGACCTGTTTATGTCTATCCACGCTGACGGTTTTACTAACCCCAGCGCGGCGGGGGCGTCGGTCTTTGCTCTGTCTAACCGCGGCGCCAGTAGCGCCATGGCAAAGTATCTGTCCGATCGTGAAAACCGCGCGGATGAAGTCGCCGGGAAAAAAGCCACCGACAAAGATCATTTGTTGCAGCAAGTGCTGTTCGATCTGGTTCAGACCGACACCATTAAAAATAGCCTGACCTTAGGGTCGCATATCCTGAAGAAGATCAAGCCAGTACACCGTCTGCACAGCCGCAGTACAGAACAGGCCGCCTTCGTGGTACTAAAATCGCCGTCCATTCCTTCGGTGCTGGTAGAAACCTCATTTATTACCAACCCGGAAGAAGAACGCCTGCTGGGCACCACGGCATTTCGGCAGAAAATTGCCACCGCTATCGCCAATGGCGTTATCAGCTATTTCCACTGGTTTGATAACCAGAAAGCCCACTCGAAGAAACGTTAATCATGAAGCCCGATGCCCAGCGCGTTAAACAGTTCCTGCTCAGCCTGCAGGATGATATTTGCCAGCAACTGTCTGCCGTAGACGGCGCTGAATTTGTTGAAGATAGCTGGCAGCGCGAAGCAGGTGGCGGCGGACGCAGCCGGGTGCTGCGTAACGGTGGGATTTTTGAACAAGCGGGCGTGAATTTCTCCCATGTCCATGGTGACGCGATGCCAGCCTCGGCGACAGCACATCGACCAGAACTGGCCGGGCGCAGTTTTGAAGCGATGGGCGTGTCACTGGTGGTGCACCCGCTCAACCCGTACATTCCCACCAGTCATGCCAACGTGCGGTTTTTTATCGCCGAAAAACCCGGTGCCGATCCGGTGTGGTGGTTTGGCGGTGGCTTTGATTTAACGCCCTACTACGGCTTTGAAGAGGACGCCGTTCACTGGCACCGTACGGCGCTGGAGCTGTGCCAGCCGTTTGGCGATGACGTTTACCCGCGTTACAAAAATTGGTGCGATGACTACTTTTTCCTTAAGCATCGCAACGAACAGCGCGGCATCGGCGGACTGTTTTTCGATGATTTAAATACCCCGGACTTCGACCACTGTTTCGATTTTATGCGAGCAGTTGGCACAGGCTATACCGACGCGTATCTGCCGATCGTTGAGCGGCGCAAAGCGATGAGTTGGGGTGAGCGCGAGCGCAACTTCCAGCTTTATCGTCGTGGACGCTACGTGGAATTTAACCTGGTGTGGGATCGCGGCACGCTGTTTGGTCTACAGACTGGCGGGCGTACGGAATCCATTTTGATGTCGATGCCGCCGCTGGTGCGCTGGGAGTATGACTGGCAGCCGGAAGCGAACAGCCCGGAAGCCGCCCTTAGCGAGTTTATTCAGGTGCGCGACTGGGTGTCATTGCCTGATGGCGACTAACGCCTTATCCGGCCTACAACTTCAATAATGGCACCGTCCCGTAGGTCGGATAAAACGCGAAGCGTCGCATCCGACTCAATAATCTCATCACGCCCACTGACGCATACGCTGATGCAGCGTGAGCGAAGGTTTCTCGGCAAACAGTTGCTGGTAATCGGTGGCAAACTGCCCTAAATGCCAGAATCCCCACTGCATCGCGGCATCTTTTACCGTCGTACTCTGCGACCACGGGCTGATAAGCTCACGGCGGACTGCGTTCAAACGAATGCGTTTTAACCAGGCATTCGGCCCGATCCCCAGGATCGCATGGAAGGCATTTTGCAAGGTTCTTCGGCTGACATGCAACTGATTGCACAGGTCGAGCACGGTCAGCGGCTCCGACATATTTTCCAGCACATATTCGCGCGCACGCGACAGCAACCGACGGTAACTCTGATGGCTGATACTCTCGGCGGTGATGATCGGTTGGGCTTCATCCAACATGGTACCCATCGCCAACAGCAGATTATCCCCTAACACTTTGCGCACCGCAGGCTGGTGAAGATTCTCAGGATTCTCGCTAAACGTCGCCAGCGCCTGTTGCACAAAGCCCCACAACGCTGCTTTGTGTTGTTCTTTTACTTCCAGCGCCGACTGGTTGCGCAGCATATGCAGCACCCTTTCCGGGTTGTGCAGGAAGTTAGCCTGACGAGCGATCGCCTCTTCAGAGATCACGACGCCAAGAATGGTGTAGTCATCCGGCGTACTCAGCTCAAATTCCGTCCCGCCCGGACGGGTCGCAATTTCAGCGCTACCCAGACATTGGGTGCCAATAAACCCCTGTTCGCCGCGCGTAGCCGGAATGCCAAACCAGAATGAATTTGGCCAGACGAGACAGGACTGACGCAGCGCCAGACCGGTGTATTCACGGAACACCTGAATATCATCAAGCAGGATTTCAGTGAACTCGCCATGAAATTTACCTGGATGCAGCTGGTCGTAGATCTGCTGCCAGGCGGTAATGGTCAGCGCGTGCTCATACACATCCGTTGTTCGCCGCTGATGAACATTGTCCACTTCCACTTTCGGCGTAAGTTTAACGTCTTCGGGTAATACTTCATGATAAAGATGGTGCAGGTTTGCAGTACGTTTCTTTTTCATGACCTTTGAAGCCGGAAGCTTCGCTGAAGCCCCCGGCCCTCCGACAGGTTAATTTTTTAAGCGATAGCGACTACTGCGTTTACGCAACGCTCCGGCAGAAAAGAGCTGTTCCAGCGCAATTCTGGCTTTATCAAGTGACCAACCAAAGTGCGCGGCCACTTCCCCTGCCGTCATTCCCTGACGGACCGATGTTAACAGCGCCAGTAATTCGTCAGAGGATTCAGAGGACACCGGTGCTTCCTGCGTCTTCTCTGTTTTCACGTCTGATGTCACTTCCGGCTTCGGTTCTGATTTCTTCGGTTCTGGTTTTTTCGGCTGGCGCGTAAAACCGCCGATCAGCCACTGGGTGTCATCATCCGGCCGTCCTATCTCCTTGCGGCTGATAACACGTCCTGTACGCGCAGCAGCAGCACAACCGGCATCCAGCGCTGCACGACACGCCGCCAGATCGCCTTCCACCACCAGCGTTAGCCTGCCAGGATCGAGCACCTGGTGGCTAAGCAGACGCACGTTCGCGGCTTTCAGCATGGCATCCGCCGCGTCTACAGCAGCCACCATGCCATCCACTTCCAGTAATCCCAGTGAATTGATCATTGCAACCTCTCTTACGCGCGCTGGACAGGATTACGGGCAATATCCAGAACAGCATCAGCGAAGGCGTTACAGGCTGCTTTACAGGCGGCCTGGCTACCGGTTAAAAACGCCGCCGAGTAGTTGGTTTCTGACGGTGGCGGCACGTAGGTAACAATCTGTACATCGGCAGATTTCAGCGCAGCATCAATCCCGTAGGTTGCTTCTAATGGCGGAGCCACCAGATAAGCCATCGGATCGCCCAGTACGCATCCCGCCGTAGCAGAAAGGTATGAACCGGTACGCGATACCACGTGTGCCAGGAAAGCCGTATTTTCTGCATCATTGGCCCACTGGAACGCGGCGCCATTTTCAATATTGGCCACCATCGCATCCAGACCCGCGCGAACTTCCGCCGGGTTAGGTCCACCGAGCATAATCAACACTTCACCTGCCGTTGGAGAAGGTCCGTGCGCCGCACCGGCATACAGCGAGCGGCCATAAACCACTTCGACCATTGCCTGTTTTGTCGCTTCGTCTGCGGCAATATACGCCACGTCATCAGAGTCTGCTGTGATGAGTCCGAGGCTACGTATATGTGGCGGTAATTTAAGTTCGCGGGCAAAACCGTCATTTACCGAGGCAATCACGCGCATGGCGGTGACTGAAGGTCTAATCAAATCTAATGCTGGCATGATGCCTCCTTAACGGGTCATGTTGATGCCGGACGCTTTTTGCTCCAGCATGCGTTTGGCCAAATCCACGATTACCGCAGCCGCTTCGACCGGTGGCGTACCGCCCTGGTGAATGTTGGAAATACAGGTTCTGTCGGCCTCAACGGTAGTCGCCACGCGCGGTGAATAGACGGCGTAGCAGGAAAGACTTTCCGACTGGCCTAAGCCCGGACGTTCACCGACCAGCAGGATCACCGCTTTCGCACCCAGCAGCTCGCCAATCTGATCTTCGATTTTCACGCGGCCATAGCGGACAAAGAACGGCGTGCCAACCTTCAGCCCAGCCTGTTTTAATCCAGACAACAATGGCGGCAGAATCTCTTCGTAGTTGGCAGTGATGGCATCCGTAGACAGGCCATCAGAGACAATCACCTGGACATCCGGGTTCGCCACGCACTGGGATTTCAGCGCTTCAATCGCTTCCGCACTCAGACGACGGCCCATGTCCGGGCGGGTCAGGTACAGATTTTTGTCACTGATTTCCGAGCGCACTTCCAGCAAGCCTTGTGCTTTCACCCACTCTTCCGGCACCTCTTTCAGCACGGTATCTTTCGAGCGTGAGTGGTCAGCCAGGAAGCGCAGCAGCGCCTGGGTACGCGGACGCGGGCCAGCACGACCGGTACAGACACGTGCAGCGGTGCTGCGACGCAGCTCCGTCAACACTTCTGCGCGGTGCGGGTTTTCAACGCCAATCCACGCTTTCGCTTCCGGCGATCCTAAATCCATGGCACAGCTTTCGCCCGTTGGTGCGGCGCACTGCGTGGTGCTGCATTTCACTTCCGCTGACGGCGCTTGAGCCTGCGGTTGTGACTCACCCATTGACGCCATTACGCTGCGTACAATTTCTTCAATCTGTTTTTGATCCATCGTGTGTCATCCCCGCGTCATCAGAAGAACAGTGACGGATCGCCCGCCCGTTTGGTCAGGCGACCGTTTGCCATAATGCCCATGTTTTCCAGCCAGCGTTCAAACTCCGGCGACGGACGCAGGTTCAGCAACTGGCGCACAGTCGCGGTGTCGTGGAACGCGGTGGTCTGATAGTTGAGCATGATGTCGTCACCGAGCGGCATGCCCATGATGTAGTTGCAGCCTGCGGTGGCGAGCAGAATCATCAGGTTTTCATTGAGGTTCTGGTCAGCATCGGCATGGTTGGTGTAACAACAGTCACAGCCCATCGAAATGCCGCTCAGCTTGCCCATGAAGTGATCTTCTAAACCGGCGCGAATAATCTGGCGGTCATTGTAGAGATACTCTGGCCCGATAAAGCCGACAACGGTATTCACCAGGAACGGATCGTAGTGGCGTGCCAGCCCGTAGTTACGCGCTTCCATCGTCACCTGATCGGCACCGAAGTTAGCGCCAGCAGAAAGCGCAGACCCCTGCCCGGTCTCAAAGTACAGGCAGTTTTCCCCGGCGATACGGTTGAATTCAGCGCCCACTGCACGCGCCTCGTCCAGCATCGCCAGCTCAACGCCGAACTCTTTCAAGCCTTTCTCGCTACCGCAGATACTCTGGAAAATCAGCCCGCCCGGCGCGCCGCGACGAATCGCTTCGATCTGGGTAGTAACGTGCGCCAGCACGCAGCCCTGAGTAGGAATGTTGTATTTGTCGATCACGCCATACACGGTGTCGAGTACGCGGCTTAAGTTCTCCACGTCATCGGTTACCGGGTTAACGCCGATCACCGCATCGCCCGCACCGAAAGAAAGCCCTTCGTAGATTTGCGCGGCAATACTCTGCACATCGTCACGGGTGTCGTTCGGCTGCAAACGGCAGCTGAAGGTGCCCGGCAAGCCGATCGTGGTGTTGGCTTTTTTGATCACCGGCATTTTTTTGCCGCCGTAGATCAGGTCCGCGTTGGAGCAAATTTTTGCCACCCCAGCAACCACTTCTGACGTTAACCCTTTGCGCATAAACGCAATGTCATCGACAGAGGTTTCATCACTCAACACGTACTCGCGCAACTCACTGATACTCCAGTTTTTGATGCGGTTATAGGCTGTTTCGTTGACGTCATCCTGAATCAGACGCGTGACGCAGTCCTCTTCATAGGAAATCACCGGGTTGTTGCGAATATCCGCCACCGTCATTTCCGACAACACCTGTTTGGCCGCCACGCGCTCCTGTGAGCTTGTCGCGGCGACACCTGCCAGCACATCCCCCGAACGCAGTTCGTTGGCTTTGGCCAGCACCTCTTTTACATCCTTAAACTGATAAACATTGCCGAACAATGTGGTCTTTAGTTTCATAAGTCGTTCCCTCAGGAAGGAAATGCGAGTGATTTCACCGTCACCGGCACAACCGATCCGCCAAAAAGAGGCGTACCAATGTCGATATAGTCCCCCGCCCGGACAATCACCTCATCGATGACCGCCAGCGGGTGTTGCTGTAACTGTGGGCGTAACAGCATGCCCAGGGCTTTACCAAAATCCTGCTCGGCTACCACCAGCAGGGGATGCGGATTCGGATAACGCGCGACAAAGGCCAGCAGCGCGTCGATGACCGTTAATAGCGCGGCGTAGCGCACCGGCAGCGACCCGGGCAGCGCCAGCACATAGGCGTCTGTTTTCGGATCAAGATCGAGCTGCACCAGCGCCAGCTGCCAGGCCGCCACCAAATCAGCGTCGTCAACCGGGATCGCCACCGGCAGATTGCGCAGCGGAAGTGCCACGCCTTCCAGCCAGATGGTGCTGCCCGACAGCGACAGCGTATGCGCCCCGGCGCCAATCACCGTGGCGCGCACGGTTTGCGCCGGGAACTGCACGTTCATCTCACGCAAGCGCGGATGTTCATGCAGCGCTGTCGCCAGCAGCGGTCCAATGTCAGAAAAACAGAACGGATCGGCAGGCTGGTTGCGGTAGCACTCGCCCACTCCTCCGGAAAGCGTAATCACATCCGGTTTCACGCCCGCAGGCAGTAAACCGGTTTGCATCAGCGCCTGCGCCAGGGCAGAAGGCGTGCCGTCAATCACTTCCACGATCAGATTCGCCATTCGCCGCGCGACCTGGACAAGCTGTGCGGCATTGAGCGTTCGGGCGTCGGTACCGGCACCAAACACCTCGTCGACGATCATCTGTCCCGGCTGGTGCGCATGGACCACGCGCCCCTGACCGTCAGTTTCCAGCAGTCGTCCCCCGACGTTCAGGCACGCAGAGCCGCTGACCTTTCCGGCATCAAACAGTACGTAGTTTGACGTCCCGCCGCCGATGTCGATATTCAGCACGCTGCACAGACGCTGCTCAGACAGCGTTTGTGCACCGGCACCGTGACCGGCAATCACCGATTCCAGGTGCGGACCGGCACTGGCCACCACGAAGTCACCCAGCGACTGGGAGAGCGTCATCACCGCCGGACGGGCGTTGCGGGTTTTCGCGCTTTCTCCGGTAATGATGATCGCGCCGGAATCAACCGTTTCCGGCGCAATACCCGCCGCCTGATACTGGGCCAGGATCAGCGCTTTAAGTTCAGCCTCTTTCAACCCGCCCTGCTTATCGACGGGTGTGAAGAAGACCGGGCTTTGCCAGCTAATTTCGCGTTTGATAAATTCGTAGCGCGGCACCTGCGACACTGCCGCACGGTTAACCAGCTCAAGGCGGGAGAAGATCACCTGAGTGGTGGTGGTGCCGATATCGATACCGACGCTCAGTAGCTGGCGAGTATTCACGATTGCGCCTCCGCTTTTGCTTCTGCAGTTTCCGCGTCAACAACGGCCGGAACATTTTCGTCTTTTGGCACCAGCATCATCGCTACGCCAATCGCCGTCACACCACCAATCAACTTGCCGACAATCATCGGGAAGATCATGGCGTTCATGTTCGCGGCGGCAAAACCTAAGTGGTCACCCAGAGCGAAGGCTGCAGAGACCGCGAACGCGCAGTTGATCACTTTGCCGCGGGTATCCATATTTTTCATCATGCCGAACATCGGGATGTTGTTCGCCAGAGTTGCCACCATACCCGCAGCGGCGATATTGTTGATTTTCAGCAGGTTGCCGACACTCATTAGCGGTTTTTCAAACCAGCGGGTCAGCAGCAGTACCATCGGGTAGGCACCCAGCAGCACGCAGGAGATAGAACCGATCACTTCGATGGCGCGCATCACTTCGCCGGGCTTATCACCCGCAGACATGAAGATAGGATCGAGACCCGGGATCAGCTCCCAGCCAAGCAGGAACTTAATGACCGCCGCCGCCAGGCCGATAGTGATCAGCGCCACCAGGAACTTGGCGAAGATCTGGAAGCCGTTAATCATTTTTTCCGGGATAAATTTCAGCCCCAGCGCCACCAGGATGGCGACGATCAGCACCGGAATCATGTTCATCAGAATCAGCGCGAAGGTGAACTCCACCGGTTGCCCGTTGATTTCAACCCCGGAGTACATTGCCACCAGGCCGCCAGCGATACAGCCAACCGGAATGGTCACGATACCGGCCAGTACGCCCAGAGCCAGATAACGACGGTCTGACGGTTCAATAATTCCCAGCGCAACCGGGATGGAGAAGACCAGCGTCGGCCCCATCATTGCCCCGAGGATCAGGCCAGAGTACAGCCATGCGGCCACATCGCCACCCGCCAGTTCTTTCGCCAGGAAGAAGCCGCCCATATCACACGCCAGCAGCGTTCCGGCAAACATTGACGGGTTCGCGCCCAGCATTTCATACAGCGGAATAATTACCGGTCCGAGCACATGCGCCAGTACCGGTGCCAGCGCAGTCATACCGACCATCGCCAGACCCAGTGCGCCCATCGCCATAAAACCTTCTTCAAACTGACCGCCCGATCCCTCAATGCTCTTACCAAACTTACCGAGGTAACGCGCTGAACCACCGAACTGCGACAGGATCCTGTCCACGGCGGCAATCAGCATAAAGAACATCATGATGTACATGATGATTTCGTTAATTCCCATAGCCTTCACTCCCTGTCATATGTGTATTTATTGTGCCGCCGCGTACAGGTCGATAATCTGTTCCTGCGTGGCGGTTCGTGGGTTGCTGCGTATACAAATATCGTTCAATGCGGCTTGCGCCCAGGTACTGTAATGCTCAGGTTTCGCGCCCACGTCAGCGAGCCGTTTGGTCTGGCCCACTTCAGCGATCAGCTCAATTACCGCGCTGATAGCGTCACGATCGTCTGATTTCTTATTGGTTAACGCTCTGCCGATATGGCTAAAGCGTTCACGGCACACCATGCGGTTAAAGCCCATTACCGTAGGAAGCAGCATGGCATTAGCCTGCCCGTGCGGGATGTGCAGCGCAGCACCTGGCTGGTGAGCCATCGCATGACACAAGCCCAAACCTGCGCTGGAAAAAGCCATCCCCGCCATACAGGAAGCCAGTAACATGCTTTCGCGCGCCGCCAGGTCATGGCCGTAACCCACCGCTTTAGGCAGCGACTTGCCGATCATCGCAATCGCGCCAATTGCCAGGCTGTCGGTAAACGGTGTCGCGTTCAGCGCGCTGTAGGCTTCAACAGCGTGGGTGAGTGCATCGATGCCAGTCATTGCCGTCACGTGCGGCGGTACGCCTTCCGTTACCGCCGCATCGAGAATGGCGACGTCCGGCATCAGCGTGGCGTGGGCCAGCACTTTTTTCAGTCCGGTAGCGGCATCGATAATCACCGTGACGTTGGTGGTTTCTGACCCGGTCCCGGCGGTGGTTGGCACGGCAATCAGCGGTAAACGAGGACGCAGCACGCTGTTTTCCGTCATATCAGCCAGTGTCTGCGTTGGGTTGGTTACCAGCAACGCGACGGCTTTGGCGGCATCCAGTACCGAGCCGCCGCCGAAGGCCACAACGCCGTCACATTTTGACTCGCGCAACTGTGCGACCGCCGCGCAAACGTCAGTGATGCACGGCTCACCGACCGGGCACGGCCACAGCGTCATCGCCACGCCTTTCATCGCCAGGCTGCGTTCCAGTGAGGCGGTCATTCCCGCTTCATGCAGGAAGCTATCTACCATAACGAACATGTGCGTCAGCCCGCGCGTTTGCGCTTCCTGTCCGCAGGTGCTGAGCGCTCCCAGTCCGCATAGCGTGACCGGTGGAACGCTGAACGTTTTTACGCGTTGTAGATTCAGGGCATCGAATGCCTGAAAGAGCGCGGTCTGCAATTCAGCTTGCATAGATTCCTTCCGCTTTTACTTTTCCGCTATTGGCAATCGCCAGCGGGGTCATAAACAGACTGTGCTGCGGTAAATGCACCTGCAGCTCCGGGAAACGCTTACGGAACAGCTCATCAACCCCCGGCTGCATACAGGACCCACCGGCCAGCCATAAATCCATGACGCCCTGCCCGGCAATATGGTGGGCGACAATTTCCGCCATCTTTTCGTAAACCGGCTTCACTACCGGCCAGATTTCCTTGCCGTTGCTGCGCTTGTACTGCTCGGCTTCTTCCAGTTGAATACGACGATTCCCAGCCAGCGTCAGAGAAATGTGATGCCCACCGGTCGCTTCGTCGGCGGAATAGGTCACTTTGCCCTGCTTCACGATGGCAATACCGGTCGTCCCACCGCCGATATCCACCACGCCTGCGTTATCCAGCTGAAGTAGATCCGCCACGGCGGTGGGCTCATCCAGCACATGGCTAACCTCAAGTCCGGCAGACTCCAGCACGTTAATGGAGATACGCGGGTCCGTTCCTGGCGGGAACGAGGTTGCCGCGTGGGTAAAGCGGCAACCCAGTTGTTGTTCGAGCGTATCGAGATGGCGACGAACAATGGTCACGGCACCGAAAAAATCCCAGACGATGCCGTCACGCACGACGTCGGCCCAGTCCAGACAAACCGCAACCGGCTGTCCTTCACTGTCGACAACCATCGACACCACATCACAGGTCCCCAAATCAACGCCGAGCCACAGCGGTGAATCACTCGCGGCCGGCGTCTGGTTACACAGCGTTGCTGCTTTTTGCAGTCTGGGTGTGAGCCACAGTTGTTCGTCATGCGCCATCTCTTTCACTCCTTATACGATGCGAAACGCATCCACCAATACACAGCGACGCAGGCGGACAAACGTGCGCGCACTGGTCACCCCTTCCCCGGTTGGCGTAGTAATGGTCATGGTGGTCCAGCCTTCACCGCCAAGCCCAAGACCGGCAATGCACGGTCCGTTCTTGACGAAAATGCTGGTGTCGATGGCGTTAGCCATACGGTTCATGTTATCGATGTTGCGTGAGTGCATCGCCGCCGTATGGTGGCAACCACCTTCAAGCGTGACCGCCAGCGCAATGGCTTCGTCAACGTTAGCCACCCGCACCACCGGCAGCACCGGCATCATCAGTTCAGTTACCGCAAACGGATGTGTGGCTGAGGTTTCGACGAACAACAAGCGGGTTTGCTCCGGGACATTCAGGCCGATCGCCGCGGCGATTTTGGCCGCATCGCGCCCGACCCAGTCACGGCTAACCGTGCCTTTACCGCGTTCATCGACGTTTTTCATCAACACCGGCTGCAATTGCTCAGCCTGAGCTGCGGTGAGCTTGACCGCGTGCTGACCTTCCATCAGACGCATCAGCTCGTCGGCAACGCTATCCACGACGATCAGGACTTTTTCATCGGCGCAGATGATGTTGTTATCAAACGACGCACCTTTAACGATGGACTGCGCGGCGCGCGCCAGATCGGCGGTTTCATCCACCACCACCGGCGGGTTACCCGCACCTGCGGCAATCAGACGTTTGTTGGTGTGCTTACGCGCAGATTCCACCACCGCTTCGCCGCCGGTCACCACCAGCAAGCCGATGCCTGGGTACTTGAACAGACGCTGAGCGGTTTCGATATCCGGATTGGCAACGGTCACCAGCAGGTTTGCCGGACCACCCGCAGCGACTACCGCCTGGTTAAGCAGACCGATCGCACGCTGAGAAACGCCTTTTGCAGCAGGATGCGGCGCAAAGACCACGCTGTTACCCGCCGCGATCAGGCTGATGGCGTTATTAATGACGGTCGCGGCCGGGTTGGTGGACGGCGTTACCGATGCCACCACGCCCCACGGCGCATTTTCAATCAGCGTCAGGCCGTTATCGCCGGTCAGTACCTGTGGAGACAGGCATTCCACGCCCGGCGTGCCGCGTGCCTGCGCCACGTTTTTGGCAAATTTATCTTCAACGCGTCCCATGCCGGTTTCACTGACGGCAAATTCCGCTAATTCTCTGGCGTGTTTTTCGCCTGCTTCACGAATGGCGTGAATGGCCAACTGGCGCATAGCGACGCTTTTCAGCTCCTGCTGTGCCAGTTTTGCTGCCGCCACTGCGTCATCCAGGGAGGCAAATACGCCCATTTCTTGAACGGCACTGACGGGTTGGCTGCTGTCTTTCATTTTCAGCAGCACCGCTTTCACGACCTGTTCAATATCCTGTTGATTCATGATTTTCTGCCTTATTTATGGAAGATCACCTGACCACCTGCCACCACTTCATCGACAATGCCAATCACGCACAGATCGACAGGCGATGAGTCACTACTGTGCGCCTGGCGGGCAGAGCTTCCACTGACCAGCAGCACCCACTCTCCGGTTCCCGCCCCGATGCTGTCGGTAGCAACAGCACACTGCCCGTCGGGATTTCCCTGAGCATCAATCATTTCCACCATCAGCAACTTGTCGTGCGCGAGCCCCTGATGGCGTACGGTACAAACAATTTGTCCTGTGACGATTGCCAGTTTCATACCCGCCTCCGTGGCATATTTCAGGTAAAACCTCCCCCTACCCTCCGCAGAAGGTAATGTGAAAAGGAGAGAGGGTGACGCCAGCTTTCTCTTAACAATCCAGTGGCGTCACATGGACGACTTACATATCGTTGCTGTCGCCTTTGAAGCTGATCGGGAATACTTCTTCCAGATCGCCATGCGGACGCGGGATAACGTGTACAGAAACCAGTTCGCCAATACGCTGCGCAGCAGCAGCTCCGGCATCCGTAGCTGCTTTGCAAGCGGCCACATCACCACGAACCATGGCAGTACACAGGCCGCCACCGATCTGCTTCACGCCAACCAGCTTCACGCGTGCCGCTTTAACCATTGCGTCAGAAGCCTCAATCAGTGCAACCAGGCCCCGGGTTTCGATCATTCCTAATGCTTCCATTGTGTTTTCCTCTTAGTAGAAGGGGTCCAGAACGGGACCTAAACAACCAGTGTTTGCGAGGCGCTTTCACGACTCATTTCAGTCTGGCGCGGCACAGCTGCCACCAACGCCAGTTCGATAATTTCCTGCACGCTACAGCCGCGAGAGAGGTCGTGAAGCGGTGCGGCAAGTCCCTGAATTAAGGGGCCGACTGCACGATACCCTCCCAGGCGCTGGGCGATTTTATAACCAATATTGCCTGCCTCCAGCGACGGGAAAACCATCACATTGGCATTGCCCTGTAGCGGACTGGCGGGCGCTTTTTGCGCGGCGACATCCGGTACAAAAGCGGCATCAAACTGCAGTTCACCGTCGACGGTAAGCTGCGGCGCGCGTTCACGAACGATGTCCGTCGCCTGCTGCACGTTAGCGACGTTGGGATGACGGGCACTGCCATTACTTGAAAACGACAGCATGGCCACTCGCGGCTCTTCACCGGTAATCGCCTGCCAGGTTTCCGCGCTGGCGATGGCAATATCCGCCAGCTGTGCGGCGGTCGGCTGCGGCACAACGCTACAGTCGGCAAATCCTAATGACGGTCCGAGATACTGCGGCAGCATCAGGAAAATCGACGACAGCGTTTTGCAACCCGGCTGTAAGCCAATGATGCGCAACCCTGCGCGCAGCACGTTTGCCGTTGACGACAGGTTGCCGGCAATACAGACATCGGCTTTACCGGCACTGACCATCGCGGCGGCAAACATCAGCGGATCGTTGAGTTTTTCCCGCGCATCCGGCGGCGTTTTTTCGCCCGCACGGGCCAGCCATCGCAGGGCAAATTCTTCACGCATTTGCACATTGCTTTGCGGATCGACAACCTGAATACCGTCCATTGCCACGCGGTGACTGAGGGCAAACTGGCGCAATGCAAATGGGCTGGCGACGAGAATAGGGCGAGCCAGACCGTGCTGATGCAGGTAGTTCGCCGCTTTCAGCACTCGGACATCCAGTGCATCCGGGAACACCACCCGAGCAGGTGAACGTTTGGCGAGTTGGCGAGCGCGTTCAATGATCATGACTTCTCCCCTAATCGCTGTTGGATTTGGCTGACGCTCAGTGGATGCTTCGCCACGCTCAAAATCATCATTACGTAAACCGTACTCGAAAGACGATTTAGCGCCTGCAGGATGTCTGGTCGCAACACATCAAAACCACGGGTGATAAACACCTGCGCCGCCACCGTTTCCGTTTCACGGACTTTGGTGCGCAGCAAATTAAGCAGTGCAGCATCACGACCGTGGCTGGCTTCCGGCACCAGATGGTCGTGGTCCAGGTAGCGCAGCGGTTGATGCGAGAGCCGGTGTAAATCTCCGTCGCTTAAGCCAACAATGGCCTGCGCATCCAGAGGTTCGTCCATGGCGTCGGCGCGCATAATGTTGCCTAAGCGCGAGCGGATATCCGCCAGCCACGGCTGCCACGGTTCGGCCAGCTCAATCTGTAACCACACGGCCAGCGCAATGGTGCTGTCCAGCGCCGCGCGAAATCCCAGGCGCGGGTCACTTTTGGCGACCATTTTGTCCGCTGTCAGATGCGTCAGCGTGTCAGGTTTCTTCGCCACCGGTTGATGACACAGCTCGCAGCTTGCCTGCGGGTGTGCATCGCTGCTGGTTAAACCATGCACCGGCTGCGGTTGCTGCTGCTCGTCGTCGATAAACAGGCTTCCCTGCTCATCGATAAACTTAATGCGCAGTCGACGACTGTCCAGCAACTCCCGGGCAGACGGCGTCAGGCGAGCATCAGCGGGGAGATGAATTTCAGCCCCTTCGCTAAGCGTATGATTCGCTCTGAGCCATGCTTCGGTAATGAAATCCTTCATACATCCGCCTTAGCAGGACTGCCAGTTCGCAGGCCAGGCCACATACAGGAACTTCACCGTCGTCGGCGTACCAAACTCAATGCTGGAACCTTTCGGGATAAACATCACATCCCCGGCCTTCGCAATCATGGTTTCGCCTTCATGACGAACGTGCAGCTCGCCTTCCAGAATCATGTCAATTTCGTCGTAGTTCAGCGTCCATGGGAAAAATGCGTTATCCCACTGCATAAACCCGGCGGCCATGCTGCTCCCGTCCTGGTCAGTAACTAAGTCGGTTAAGCCGACACAGTGCGGCTGGGCGCCATCAAAACGGCCAAACTTGACGCTGCTGCCGTCAATGACTTTGACGCCACCTTTGCCGGTCACCGAGGCAAAGCTGGGCTGCATTCCGCCCTGCTCCAGCGACTGTTTCTCCTTCATCACTTTGTCCATCAGCTGCGCGACCAGGCTTTCGGTAAACTGTCCTTCCGGTAACTGCGCAATGATGGTTTCGCGAATACGCTGGCTTTCCGTTTTGCCGTCATCCGCCGCAGCTGGTGCTGCCGTAGACGTTGATACGGCTGCCGGCGCGGATTCATCGCATTCAGTGATAGTGACGCCCAGCAGCGCCGCAACTTCGCGTGCTTCCGGGGTGATGATACTGGCGCGCAGAACAACCGATACGTCCTGTTCACCGCGTGCGTGGGCCGCACGAATATCGTTAGCTGTGATGAGTTTTTTCACCTGCCCTTTCCTCCTTTTGGCTGAGCTCAGTCAGATAATCCACCAGGTGCTGCACACTGCTTGGGTCATGGCTATTGAGCTCAAAAATCGGCTCCTGAAACCCTATCCCGCGAAGTAATTGTCGCGTTGCGGCGACATTGGCATCCGGCACATCCGTTTTGCTGATAACGGCGATTTGTCGTTTACTGGCGCCGATATCCAACAGCCCGGCAGGTAAGCGACTTTCTAAATCATTTGCCGCGTGTATATAAATCAACGTATCAACATCCTGCAGCGTGGTAATTAAGGCGTGATACCAGCGCGGATGGCTAAAATATTCTCCCGGAGTGTCGATATCGCCGTTTTCATTAAACTCGACAGCCTGTGTTTTTCTGGCGAGGGAATAATTCCCCTGGAGCGCATTAAAGAGCGTGGTTTTTCCCGCCCCCACCGTACCGACAAACGCAATACGTTTCATCGCCGCCTCTGATTAACTTTTTGTCAGGTTGCACAAAGTGAAATTTAATAACCGGCCCAGACCGCTCACCGTCTGGAGCAACGCCTCTTCCACTGCACCTACAGAGCCGTAGATCACCAGCGCGCCGCTGAATCTATCGAGAAAGCCGATATGTACATCCGCCGCTTTCATGGCTAAGTCACCGGCAATCATCGCCGTTTCACCCGGCGTTAAGGTCATGATGCCGATAGCGCCAGACTCGGGAACGCCGATCTTTTTCGCCAACTCTTCACCGGGGTGCGCTATCAGATGCGCCAGCGTGACCTGTTTCCCCGGCACAAATTCCTGGATGATGCGTTCTTTTTCCATTGCTCACCGCCTCTGCTAAAACTGACCCCATCGTGGCAATTTTTCGTCAGAGTAAATAACAAAATTCGGCAACCAGGTTTAAAAGGTGAGGGAGATCACTAAGAAAGGGAAAATAAAAAGGCGCGGGAGAAAGTGAAATTACAGCGGTTGTGTTTGCGCTTCTACAACCGCCAGCGCCACCATATTCACGATACGACGAACAGAGGCGATCGGCGTTAATACATGAACCGGTTTCGCCACACCCATCAGCACCGGGCCGACCGTTACGCCTTCAGAGCTGGACACGCGTAGTAAGTTGTAACTAATACGCGCCGCTTCCATATTCGGCATCACCAGAATATTGGCGGAGCCTTTCAGCGGACTGTCCGGCATCCGATCGTTACGAATGCTTTCTACCAGCGCGGCATCACCGTGCATCTCACCGTCGATCATCAGTTCTGGCGCACGCGCCTTGATAAGCTCCAGCGCTGCGCGCATTTTGCTGGCCGACGGACAGTTGGAAGAGCCAAAGTTGGAGTGCGACAACAATGCCACCTTCGGTTCGATACCAAAACGCCGTACGGTTTCGGCCGCCATCACGGCGATTTCCGCCAGCTGATCCGGCGTCGGGTCATCGTTAACGTAGGTATCGGCGATAAAGGTGTTGCCGCTTGGCAGCAACAGCGCGTTCATCGCCCCCGCCGTATGCACACCGTCGCGGTGACCAAATACCGCTTTCACCACGCTGAAATGCTCGTGATAGTCGCCAATCGTGCCGCAGATCATCGCATCCGCTTCACCGCGTTGCACCATGATCGCACCAATCACCGTGGTGTTGGCAATCACCGCACGCTGCGCCTGCTCCTGGGTGATCCCCCGGCGCTTCATGATCTGATAATACTCACTCCAGTACTCTTTGAAGCGCGGATCGGATTCGTTGTTGACGATCTCAAAATCAACACCGGCTTTGATCTGCAGCCCCAGTTTCTGGATGCGCATTTCGATCACGCTCGGACGGCCAATCAGGATCGGCTTCGCCAGACCTAAGGTGATCAATTCCTGGGTCGCATGCAGCACGCGCGCCTCTTCCCCTTCCGTCAGCACCACGCGCTTCGGCGCTTTGCGTGCCAGCGAGAAAATCGGCTTCATGAACAGATTGGTTTTGTAGACAAACTCACTCAGCTTATCGATGTACGCATCAAAGTCGGCAATCGGGCGCGTTGCCACGCCGGAGTCCATGGCCGCTTTCGCCACCGCCGGTGCAATTTTGACAATCAGACGCGGGTCAAACGGCTTAGGAATGATGTATTCCGGGCCAAAGCTCAGGTCCTGATCGCCATAGGCGGAGGCCACCACTTCGCTCTGCTCAGCATGCGCCAGTTCCGCAATAGCATGTACCGCCGCCAGCTTCATCTCTTCGTTGATTGCAGTGGCACCCACGTCCAGCGCACCGCGGAAGATGAACGGGAAGCACAGGACGTTGTTGACCTGGTTCGGGTAGTCGGAGCGACCGGTACAAATAATGGCATCGGAACGCACTTCTTTCGCCAGCGGCGGCAGAATTTCCGGTTCCGGGTTGGCCAGCGCCAGAATCATCGGCGCACGCGCCATTTTCTTGACCATCTCCTGGCTCAGCACTTTCGGGCCGGAACAGCCAAGGAAGATGTCGGCCCCGTCAATCACGTCATCCAGTGTACGCTTGCCGTCATCTTCCACCGCGTAGGCTGCTTTGGTTTCAGCCATATTTGGTTCGCGATCTTTGTAAATCACACCTTTGGAGTCGCAGACCACAATGTTGTGCTTCTGCATGCCCAGCGCCACCAGCAGGTTCATACAGGCAATCGCCGCCGCCCCCGCACCGGACACCACCATACGCACATCAGAGATATTCTTCTCCACCACCCGCAGACCGTTGAGGATCGCAGCGGTGCTGATGATAGCCGTGCCGTGCTGGTCGTCATGAAATACCGGAATATTCATGCGCTCACGCAGTTTTTGCTCTATGTAGAAGCATTCCGGCGCTTTGATATCTTCGAGGTTGATGCCGCCAAACGTCGGCTCAAGGGCCGCCACCACGTTAATAAATTTATCCGGATCGAGTTCGTCGACTTCAATATCGAACACGTCAATCCCGGCAAATTTCTTAAACAGAACGCCTTTCCCTTCCATCACCGGTTTGCCGGCCAGCGCACCAATGTTGCCCAGCCCCAGTACCGCAGTACCGTTGGAAATCACCGCCACCAGGTTGCCGCGCGCGGTGTATTTGTAGGCTGCCAGCGGGTCTTTTTCAATCTCCAGACACGGGGCGGCAACACCGGGTGAATAGGCCAGCGCCAGGTCACGTTGGGTGGCAAGGGGTTTGGTTGGCGAAACCTGAATTTTGCCGGGTACTGGAAACTCGTGGAAATCGAGGGCGCTTTGTCTTAACTGGTCATCCATCTTGTTGTTCCTTTCACGTATCGATCAATAAAGTGGCGCAGGTAACCCTTTTGCAGAGCCGCACATTATCACCTCAGTTAGCGGCGCAAACTTTGAAGGTCGCCAAACTCTCACTACTCAAAGAAAGAATTTGTTATCAATTTATAACAGCCATGTTACCTGCTTAAGCCAGCAATACCATGCCTGTCTGCTATGCTTTTTGCTGACAACGCCTGCAAATTCTCCAAAAGTGTGAATTAACACACGCTCTAACACTTTACTTTTCAAGGAGTATTTCCTATGACCCGTAAAGAGCTTGCCAATGCCATTCGTGCGCTGAGTATGGATGCGGTCCAGAAAGCCAACTCCGGACATCCCGGCGCACCGATGGGCATGGCCGATATTGCCGAAGTGCTGTGGAACGATTTTCTCCGCCATAACCCGAGCGATCCTCACTGGTACGATCGTGACCGGTTTATTTTGTCCAACGGTCACGCCTCAATGCTGCTTTACAGCCTGCTGCATCTTTCCGGTTACGACCTGCCGTTGGACGAGTTAAAGAACTTCCGCCAGCTGCATTCAAAAACGCCCGGGCACCCGGAACTGGGTTACACGCCGGGCGTGGAAACCACCACCGGGCCATTGGGTCAGGGCCTGGCGAACGCCGTCGGGCTGGCGGTGGCCGAACGAACGCTGGCCGCGCAGTTTAATCAGCCGGGCCATGAGATTGTCAGCCATTTCACCTATGTTTTTATGGGCGACGGCTGCCTGATGGAAGGGATTTCCCACGAAGTCTGTTCGCTGGCGGGGACGCTGGGACTGGGCAAGCTGATCGGCTTTTACGACCACAACGGCATCTCTATTGATGGCGAAACCAAAGGCTGGTTTACCGACGATACCGCGAAGCGCTTTGAAGCGTATCACTGGCATGTGGTACACGAGATAGACGGGCACGATCCTGAAGCGGTCAAGAAAGCCATTCTGGAAGCCCAAAGCGTGACCGATAAGCCATCACTCATTATCTGCCGGACGGTAATTGGCTTTGGCTCGCCGAATAAGGCCGGGAAAGAAGAGGCGCACGGCGCGGCACTGGGTGAAGAAGAAGTGGCGTTGACCCGCCAGAAGCTGGGCTGGCATCATCCCGCCTTTCACATCCCCAAAGAGATTTATCGGGCCTGGGACGCGCGGGAAAAAGGCGAAAAAGCCCAGCAGGATTGGAATACGACCTTCTCCGCGTACCAGCAAGCACATCCTGAACTGGCAGCAGAGTTTACCCGCCGGATGCGTGGTGGGCTACCAAAAGAGTGGGAAAAGAGTACCGAGAAATACATTCGCGAATTGCAGGCTAATCCGGCAAAAATTGCCACCCGTAAGGCATCGCAAAACACCCTCAACGTCTATGGCCCGATGCTGCCCGAACTGCTTGGCGGCTCTGCCGATCTCGCCCCCAGCAACCTGACTATCTGGAAAGGCTCAACCTCGCTGAAAGACGACCCGGCCGGGAATTACATTCACTACGGCGTGCGTGAATTTGGCATGACCGCCATTGCCAACGGCATCGCCCATCATGGCGGTTTTGTCCCGTATACCGCCACCTTCCTGATGTTTGTCGAATACGCCCGTAACGCCGCACGCATGGCAGCATTAATGAAGGCCCGACAGATCATGGTCTATACCCACGACTCGATTGGTCTGGGGGAAGACGGTCCGACTCACCAGGCGGTAGAGCAGCTCGCCAGCCTGCGCCTGACGCCCAACTTCAGCACCTGGCGTCCGTGCGATCAGGTCGAAGCGGCAGTAGGCTGGAAACTGGCCGTTGAGCGCCATAACGGTCCCACGGCGCTGATCCTTTCCAGGCAGAACCTGGCACAGGTTGAACGCACGCCTGAGCAGGTCAAAGAGATTGCCCGCGGCGGCTACGTGCTGAAAGACGGCGGCGGGAAGCCGGATATTATCCTGATTGCTACCGGGTCAGAGATGGAGATCACCCTGCTGGCGGCGGAGAAATTGACGGGTGAAGGGCGTAACGTTCGCGTAGTCTCCCTGCCCTCAACGGATATCTTCGACGCCCAGGACGAGGCATACCGTGAATCGGTCCTGCCAGCAAACGTCAGCGCGCGCGTGGCGGTCGAAGCGGGCATTGCCGATTACTGGTACAAATATGTCGGTCTGAAAGGCGCGATTGTCGGCATGACCGGCTATGGGGAATCCGCCCCGGCGGACAAATTATTCCCGTTTTTCGGCTTTACGGTGGAGAACATTGTCGAAAAAGCACATAAGGTGCTTAACGGGTGATCCACAATGTGGGCCAGGCGTCGGGGCCATGCCAGTTATCACAGCTTGGCTCCTGCGCATAACGCACCAGACGAAAACGCTGGCCGTCAAAACGCCAGCGCGTCTGGATACCGCAGTCCGACAAACCTCGGCCCTTGGCGAGCGTAATCAGCTCGCGCGATTTTTCATCGAACGCAGCATTGGTCAACTCCATATCATTGCTTTCTGCATCCGTTTTAAACGGCAGACTCAACCGCACGGAGCGGGAGGTCAGCGGTTTGCTGCGGGACACAATCCATGCCAAATCGATGGTGTTATATGCCCCGGCCTCACAGCCGATCATCAGCAGCGCTTTGTCGTCCGTTAACGCAGACACCCGCACCTCGCGACGCATCGGGTCGAGCGAACAACGCAACCCGTTTATCCGCCAGTTCCCGTAATCCAGCAGGTCGTTGCGTTCTTGTTCAGACAGCGGCGTTGGCGTGGGATTCACGATAGCCACACCTTTCAGGGCGGGTGCCGGCGGCACGCTGAGCGGCGGCTCGTCACCTTTTTGTATCCAGGCGGTTTCACTGCCTACACGTTTTTGCTGTGCGTCAATAAACAACAGCGCGGCTTTCAGTCCTGCCAGCGACAGGGTTTGCCCCCCTTTTTGCAGGGTAATAGCCTGCGCGTTTTGCACGGTCTGTAAAAAGGCGCTAATGGTGACAGGATCGTCAGTCATCAGATGCCAGGGCGTAATATTCCAGTGTTCACCGGTCAACGGCAGCGGTGCGCCGTCGAGCAGCAAACGCGGCGCAATATCTGCCTCTTTGGCATCGGGGGAGTCCAGTCCCCCCAGTTCGATGCGCAACACCGCGTCGGTATGTGCCCCGGCGCTGCGGCTTAGGGTCATCACCAGGCCGTGATGTTCACCGGTATTGCGCGCCACGCAAAAATTCTGGTTATTGCAGGTCACCTGCCAGTCGGAAAATGCCTGCTGCGCAGGAGCCGCCCACAAAAAGCGGACCGGCAGCAAACCGAGCAGAAAGATGAAAATAACGCGATAGCGCATGGACGGTACAACCCCGAAGTCAAAACCAACAACCTGAGCCGTATCTTCCTTGCGCGATTGATGAGGCTCAATCAGAATCGTCGGATTGGCCGTTATTTTGTAAAGAAATATAAATCCCGATCATGAGTCCATGAGATGTGACGACTGCAAATAGTTCAGCAATAGCACCGTTTTACCATCTCGGATCTCACCGGTTTTGATCATCTCCAGCGCCTGCATGAAGGGGAGTTCCAGAACCTCAATATCTTCATCTTCAACGCCGCCGCCAGCATTCGCCCGCTGGCTGTCACTGTAATGTGCGATAAAAAAGTGGATTAATTCGGTCACGCCGCCCGGCGACATGTACAACTCAAACAGTTTACGCACCTCACCCACTTCATAGCCGGTCTCTTCTATCGCCTCTTTGCGAATGCAGGCTTCCGGCTCGTCGTTGTCCAGCAGTCCGGCGCAGGTTTCTATTAGCTGTCCGCTTTCGTTACCGTTGACCCAGGTCGCGACGCGAAACTGGCGGATCAACACCACGGTCTTTTTCTCCGGGTTATACAGCAGGATGGTGGCCCCGTTACCGCGATCGTAAACCTCGCGTTTGTGGCGGATGACCTCGCCGTTGCTATGGGTCAGTTCATAGGTGATATTGCGCAGGATGAAGTAGTTATCGGAAAGGACTTTGTCTTTGATGAGGGTAATTTTTTGCGACATACCGGCTCCACGGAGAGAAGTGAGCAATAATACTACGCCGTGAAACCGGGTTTGTCTTAGAACAATGTAGGCCTGATAAGCGAAGCGCCATCAGACCTACATACGGCACATTGCCGGATGGCAACGCTAACGCGTTTTATCCGGCCTACCCGCTGATTAGTGAGATTTAACTGATTTTATACCCAGCCAGTCGACGATCCCCTGTGCGGCATGACGCCCTTCCGCCATGGCCGTCACCACCAGATCGGCTCCGCGCACCGCATCCCCCCCGGCAAAAATCTTCGGGTTCGTGGTTTGATAACGGTAAGCGCTCTCAACGTCCGCAGCGATCCGCCCCCAGCTATCAACCTTCACGCCGTGCGCCTCCAGCCATGGCATGCCGTGCGGATGAAAACCAAACGCCATGATCACCGCATCGGCAGGCATCACAAATTCACTCCCGGCGATGGGAACCGGACGCTGCCGCCCCTGCGCATCAGGTTCACCGAGTTGGGTGCGTAAGAAACGCACGCCGCTGACGCGCCCTTCAGCATTCAGCACCAGCTTAACCGGCTGGACGTTAAATTCAAAGTTAGCCCCCTCTTCTCGGGCATTTTTGACCTCTTTTTTCGAGCCGGGCATGTTGGCTTCATCCCGACGGTAAGCGCAGGTGACCTGGCTTGCCCCGTGGCGCAGCGCGGTACGCACGCAGTCCATGGCCGTATCGCCGCCACCGAGGACCACGACGTTCAGTCCGGCGGTGTCAATAAACGGCTCCTCTGGCAGTTCATCCAGTCCCATCACCTGCTTGGTATTGGCAATCAGGAACGGTAGCGCGTCATACACACCGGGGGCGTCTTCATTCGGCAGATCCGCTTTCATCGAACGATAGGTCCCGACGCCCACAAACACCGCATCGTAGTCTTCCAGCAACGCGGCCAGCGTCACGTCCTTGCCGACTTCGCAGTTCAGTTCGAAATGAATACCCATGGCACTGAAGATTTCACGACGGCGCACCAGCAATGATTTATCCAGTTTGAAGGCCGGAATACCAAACGTCAGTAAGCCGCCAATTTCAGGATGGCGATCGAAGACGGTGGTGCTAACGCCGTTGCGGGCTAACACATCCGCACAAGCCAGCCCCGCCGGACCCGCACCGATAATGGCGACGCGTTTATCGACTTTCTGTACATGACTTAGGTCCGGTCTCCACCCTTTGCTCAACGCGCGATCGGAGATGTAACGTTCAATATTGCCAATGGTGACCGCACCGTGTTCATCACGTACCGTACAAGCCCCTTCGCAGAGCCGGTCCTGCGGACAGACGCGTCCGGTAATTTCCGGCAGACAGTTGGTCTGGTGCGAAAGCTCAACCGCTGCGTCAATGTTTCCGGCTTTCACCAGTTCGATCCACTGTGGAATATGGTTGTGCAGCGGGCACGTCCACTCGCAAATACTGTGCTCGCCACACTTCAGGCAGCGGGAGGCTTCCCGTTCAGCCTGCGCCGTGCGGAACGGCAAATAAATTTCATCAAAGCTGGTTTTACGGGCTTCAATCGGCAGTTTATCGGGCTCACCGCGCGGGGGCGTGGCCCGCATTTGTTCAACTTTACTGGTGACATGCTGCGTCACTCCGCTGGCAATCGCATGCCAGGGTTGACACTCCTGACTGGCTGCGCGCAGCCTGCGTGCTTTTGAAAGACCGGCAAGTGAGCTTTCAGTCACCTGCTGTAGCGCCTGCGCCGGACAGTTCTCAACGCAGGCCGGTCCTTCTTCCCGCCCCTGACACAAATCGCACTTATGCGCGGTCGCTTTCACCTTTCCTTTCGCCACGGGAGTCAGTACGATCTGCATCGTGCCAAAAGGACAGGCAACAACGCAGGATTTACAGCCAATACACTTTTTCGCGTTCACCTGCACGCTGTCATTGTCATGACTGATTGCGCCATTCGGACAGCTTCTGGCACAGGGCGCGTCTTCACAGTGGCGGCAAGTCACCGCACTGCGCTGGTGTTGATGTTTGATGACGGTAATGCGCGGCTGAAAATGCCGTTGGCTCAGGACATGCCGCTCATCGTTATGCGCCATGACACAGGCGACCTCACAGGCGTGGCATCCCAGGCACTGTTGGCTGTTGACCATAATAAAACGATTCATGGCTTCCTTCTTTTTTGGTTGCAAAAACCTTATTCTTTATATGACTGTTATTAACCGACCCTGAAGTGAGCGGCAATGTCCATTTGCCCAGAAAGTACAACTATTTATCCAGAACCTGTGGCAGATCAATTTATTTCATCGCATATGAAATTGTGTTTCAGTTACCATCCTGTTTCATGGCGATTTTATTAACATTTAACAAATACACTGAGTCGTTCGGGCTGCAACCAGGCGCGAGGCGCATTGTGTGAGGATGTGCGAGTGACGGTAAAGCGTCCTGTCTCGGCCAGTTTAGCCAAGGCTTTTTTCTACATCGTGCTGCTGTCAATTCTCTCTACGGGCATTGCGCTGCTTACGCTCACCAGCAGTTTGCGCGACGCGGAGGCAATTAATATTGCCGGTTCCCTGCGTATGCAAAGTTATCGGCTGGGGTATGACCTGCAAAGCCAAAGCCCACAACTCAACGCCCATCGCCAGCTTTTCCAGCAGGCGTTAAACGCGCCGGCATTACAAAATCTGAACGCCTGGTATGTTCCAGAGGCAGTAAAAAGTCGCTATGGACGTCTGCATGCGAACTGGCTGGAAATGAACACCCGACTGATAAGCGGCGATTTGCCCTGGTATCAGGCCAATATCAACAACTATGTCAATCAAATCGACCTCTTCGTGCTGGCGTTGCAGCATTATGCTGAGCGCAAAGTGATGCTGGTGTTTGGCATATCGCTGGCGGGCGGGATCGGCATATTCACCCTGGTGTTCTTTACTTTGCGGCGTATTCGCCAGCAGGTAGTACGTCCACTCAATAACCTGGTGATGGCCAGCCAGCAGATTGAACACGGTCAGTTTGATATCCCCCAACTGGATACCGGCTTGCCCAACGAACTGGGGCTGCTGGCGAAGACGTTTAGCCAGATGTCGAGTGAACTGCATAAACTGTACCGCTCGCTGGAAGCCTCCGTGGCGGAGAAAACACACGACCTTCACGAAGCCAATCGCCGCCTGGAAGTGCTGTATCAGTGCTCTCAGGCGCTGAATACCAGCCAAATTGACGTGCACTGCTTCCGCCATATTTTACAGATCGTTCGCGAGCACGACGCTGCATATTTCCTGGAACTCACCGTCGGTGATAACTGGCGGATCAGCGAAGGGACTAAAAGCCCCGAACTGCCGATGCAGATCCTGCCGGTCACCATGCAGGAGACCGTCTATGGAGAACTACACTGGCAAAGCCCTAACGTGAGTGCGTCCACACCGCTGCTTAATAGCGTGTCAACCATGCTGGGACGCGGGCTGTACTTCAATCAGGCGCAAAAACATTTTCAGCAGCTGTTGTTAATGGAAGAGCGAGCGACCATCGCGCGTGAACTCCACGACTCGCTGGCGCAGGTACTGTCTTATTTGCGCATTCAGTTAACGCTACTGAAGCGTTCGATTCCGGAAGATAATGCCCCGGCGCAGGGCATCATGGCCGATTTCTCCCAGGCGTTGAATGATGCGTATCGCCAGTTGCGCGAGCTGCTCACCACCTTCCGCCTGACCTTACAGCAGGCCGATCTGCCTTCTGCCCTGCACGAAATGCTGGAAACGCTGCAAAACCAAACTTCGGCTAAACTGACGCTCGATTGCCGGTTACCGACGCTGGCACTGGATGCGCAAATGCAGGTGCACCTGTTGCAGATCGTTCGTGAAGCAGTGTTGAACGCCATTAAACACGCCAGTGCGAGCGAAATTGCCGTCAGCTGCGTGACCGCGCCGGATGGGAATCATACCGTGTATATCCGCGATAACGGCGTCGGTATCGGTGACCCGCAAGAACCCGCGGGACACTATGGTTTGAATATTATGCGTGAGCGAGCAGAAAGACTCAGCGGTACACTGACCTTCTCGCAACCCTCCGGGGGCGGAACGCTGGTCAGCATTAGTTTTCGATCGGCAGAGACAGAAAGTCAGCTAACGTAAAGAACAGCAATGCGCCGTCTGGTCTGCACCCAGTCCAGACGGCGTTGGCACGAAAGGTACGCTGTAAACGCGTATGATAATTTACATTATCTTCTTTTTTTCTCCACGTTTGGCTCGTACCTTGCCGCTACAGTGAAGCAGGTCATACCCACAAATATACGCAGAAACACGAGGTCCCCTTTTAATGGCGAATTTTTTTATCGATCGCCCCATTTTTGCCTGGGTGTTAGCTATCCTGTTGTGTCTCACAGGAACCCTGGCTATTTTTTCGCTGCCCGTTGAGCAATATCCCGATCTGGCGCCGCCGAACGTGCGCGTCACCGCGAACTATCCAGGCGCGTCGGCACAAACGCTGGAAAACACCGTGACCCAGGTTATCGAACAGAACATGACCGGTCTCGATAACCTGATGTATATGTCGTCGCAAAGCAGCGGGACCGGCCAGGCGTCGGTGACGCTAAGTTTTGTGGCAGGGACCGATCCTGACGAAGCCGTACAGCAGGTACAAAACCAACTGCAGTCGGCGATGCGTAAGCTGCCGCAGGCGGTACAGGATCAGGGGGTGACGGTACGTAAAACCGGGGATACCAATATCCTGACTATCGCCTTTGTCTCCACCGACGGCTCAATGGACAAGCAGGATATTGCCGACTACGTGGCGAGTAATATTCAGGACCCGCTCAGCCGTATTAACGGCGTGGGGGATATTGACGCCTACGGCTCTCAATACTCCATGCGTATCTGGCTCGACCCGGCCAAGCTGAACAGCTTCCAGATGACCGCCAAAGACGTCACCGACGCTATCGAGTCGCAAAATGCGCAAATTGCAGTCGGCCAACTTGGCGGTACGCCTTCGGTGGACAAACAGGCTCTGAATGCGACGATCAATGCTCAGTCATTGCTACAAACGCCGGACGATTTCCGCGCGATTACGCTGCGCGTGAATCAGGACGGTTCCGACGTCAAACTGGGCGACGTCGCCACAGTCGAAATGGGCGCAGAGAAATACGATTACCTCAGCCGCTTTAACGGCAATCCGGCCTCCGGTCTGGGGGTTAAATTAGCCTCTGGCGCCAATGAAATGGCGACGGCGAATCTGGTTATCAATCGCCTGAATGAGCTGTCGCAATATTTCCCGCACGGACTGGAATACAAGGTGGCGTATGAAACCACCTCCTTCGTCAAAGCGTCGATTATCGACGTGGTAAAAACGCTACTGGAAGCCATCGCGCTGGTCTTCCTCGTCATGTATCTGTTCCTGCAAAACTTCCGTGCGACGCTTATCCCGACCATCGCCGTCCCGGTGGTGTTAATGGGCACCTTCTCCGTGCTCTACGCCTTTGGCTACAGCGTCAACACGCTGACGATGTTTGCGATGGTGCTGGCCATCGGCTTGCTGGTCGATGACGCCATTGTGGTGGTGGAGAACGTCGAGCGCATCATGAGCGAGGAAGGCCTCTCGCCGCGTGAAGCCACGCGGAAATCGATGGGGCAGATCCAGGGTGCGCTGGTGGGTATCGCCATGGTGCTGTCCGCGGTATTTATCCCGATGGCCTTCTTCGGTGGCACCACCGGGGCGATTTACCGCCAATTCTCGATAACCATCGTCTCGGCAATGGTGCTGTCGGTGCTGGTGGCGATGATCCTGACCCCGGCCCTGTGCGCCACATTGCTCAAGCCGCTGCATAAGGGCGAACATCACGGTCAGACCGGGTTCTTCGGCTGGTTTAACCGCATGTTTAACCGCAATGCTGAACGCTATGAAAAAGGCGTTGCCCGAATTTTACATCGCAGCCTGCGCTGGATCCTGATCTACGGCTTACTGCTCGGCGGCATGGTATTCCTGTTCCTGCGCCTGCCAACCTCGTTCCTGCCGCTGGAAGACCGCGGCATGTTTACCACCTCGGTGCAGCTGCCCAGCGGTTCCACGCAGCAGCAGACGTTAAAAGTGGTGGAAGAAGTCGAGAAGTATTATTTCACCCATGAAAAAGACAACATCATGTCGGTCTTCTCAACAGTCGGCTCTGGCCCTGGTGGGAACGGGCAGAACGTAGCGCGCATGTTTGTCCGCTTAAAAGACTGGGACGATCGTGACGCCACCACCGGCACCTCATTTGCCATTATCGAACGCGCCACCAAAGCGTTTAACCAGATTAAAGAGGCGCGCGTATTTGCCAGCAGCCCTCCGGCCATCAGCGGCCTGGGTAGCTCTGCCGGTTTTGATATGGAGTTGCAGGATCACGCCGGTGCGGGTCATGACGCGTTAATGGCCGCACGGGACAAACTGATAGAACTTGCCGGGAAGGACACCTCTCTCACCCGCGTACGTCATAATGGCCTCGACGACAGCCCGCAGCTGCAAATTGATATCGATCAGCGCAAAGCACAGGCGTTGGGGGTTTCTATCGATGATATTAACGACACGCTGCAAACGGCCTGGGGCTCCAGTTACGTCAATGACTTTATGGACCGCGGCCGTGTGAAAAAAGTCTACGTGCAGGCGGCGGCGAAATATCGCATGCTCCCTGACGACATCAACCTGTGGTACGTGCGCAACAATAGCGGTGGTATGGTGCCGTTCTCGGCGTTTGCCACCTCGCGCTGGGAAACCGGTTCACCGCGTCTGGAACGCTACAACGGCTACTCTGCCGTCGAGATCGTCGGCGAAGCCGCGCCCGGCGTCAGTACCGGGACGGCAATGGACGTGATGGAATCGCTGGTGCATCAGCTTCCGACCGGATTTGGCCTCGAATGGACGGCGATGTCTTATCAGGAACGGCTCTCGGGCTCTCAGGCCCCTGCCCTGTACGCTATTTCGCTGCTGGTGGTGTTCCTGTGTCTGGCGGCACTGTACGAAAGCTGGTCGGTACCATTCTCCGTCATGCTGGTAGTGCCGTTGGGGGTGATTGGCGCGCTGCTGGCGACCTGGATGCGCGGTCTGGAAAACGACGTTTATTTCCAGGTCGGGCTATTAACGGTTATCGGGCTGTCGGCGAAAAACGCGATATTAATTGTTGAGTTCGCCAATGAAATGAATGAAAAAGGACACGATTTGCTCGACGCCACACTGCACGCCTGTCGTCAGCGTTTACGTCCAATTTTAATGACCTCACTGGCGTTTATCTTCGGGGTGCTGCCGATGACCATCAGCAGCGGCGCAGGCTCCGGCGGTCAGCATGCGGTAGGGACCGGCGTGATGGGCGGGATGATATCCGCCACCATTTTGGCCATTTACTTCGTGCCGCTGTTTTTTGTGCTGGTACGCAGGCGCTTCCCGTTGAAGCCACGCCCGGAATAATCAGGGCACAAAAAAGGCGACTTATTATGAGTCGCCTTTTTTTATCCCTTGCGGGATCAGGATGTCTGCCAGAAATTTATTTACGAAGCATGACTTCGATAAAATCTTTCCAGTTCCCCAGTTCACGTTCAATCATAACAACCTCTCTTATTATTATGGGCATTCTACGAAATCATCATCATTAAAAGAAGACAATTTAACCAATGGTTGTGATTGCATCCTCCCGTGTGTGGGGTGTATGTCATCACTATGCGCTATACCCATAAATTTTATGTGACTTACGGCAATATTTTGAAATATTCATACATAATCTACGACTTTGATAAAGTCTGATGGAAAAACAGTCAGATGCAAAGCAGTAAATTCTGAATTTTACGCCATCCCTGATTCTGGAACTTTCAGGAATCATTATTCACTGTTGTTCAACAATGTTATATTTTTCTATAACGATTGAGTGACACTATGTATTATCTGCAATAACACAGATTAAGAATAAATATTCAAATTACGTCAATAAGGATTCAAATGGTCACCCTTTACGGCATTAAAAACTGCGATACGATTAAAAAAGCCCGACGCTGGCTGGAGGAACGCGGTATTGAGTACCGCTTCCATGATTATCGCGTTGACGGTCTGGACCACGCACTCATGCAGTCTTTTATCAACGAGTTAGGTTGGGAGGCGCTGCTCAATACGCGCGGAACCACCTGGCGCAAACTGGATGAAATCACGCGGAGTCGCATCACCACTGCGGACGCCGCCGCCGCGTTGATGATTGAAATGCCTGCAATGATCAAACGCCCATTGCTCTGCGCACCGGGTAAGCCTATGCTGCTGGGTTTTAGTGAATCCAGTTATATGCAGTTTTTTAATGATTGTAATGAGGTGTAGTCTATGTCGTGCCCGGTTATTGAGCTGACACAGCAGCTTATTCGCCGTCCTTCTCTGAGCCCGGATGATGCCGGGTGCCAGGCGTTAATGATTGAGCGCCTGCGCGCGGTAGGTTTTACCGTTGAGCGAATGGATTTTGGTGACACACAGAATTTTTGGGCATGGCGCGGACACGGTGAGACGCTGGCATTTGCCGGTCACACCGACGTCGTGCCTGCCGGTGATGTTGATCGTTGGATCAATCCGCCATTTGAGCCGACAATCCGCGACGGCCTGCTGTTCGGACGCGGCGCTGCGGATATGAAAGGATCGCTGGCGGCAATGGTTGTCGCGGCAGAGCGTTTCGTCGCTCAGCACCCTAACCATAAAGGCCGTCTGGCATTTTTAATCACCTCTGATGAAGAAGCCAGCGCGAAAAATGGCACCGTGAAGGTGGTTGAAGCGCTGATGGCCCGCAACGAACGACTGGACTATTGCCTGGTCGGCGAGCCATCCAGTACCGAAATCGTCGGTGATGTGGTCAAGAACGGGCGTCGGGGTTCACTGACCTGCAACCTGACGATTCACGGGGTTCAGGGACACGTGGCCTATCCGCATCTGGCCGATAACCCTGTGCACCGCGCTGCGCCAATGCTGAATGAACTGGTAGGCATTGAATGGGATCAGGGTAATGAATTTTTCCCCGCGACCAGCATGCAGATTGCCAATATTCAGGCAGGAACCGGCAGCAATAACGTCATCCCCGGCGAGCTTTTTGTTCAGTTCAACTTCCGGTTCAGCACCGAACTCAACGATGAGATGATCAAATCGCGGGTGCTGGCGTTGCTGGATAAGCATCAGCTGCGTTATACCGTCGACTGGTGGCTTTCCGGTCAGCCGTTCCTGACGGATCGCGGTAAACTGGTGGATGCAGTGGTCAACGCCATTGAGCACTATAATGAAATTAAACCGCAGTTACTGACTACAGGCGGGACATCCGACGGGCGCT
Organism: Citrobacter sp. wls829; assembly: GCF_005280825.1. Lineage (NCBI taxonomy): Bacteria > Pseudomonadati > Pseudomonadota > Gammaproteobacteria > Enterobacterales > Enterobacteriaceae > Citrobacter > Citrobacter sp. wls829. Next base: position 58,825 of record NZ_SZWP01000027.1, read on the forward strand.
TTATTGCCCGCATGGGGGCGCAGGTAGTAGAACTTGGGCCGGTCAATGCCACCATTCATAAAATTAATGAATGTGTTAATGCCGCCGACCTGCAGCTGCTTGCCCGTATGTATCAACGTATCATGGAGCAGCTCGTCGCCTGATGAGCGTTCCTGCAAGAGGAAATGAGCATGGACTTGCTGGCAAAGTATTGGTGGATTTTAGTACTGGTTTTTCTGGTAGGCGTACTGCTGAACGTAATCAAAGATCTCAAGCGCGTTGACCATAAAAAATTTCTCGCCAATAAACCGGAGCTTCCCCCGCATCGTGACTTTAACGATAAATGGGATGATGACGATGACTGGCCGAACAAAGATCAGCCGAAGAAATAAACACAGTCCCGTAGGCCCGGTAAGCGTTAGCGCTACCGGGCATTAAGTGCCGGATGGCGACCTCGCCTTATCCGGCCTACGGGCTAGATCATCTCAATCACATCATCATCGTGGGGCTTACCGCCACTCAGTGCTTCATCGAAATAGTGCTTCGGTACGGTAAAACGCAAATGATCGAGTGCATATTGCATGCTGCGATCGTCAATGGCATGGCCGAGATCTTCGACGATATCCAGCGTCACATCCCCTCCGGCACGAATTAATGCTTCCTGCGCGGCAACGGCGTGAGACAGTTCGATCACCCGGTCTTCCCCGCCGTGAATCAAATGCACCGTTGTGGCGGTCGTCGCCACCTCCGGCACGCTGGCGTAGCGGCCATTGAAGGCGATGACCCGCGATGCCAGCCCCGGTTCGGCCTTGATGCTCTCAAGCGACATAATCGCCCCCTGCGAAAAACCAATCAGCGCGGTTGCCTGAGGGGAAACGCCGCTCTGTTGCTGCCAGTAGCGTACGATGTCGATAAACACCGGCATGATGGCATCAACCCGCTCCTGACGGTTCTGTTCCGTCACGCCCTGCACTGAAAACCACTGCCGGCCGCCGGTGGAACCATAAGGCTGTGCCCCACCGATACTGACAATCAGCGCATTGGGGAACAGCGGTGCAAACCAGGAACCAATTTCGCCCATGGCAACCGGGTTATCGCCGACGCCATGAAACAGCAGCAACAGCTGTTGCGCGGGTTTATCGGGACGTTGAACAACAAAATGGTCATGTTTCATGGCGATCTCCTTAACTGATAAGAGTAATTCTACGCCGCTTAATCGCAATGACCATGCCAGGAAATTGAAGAAGTCAGTGAAAAAATTGCCATTGCATAATGCGATTCTGTAGCTGTTGCGTCCGGGCCGCATCGATCTGGGCCAACGCCTGCGCCGCTTCATCCCGCTGAACCAACAACAGCGCTTTACGCCCGGACACCTTCAGTCGCTGGCACAGTCCAGTGTCGCCGCATCTCTCGTCGACACGTCCGCGCAATGCCGGAAGAGGTAGCTCGCTGCGCTGGAGCAGGCGACTCAGACAGCCTAACGAAGTGAGCCGCGGCCGATGCGCAAAGGCAAATCCAGCCAACGCCTGCCAGTCGTCATCATTAAGCGTAGTCTCTTTCAGCGGCACGACCGGGATCGTCTCATCGTTCCACTGTGCCAGAACGTCAGCATCCCGACGCAGGCGCAGGTGTTCGGTTGCGGCCAGGCGTTTTCCCGCCTCGCTTATCGGCAGCAGTGCCATCGCGGTGTAGCAGCCGCTGCTGGCCTCCCGATGATTCCCCATCCGCACCAGCACAAAGCCGCATCGCTGCCAGAAACGCCATAGCTCACTCGTATAACCAAAACTGACCGACAGATAGTCACACTGCGTGGAATAGTAATGAGCCTGCTCGATTAGCCGTTGCCCAATACCTTCCCGCTGGCGGGCGGGATGAACCGCAATACGACTTACTCGCCGTCCAACGAGCGTCGCCGCCTGTGGGTCACTGCCGTGCGCGGCCAGTGATTGCGCCACCAGGTTTCCTCTTGGACGACGATAACCTGCCCAGACGGCCTGGCTAAGTTCAGCGGATAAGCCGCCTTCATCCACCAACCAGACGGCCCCCGCCACCGCGTCAGCCGCCGATGCTTGCAAAAAATGCTGGCCAGGCGCGTCCATCATTCGGCGCAAATCCAGCGGAGACGTGCGGTAATGCGCCCCGGAGAGCAGCCGGTATACCGCCAGCGGCAGATGCGGATTACTATGCCAGGCCGTCGACTCAAAGGTGGAGAAGTGGATATCGCCTTGAGGGGGATGCAAAAAAGTGTCGTCGTCGAACACCAGCGTCTCACTGACGGTTTGTTCCAGCGGACACCCCTGAGCCCACCTGATGGGCTGCTGCAGTTCATAACGCAGAAGATGGGGGAAACGCGCGCAGAACTTCAATAAGAAGCCTCTGCCGGTTCCCTCGTAACCCTGAACGGTGGTAGTCAACAGCACACGTGGAAAACGCGAAACCAGCTGATGCAGCAACGGGGCGGGAATAGCGGCCGCTTCATCCACAATCAGCCAATCAGCGGTTTCGCTGCCGGTGAGTAACGCATCAGGCGCCATAAAACGATAACGTTCTCCGGCAAACTGCGCCAGCACATCCGTCGCCGCTTTTGCCGGGGCGGTAACAATGGCGCTTGCCTTCATGCGTGATATCAACTGCCCGGCCAGCGCGGATTTACCCCGGCCTCGCGCGGCGGTTACCGCTGCCACGCCGGGCGGCATATCCAGCAGCTGCTGTAAAATGACCGCCTGTTCTGGCTGAGGCTCGCCGTTAGCTGGCTGCCAGCGAGCGCGTGCGGGAAAATATCCAGGCGTAAAAGGCTGATGCTGTTGCCAGTGCAGGGTTTGTCCGTCACGGGTCATCACCCGTTGAAAGTGTTCGACAAAGTGCGGCGTAGGGATAGGTTCGGCGCAATCGCTCCAGCGCAGTGAATCCACATCAGGATGCGTTTGCCAGGTCAGCCAGGGGGGCGTCAGCAGCACCAGCCAGCTTCCGGCACGCAGCGTGCCGCTTAGGGCGGCAAACGCCGCAGCGTCAAATCCCTGACGGGCATCAAAAACCGCATGGCGAAACTCACGCCCCAGTAACGTTTGTAGCGCTTGCGGCGTGCAGTACGGTTCAGCGGGGGCCGTTGCCCCCACCCAAAGCCAGTCGCCGGGTAATGTGTTGCGTAGCGCAAACGCCCGCTCCTGAGGCCACAGACCCTCGCCGCTAATAATCAGCAGGCGACGGATGCCTTCCCGGCCCATGTGTTCAGTTAACGCATTCAGTGCGGTGTTATCGGACATCCCTGCCTCAGGATCTTAAATGCCTTTGCCAAAGGTATTACATTGCGCCGGGTCGCCGCTATCAAAACCGCGTTTGAACCAGCTATAGCGCTGTTCAGAGGTACCATGCGTAAAGCTGTCCGGTACCACGCGTCCCTGCCCCTGCTGCTGCAGTCGATCGTCACCAATTGCCTGGGCGGCGTTCAGCGCTTCTTCCAGATCGCCCGTTTCCAGCACGCCCTGCTGCTGCATACTGTTGCCCCAGACGCCAGCAAAGCAGTCGGCCTGCAGCTCCATACGCACGGAAAGACGATTCACTTCCGCCTGCGAAGCATTCTGCTGCATCTGGCGAACTTTCGGTTCTATGCCTAGTAGTTTCTGCACGTGGTGGCCAACCTCATGCGCAATGACATAGCCCTGAGCAAAATCACCGTCAGCACCGAGCTTACTTTTCATGTCGTCATAGAAGGAGAGATCGATATAGACCGTGCCGTCCGCAGGGCAATAAAATGGCCCCATCACTGACTGGCCTGCTCCACATCCGGTTCGCGTCGCGCCACGGTACATCACCAGCTTAGGCTGCTGATAAGTACGACCCATTTTTTCAAACTGCTGGCCCCAGGTGTCTTCGGTCGTGGCGAGGATCACCGAGGTAAATTTGGCCGCTTCATCATCATTCGGACTGATGGAACGCGTGGATTGCTGCTGCGAAACAGGTTGGCCGGTCATTAACCCGGTGAGATCGACGCCATAATAGCCGGCCACAAGGACCACAATCAGCAGGATGATGCCGCCTTTACCACGTGGCAAACGAAAGCCCGGCCCGCCCATAGAAGGTCCGCCGCCCGAACTGTTACGTCTGTCTTCTACATTGTCGCTTTCGCGACGCCCTTGCCAGCGCATAATCACCTCAACTTTTTATTCATTATGATGATGATCGTAGGCGGTTCGGAACAGGATTACCATAAGAAAGAGTAATCAAACCAGGGGGGAATTGATGAGCCGGAGAGCGATCGCCGGCTCAGGAAGGGATCAGTCTAACTTCACACCCAGGCGATGTGCGACAGCTTCATAGGCTTCGATCAGGCCGCCCAGACTCTGGCGGAAACGGTCTTTGTCCATTTTATCCAGCGTTTCTTTGTCCCACAGACGGCTACCGTCCGGAGAGAATTCGTCGCCCAAAACCACTTCACCTTTATACAAACCAAACTCAAGTTTGAAGTCGACCAGGATCAGACCCGCGTCATCAAACATTTTCTTCAGCACGTCGTTGGCTTTGTAGGTCAGCTCTTTCATTCGTGCCAGATTCTCTTTGCTCACCCAACCAAACGTTTCGCAATAGGACTCGTTAATCATTGGATCGTGCATAGCATCGTTTTTCAGGAACAGATCAAACAGCGGCGGATTCAGTTCAATACCTTCCTCAACGCCTAAACGCTTCACCAGGGAACCTGCCGCGCGGTTACGCACCACGCACTCGACCGGGACCATCTCCAGTTTTTTCACCAGACATTCGGTATCGGATAGCAGTCGCTCCATTTGGGTCGGAATGCCCGCTTCTTGCAGCTTGGTCATAATGAAATGGTTGAACTTATTGTTCACCATGCCTTTACGATCGAACTGTTCGATGCGCGCGCCATCCCCTGCTGACGTATCATTGCGGAATTCGAGCACCAACAGGTCCGGGTTTTCCGTGCTGTATACGGTCTTCGCTTTACCACGATACAGCTCAGCTTGCTTTTGCATCTTTATTACTCCTGGGTGTGAAATAACGATAAATATTGCGTTTTTCTGCTGACGCACACGTTTGCGTATCATACCAGAAAAAAGGGCTGGAGTTATCCAGCCCTTGATTTTTACTTACTGAATGCTGCCTGGAAGACGGCGACCAGCGCGTCGTTCTGGCTTTGCGTCAGGGTATGTCCCTTCGGATCGATAAACTGCAAGCTGCTGCGGTTGTCTAAATCACCGACCTGCAGTTTGTAGTCGCCGGATACGAGACCCGGATCGCTCGCGCCCAGTTCCTGCCAGTTGCTATCGGACAGCGGTTTGTAGGTTACGGCGATGCTGCCCTGAGAACGAGTACTGTCGGTCACTTTCATGCCCACTTTCTCAAGTGCTGCTGGCAGACGCTGCCACACCACGTTGAACGGTCCGCGTACCACCAGCATCGGCAAGCCGGTGTCATCGGCGGCGCTCTGAACATCCATGGTGGCGGCAGAGCGGCTCTGCGCGGCATTCGCGGCGTCGGTGGCGGTCTTATCCAGACCCGCAGAGATAACGTTCATCATCTCAGCGCTGTAGCGCTGCATTGATGCAGCATCTGCCACCGGCTTACCGGCCTGCTCGAGGTTAACCAGTTTCACCGTTACCGCCTGCTGATAGCCCTGCGGTTTAACCGAGATTTGATAACGTCCGCGATACTGCTCGTCTTCATCAAGACGGTTCCAGTCAACCCAATCGGTCGTCAGCGTCTGACTGGCATCATCACGTTTGGTAATGGTGTAGTTTTTCGCCTGAATCACGCTAACGACCTGCGGCCACAGCGTGTTACTACGACCATTCTCTACCAACAACGTTGCCGTATCACCTGCGATCTGGGTACGTGCACCGCTAACCAATGCCAGCGGTTGAGCCGGTGGGCGAATATCCAGCGCTTTACCAACAGCACCGCTGCCGTTGGTTACCGGGATGGTATAATCACCGGTTGTTACCGGCAGAATCATCCCAGCTGGCGCATGAAGCTCAGCAAGCGGTGCGGCCTCCAGATAGGATTCATCACCGCTCACCTGGCGCTTATAGCGCGAGTCAGAACTACAGGCCGCGAGCAACATAACTAGCGAAACACCCGCAACCTTGGCCAGGCGCGACTTTTGTACTGAGTAAGCCATCAAATCTCCCTAAACTTTACAGCAAACCGGCATGCTTAAGCGCCGCTTTGACGATATCACGAGCATTGTCCGTGATTGGCGTCATCGGCAGACGCAGCGTATCGGTTGCCACAAGACCCAATTCCTTACATGCCCATTTCACCGGGATAGGATTGGGTTCGACAAATAGTTTGTTGTGTAACGGCATCAAACGCTGGTTAATCACCCGCGCCTCGGCAAAACGCCCTTCTGCCGCCAGTTTGCACATTTCAGCCATTTCACGTGCCGCTACGTTAGTGGTAACGGAAATCACGCCATGACCACCGAGCTGCATAAAGTCCAGCCCGGTCGCGTCATCACCGCTGAGCAGAATAAAATCGTCTGAAACCAGCTCTTTGATCTGGTGAACACGACTTAAGTTCCCTGTGGCCTCTTTGATAGCGACAATATTTTTTACTTTCGCCAGACGACCCACGGTCTCCGGCAGCATATCGCAGCCAGTACGGGACGGCACATTATACAGAATTTGTGGCAAGTCAGTATGTTCAGCGATGGCTTTGAAATGCTGGAACAAACCTTCCTGCGTCGGGCGGTTGTAGTAAGGCGTCACCGTCAGGCAGCCGACAATACCGCTGTCGTTGAAACGCTGCGTCAGACTAATGGCTTCTGCGGTCGCATTGGCGCCGGTTCCGGCAATCACCGGAATACGCCCGTCGGCCAGTTCCAGCGTCATCATCACCACATCGCCATGTTCATCATGACTCAGCGTGGCGGACTCACCGGTAGTGCCAACCGAAACGATCGCCGAGGTGCCGCTGGCGACATGATAATCAATCAGTTTTTTCAGGCTCGACCGGCAGACTTTACCTTTCTCATCCATCGGCGTAATAAGCGCGACAATACTTCCCGTGAACATGGGCCATCCTCTGTGCAAACAAGTGTCTCAATGGTACGTTTGGTACGACAATAAAAGCAAGCGACCAGAGCCCTTCTGATTGTTGTATGCATGTTTTTTTTATGCTTTCCTTATAATTACCTCACCGCTCAAAGGAAGAACAGGTTTGACATCGTCATCGCAACACTATCTGGTCATTACTGCGCTGGGTGCCGACCGCCCAGGAATTGTGAACACCATCACTCGTCATGTCAGCAGTTGTGGCTGTAATATTGAAGACAGCCGACTGGCCATGCTGGGTGACGAGTTTACATTTATCATGCTGTTGTCTGGCACCTGGAATGCCATCACCCTGATTGAATCAACCTTGCCGTTGAAAGGCGCAGAGCTGGATTTATTGATTGTGATGAAGCGTACAACCGCACGCCCCCGCCCGGCGATGCCCGCCACGGTATGGGTTCAGGTTGATGTCCCTGACTCTCCCCATTTGATTGAGCGCTTTACCGCCCTTTTCGACAGTCATCAAATGAATATTGCCGAACTGGTTTCGCGCACCCAACCGGCGGAGAACGGAAAGGCTGCCCAGTTGTTTATTCAGATTACCGCACATAGCCCTGCGTCACACGATTCGGCAAATATTGAGGATGCGTTTAAAGCACTCTGTACAGAACTCAATGCGCAAGGCAGTATTAACGTCGTCAATTACTCACAGCATGATGAACAGGATGGAGTTAAGTAATGAACCCACTGAAAGCCGGTGATATCGCACCGAAATTTAGCTTGCCGGATCAAGACGGAGAACAAGTAAATTTAACCGACTTCCAGGGACAGCGTGTTCTGGTTTATTTCTACCCGAAAGCCATGACGCCCGGCTGTACCGTACAGGCCTGTGGCTTACGCGATAACATGGATCAGTTAAAAAAAGCCGGCGTGGAAGTGCTGGGTATCAGCACCGATAAACCGGAGAAGCTTTCCCGCTTCGTGGAGAAGGAAGTGCTTAACTTCACGCTCCTGTCCGATGAAGATCACCAGGTTTGCGAGCAGTTTGGCGTCTGGGGAGAAAAGTCATTTATGGGTAAAACCTATGATGGCATTCATCGCATCAGCTTCCTGGTGGATGCTGACGGCAAGATTGAACATGTGTTTGATGATTTCAAAACCAGCAATCACCACGACATCGTGCTGAAATGGGTGCAGGAAAACGCCTGATTTATTTTTGCCGGATTAAGCCTGATGGCGACGCTACGCGTCTTATCAGGCCTACATCCGCGCAAGTCCGTAGGCCGGATAAGGCATTTACGCCGCTATCCGGCATCAACGTCGTTTACTCAAACGTCCCTTTAACACACGCTTTTTTCTCTTTCACCACCGCGTTGCCCTTCGCCCACAGGTGGTAAACTTCCAGCGTGTCGTTGAGCACCAGAATGTCCGCATCGCATCCAACCGCCAGACGTCCTTTATGCCCAAGTCCCAGAAACTCCGCCACCGTGCGCGTGAGCGGACATAATGCCTGCTCCAGAGGAATGGCATGAACCGTCACCAGTTGGCGCAGCGTGTGTGCCAGTGATTCAAATCCGGCCACACCAATCCCCGTCAGATTGCCCTGTTCATCAAACTCCGGCTGGCTGCCGTTACCGTCTGAACTCAAGGTAATCCGCGACAGTGGAACGTCGCTGCGCAGCGCGGTCGCGATGGCCGTTGCCGGATCCACGGGCTCATCAATACTGCTGGTAATGTCGATATACCCCCCTTTGCGGGCATAGGCTAAGGCGGCCTCAAACAACGGTTCCGCGCGGTTAACATGCGTTGGCAGCAGTTTGGTTATCGGCACATCTGAATGCGCGAGGACGTCATACAGCGGCTCCAGCATGCGAGGGCTGTCACCCATATGGAAGACGCTAATCCCCGGCTTCTGCCCTAATAATCCACCGACGCGCGACTGCGCCGCCATGTTCGCCAGCACCGCGGTATTCGGGGCTGATGAGCGATGGTCTGAAATCGCACATTTCACCCCTATCACCTTGTCGATCAGCGCTACATCGCGCTCAATACTGCCGGTAATGGTCGGGGAAGGTAACGAATACGCGCCGGTGAGCATCCAGGCACTGATGCCTTCATATTCCAGTGCTCGGGTTTTCGCCAACAGCGACTCCGGATGACGGGTAATTCCATCGGTACCCAGCAATCCCACCACTGAGGTGATACCCGCTTCAACCAGACGTGACAGACGCACTTCCGGTGTGCGGGTGTGGGGGCCGGCCTCTCCGCCACCGCCAATCAAATGAACGTGCTGATCGATAAACCCCGGACAAACAATGGCCCCCTCGAGATTGATACACTGACAGCCGGGAAAATCGTCTGCCAGGATAGACGGCGCGATGGCGACAATTTTTCCGCCCACGACCAGAATATCTTGTTGCCCCAAATCGTCAGGCGCGTAAACGTGTCCGCGCTGGAACAGCGTCAGACCAAGAATTGAACAGTTCATAACCTTCCTTGTCAGGCAATCACCTGCATAACCCAAATAGAGAGCAGCGCATTAATCACGCATACCGCAATAATAAGCGGATAATAGCGAGGATGAACCCCCGCAGTCCCCAGACAGCGTCCGACATTTTGCACTGGATTCCCCATCAGGTAGATGGCCGGTAGCAATACCGTCGCATCATGTCCCGAAAGGGTTCCGGCGACAACCAGACTGGCGCAAACGCCAACGCCGCCGCCCATACTCATCACCGCCGCCAACAGCACGGTGGCAGATTCCCCCGGCAATCCCCACAGAGCCATAACCGGTTCGCACACCCGGCCGACGACGTCGAGCAACCCCGTTACCTTTAGCGCCTGAATAATCACAAACGCCATCACCACGTTCGGTAACAGGCTGGTGGTGGCAATGGTAAACCCGCGCCTTGCGCCATCGATGAACATATCCATGACATTTTTACGTACGTGTGTTGTCATCTCAGGCCTCCTGCTGCGTACGGCGATTTTCAAGCTGCGCGATCCACAGCCGTAGCAGGTTCGCGCCAACAAATTTGAAGACCAGGATCACCGCCAGTGGCGTTATCACCGGAACGGTAACCATCGTAAACAGCGCCGCGCCTGAGGAAAAATAGTTGGTGATACACGCGCTACCGCTGGTTTGCCAGCAGGCAAAAATAGCACGTTCCTGTTCAGTGATAATCCCCTCTTCCGCCAGCTCTTTGGTCATTCCGGCTGCGGCATCGGTATTTTGCACATTCGCAATCAGCGCCAACGAGCAAATACCCGGAACGCCGAGTAAGGGGCGCAGGACCGGCGTCATTAGCTGCTGCGCCGCGCGCAACCCTCCCAAGCCTTCGGTAATGGAGATGATGCCAAGTGACAGAATGACGGAGGGCGCCAGTTCCAGCGCAAATAAAAAGCCATCTTTTGCGCCCATCCCGCCGGTACCGCGAAACGAGACCGCCGTCTCGCCTGCCGCGTTTATCTGCCCAAATGCGCCGTTGAGAACGGTGAAATCGAACACCCGCCACCAGTCGGTACTTTTCGAAAACATGCCGGAAAAAAGGATAATAGTGACGAAAAAGGCGAGATAGCCAACCCATCCCGCTTTTTGTTGCGTGTGCGTGTTGTGACCCATTTTTTTCTCCTGTTGGTCTTATTCCTTGTGTGACAAAAAGACATCACATTGGTCAAGTTAAAGGCTAATACGGAGAAAAACGACACCCAGGAAGATTATTCAGAAAGTGTGTATAGAGGTCAGACAAGTTCTGGCCCGGCGGCATTGCACTCAATCGTCTGACCATCCGGCCAGGCATGGACGACTGCTTTGATTAACGTCGCCAGCGGAATAGCAAAGAATACGCCCCAGAATCCCCACAGCCCGCCAAAAATCACCACCGACAGAATAATCACCAGTGGATGCAGGTTTACGGCTTCGGAGAACAGTACTGGGACCAACAGATTGCCATCCAGCGCCTGAATGATCAGGTACACGGCAAAGCAGCTCCAGAACTCGGTCCCGAGACCAAACTGGAACAGCGCCACGCCCACCACCGGGATGGTCACCACAAAGGCACCGATATACGGGATCAGGACTGAAAAACCGACCAGTACAGCCAGCAGCAAGGAGTAGTTGAGGCCAAACAGCAGGAAGCCCAGCCAGGTGGCGACGCCTACCACTACCATTTCCAGCACTTTGCCGCGAATATAGTTGGTGATTTGCTGGTTCATCTCTTTCCAGACCTGCCCGGCCAGTCCACGATTACGCGGAAGTACCCGACGTACGGCATTCAGCATCTGGCTTTTGTCTTTCACCAGGAAGAACACCATTAGCGGAACGAGAACCAGATACACCGCCAGCGTCAGCAATCCGACCAGCGAAGCCAGCGAATATTTCACCACGGAATCGCCCATATTGAGCATTCGCGCGCGCATATTCTCTGCCATCGCATCAATGATGCCGGCATCCATCAGCGCCGGATACCGTCGCGGCAAGGTAGCGGCAAAATCAGACAGCTTGTTAAGCATGCCGGGCATATCGCGAATCAGGTAGATCCCCTGCTGCCACGCGACCGGCATTACCACAAACGCCATCAGCAGCAGAATACCGACGAACACCACCAGTACAATGGATGTCGCCCAACGCCTTGAACAGCCGATATTTTCCAGCCGCACGGTGGGCCATTCCAGCAGATAAGCCAGCACAATGGCAACCAGCAGCGGCGCTAACAGCCCACTAAAGAAGAAAAGGATGCCAAAACCGGCAACCAGAATAATCAGCAAGGCAATAGCCTCAGGGTCGCTAAAGCGGCGGCGATACCATTGCATCAACATTTCGAGCATAAAACCCTTCCATGAACCTCAATAGCGGGATTGCGATCCCGAATTGTATCGAAATGTCACAAAAAAGACTTCGCTTTTTATAGCGGTTTACGCAAAGTGAAAAGACATTTTTCCTGGGTGTTCATCGTCGAATTTCGCAGTTACACTCCCAAAGCTGTCTGAGGGTGAACGATACTTCACAGCATGGGTCAAATGGCTATCTCAAAAAAGAATACAGGACAGAGGTTATGTTCAGGCAGTTGAAAAAAAACCTGGTTGCTACCCTCATTGCTGCACTGGCCATCGGTCAGGTCGCGCCCGCATTTGCTGACACTGCGGACACCCTACCGGATATGGGAACCTCAGCAGGGAGCACGCTTTCCATCGGGCAGGAAATGCAGATGGGCGACTATTACGTACGCCAGCTGCGCGGCAGTGCGCCGTTAATTAACGACCCTTTGCTGACCCAATACATTAATTCTCTGGGGATGCGTCTGGTCTCACACGCGGACTCCGTCAAAACCCCCTTCCATTTCTTTTTGATTAATAACGATGAAATAAACGCCTTTGCCTTCTTTGGCGGCAACGTTGTGCTGCACTCTGCGCTTTTCCGCTATTCCGATAACGAAAGCCAGCTGGCATCGGTGATGGCGCACGAAATTTCTCACGTCACGCAGCGCCACCTGGCGCGTGCCATGGAAGACCAAAAGCGCTCTGCCCCGCTAACCTGGGTAGGGGCTCTGGGTTCTATTCTGTTGGCGATGGCCAGTCCGCAGGCGGGGATGGCAGCACTGACCGGTACGCTGGCCGGCACCCGTCAGGGGATGATCAGCTTTACGCAGCAAAATGAACAGGAAGCGGACCGTATCGGTATTCAGGTCCTGCAACGCTCAGGATTTGATCCGCAGGCCATGCCGACGTTTCTGGAAAAACTGCTCGACCAGGCGCGCTATTCCACGCGCCCGCCTGAAATTCTGCTGACGCACCCCCTGCCAGAAAGCCGTCTGGCGGATGCGCGTAACCGTGCTAACCAGATGCGACCGACGGTGGTGCAATCCTCGGAAGATTTTTACCTGGCAAAAGCGCGAACCCTCGGCATGTATAACTCGGGTCGCAACCAGTTGAGCAGCGACCTGCTGGATAACTGGGCAAAAGGCAACGTCCGCGAGCAACGGGCGGCGCAATATGGCCGCGCGTTACAAGCAATGGAAGACAGTAAATACGACGAGGCGCGTAAAGCGCTACAGCCGCTGCTGTCTGCCGATCCGAACAATGCCTGGTATCTCGACCTGGCGACCGATATCGATCTCGGTCAGAAGAAAACCGGCGATGCAATTAATCGCCTGAAAAACGCCCGCGACCTGCGCGTTAATCCGGTATTGCAGCTTAACCTGGCGAATGCCTATTTACAGGCCGGTCAGGCCAAAGAGGCCGCTACCATCCTGAATCGTTATACGTTTAATCATAAGGATGACGGCAACGGCTGGGATCTGTTAGCACAAACGGAAGCAACGCTGAATAACCGCGATCAGGAACTGGCAGCGCGCGCAGAAGGCTATGCGCTGGCGGGACGTCTTGACCAGGCCATTTCTATGCTCAGCAGCGCAAGTTCACAGGTGAAGCTGGGAAGCCAGCAGCAGGCAAGATACGATGCCCGTATTGACCAGCTACGCCAGCTGCAAGAGCGCTTTAAACCGTACACGAAGATGTAACTATTGAATACTTACCGGATGGTGACGCTGTTGCGTCTTATCCGCCATCCGGCAGTTTTGCTATGCAAGGAGAAGTCATGTCAGACGCGATTAAAATCTACCATAACCCACGTTGCTCAAAGAGCCGTGAGACACTGGAATTACTGAAGTCCAACGGCGTGGAGCCGGAAGTAGTGCTGTATCTCGACACTCCCGCAGACGCAGCAACTTTGCGTAATCTGCTGCAGATGCTGGGCATGTCCAGCGCGCGTGAGCTGATGCGCCAGAAAGAAGATCTCTATAAATCGCTCAACCTGGCGGACGAGACTCTGAGTGAAGAGGCGCTGATTCAGGCGATGGTGGAAAACCCGAAACTGATGGAACGTCCGATTGTGGTGGCCAACGGTCAAGCGCGAATTGGGCGTCCGCCGGAGCAGGTGCTGGATATCGTCGGCTAATGTGATGCACCGCAGTCTTTTCGGCTGCGGTGCTTACAGCTTCAGAATCTCTTTGACAAACGGAATGGTCAGCTTGCGCTGAGCGGTGATCGACGCATGATCCAGTTCATCCAGGGTCATAAACAACGTGCGCATTTCGCGATCCAGACGCTTTAGCAGGAAGCGGCCCACATCCTCCGGCAGTTCGAACCCGCGCAATCTGGCGCGTAATTGCAATGCCTGAAGCTTATCTTCATCCGAGAGCGGCTGAAGTTTGTAGATTTGCCCCCAGTCCAGACGAGAAGCCAGATCCGGCAGTCCGAGATTAAGCTGTCTTGGTGGACGATCGCCAGTGATCAGCAGGCGCGTTTTCCCTGATTCCAGAATGCGGTTGTAGAGATCGAAGATCGCCATTTCCCACAGGGAATCCCCGGCCACGCATTCGATGTTATCAATGCACACCAGCGAGAGATGTTCCATGCCATCAAGCACTTCCGGTACGAACCACGTACGCTTATCCAGCGGGACATAGCCGACGGCATCCCCGCGCTGAGAAAGCTCGGCACAGGCTGCGTGCAGCAAATGACTACGGCCCGCGCCTTCACGCGACCAGAGATAGATATACCCGCTATGTTCCTGACGCAGCACGTTTTGCAGCGCGGCCAGTAAAGAGGAGTTATCCCCCGGCCAGAAACTTGCGAAAGTTTCATCGTCAGGAAGATAAAGTGGCAAAGAGAGCTGTGCCGGTGTGTTCAGAGATACCTCAACCCAGGATTTCATAAAATCGCGTTGAGTTTACCACAGAAATACGTCGCGATAGAACCGGGCAGCGATGCCGCCCGGTCAGAGACTTAGTGTTGCGGTCTGTCAGCATCTTCAGCGTCAAGGACAACTTCTTCCGGACGCAGCAGGCTAATCACTTTGAAGATCAGGCTCAGGGCAACGCCGACAATGGTCGCCAGCGCCATGCCTTTCAGCTCAGCCGCACCAATGTGAACCTTCGCACCGCTCACGCCGATGATCAGAATCACCGAGGTCAGGATCAGGTTTTGTGCTTTGTTGTAATCAACTTTTGATTCGATCAACACGCGGATACCGGACGCACCAATCACCCCGTACAACAGCAGTGAGACACCGCCCATAACCGGCAGCGGGATTATCTGAATCGCGGCGGCCAGTTTGCCCACACATGAAAGCAGAATAGCAAAAATTGCCGCCCCGCCAATGACCCAGGTACTGTACACGCGGGTAATGGCCATGACGCCGATGTTCTCACCATAAGTGGTGTTAGGCGTGGAACCAAAGAAGCCGGAGATCACCGTCGACAGGCCATTGGCGAACATCGAACGGTGCAAGCCGGGATCGCGAATTAAATCTTTCTTCACGATATTGGCGGTCACCACCAGGTGTCCTACGTGTTCGGCAATCACCACCAGCGCCGCAGGCAGGATGGTCAGAATAGCCACCCATTCAAAACGCGGCGTGTAGAAGGTCGGCAGAGCAAACCAGTGGGCTTCGGCAATGGGTGTGGTATCCACAACGCCCATCACGAACGAGAGCGCATAACCCGCCAGCACACCAATCAGAATCGGGATAATCGCCATAAAGCCGCGGAACAGTACCGAACCAAATACCGTTACGCCCAGCGTCACCATCGAAATGATAATGGTTTTAGAATCCGGCATTTGTCCTTCAGCTGGCAGCAAGCCTGCCATCCCCGCCGCAACACCCGCCAGCTCAAGGCCGATGACGGCAACGATTGCGCCCATAGCCGCAGGCGGGAACATCACATCCAGCCAACCGGTACCTGCTTTCTTCACGATGAAAGAAACCAGACAGAACAGCACGCCACACATGATAAAACCGCCGAGCGCCACTTCATACCCTAACGGCAGTAGCAGCAGTACCGGAGAGATAAAGGCAAAGCTGGACCCCAGATACGCTGGGATTTTCCCCTTACAGATAAAGAGATACAGCAGCGTACCAATGCCGTTAAACAGCAGGACGGTGGCCGGGTTGATATGAAACAGGACTGGCACCAGTACCGTGGCGCCAAACATGGCGAACAGGTGCTGCAAACTAAGCGGGATTGTCTGTAAAAGCGGCGGTCTTTCACTCACCCCGATAGCACGGCGCGTCATAGTGTTTTCCTCTGAGTATTGTGTTTGAGTAGCGATGGGTTGTTTTATTCAAAAAAAAGCCGACTCTTAAAGTCGGCTTCTTTTTATTTATTCACTTACTTGGTACCAAAAATCTTATCGCCGGCATCGCCGAGTCCCGGAATAATGTATCCGTGCTCGTTCAGCCCCTGGTCGATAGATGCGGTATACAGCTCAACATCCGGGTGCGCTTTTTCCAGCGCAGCGATACCTTCTGGCGCAGCAACCAGCACCAGCACTTTAATGCTGCTGCAGCCCGCGTTTTTCAGCAGGTCGATGGTAGCAATAACGGAACCACCGGTGGCCAGCATCGGGTCAACGATCAGCGCCATACGCTCGTCAATGTTAGACACCAGTTTCTGGAAGTACGGTACCGGCTCCAGCGTCTCTTCGTTACGGTACATGCCCACCACGCTGATACGCGCGCTCGGGACGTTTTCCAGTACGCCTTCCATCATACCCAGGCCCGCACGCAGGATTGGCACAACGGTGATTTTTTTACCTTTGATTTGGTCGACTTCAACCGGGCCGTTCCAGCCTTCAATGGTCACCTTTTCGGTTTCCAGACCAGCGGTTGCTTCATAAGTCAGCAGGCTGCCAACTTCCGAGGCGAGTTCACGAAAGCGTTTAGTGCTGATGTCGTTTTCACGCATCAATCCCAGCTTGTGTTTGACGAGTGGGTGTTTGACTTCCACGATCTTCATACTCTTCTCCTTTCCTCAGACGAGTGGCAACCACAAAAAAAATCGCCGGATTATACCGCTTTTCCTCTCTGGCGCAACACTGCATACGCTTGATATGGATCAACCAAAGTCATTTACGTCTGAAAAATGAGTATAAGACACGCCCCGCGCGCTGGGCGGGGCCGAGCATCAATCCATTGAATTCTATAAAAATTCAGCATTAGTCTGAATGACGTGCTGATACCATGAAAAAGATTTCTTAGGCGAGCGTGCTAATGTCCCACTACCGTCATTATTTTTATCGACGTAGATAAAACCATAGCGTTTTTTCATTTCGCCCGTCCCGGCGGACACTAAATCAATACACCCCCACGGCGTATAGCCCATTAAATCGACGCCATCTTCCACCACGGCTTTTTTCATCTCACTGATGTGGGCCGCCAGGTAGTCAATGCGGTACTGATCGTTCACCGTCCCATCGCTTTCCAGCATATCGATGGCACCAAATCCGTTTTCTACGATAAACAGCGGGAGTTGATAATGATCCCAGAACCAGTTTAGCGAGTAGCGCAGGCCGACCGGATCAATCTGCCAGCCCCAGTCCGATTTTTGCACATAGGGGTTGGAGACCAGGCTTTTCGTTTCGTCATAATCCAGTTGCAGATTCTCCGCTGAAGCCTGCGTAGCAAAGGACATGTAATAACTGAAACCAATATAGTCAACACAGCCCTGAGTCAGCGCCTGACGGTCCTCCTCGGTAATATCCAGCTCAAATCCCCGACGTTCAAAGTAGTTGAGAATATGCTGCGGATATTTGCCACGCACATGGACATCGGTAAACCAGTAACGGCGATGCATGGCGTTCATCGCCATCATTATATCGTCAGGCGCACAGGTCAGCGGGTAAATCGGGCACATGGCAATCATGCAGCCAATTTGCAGCGTGGGATTAATCTCACGCGCCGCTTTTACCGCCAGTGCACTCGCCACCAGTTCGTAGTGTGCAGCCTGATACATTACCGGCTCACGGTCTTCGCCTGGCTGGTACTTCAAGCCGGAGTTGGTAAACGGTGCAAAATCTTCGTGGAAATTAGCCTGGTTATTGATCTCATTGAACGTCATCCAGTACTTCACTTTATGCTGGAAGCGGGTGAAGACCACCTCGGCAAAACGGACAAAGAAATCAATCAACTTACGATTACGCCAGCCGCCATATTCCTTCACCAGATGGTACGGCATCTCAAAATGCGACAGCGTAACCACCGGCTCAATACCGTATTTCAGGCATTCATCGAACAGATCGTCATAGAATTGCAGGCCATCTTCATTTGGCTGCGTTTCATCACCCTGTGGGAAAATACGGGTCCAGGCAATTGACGTGCGAAAGCAGGTAAACCCCATTTCGGCAAACAGCTTAATGTCATCCTGGTAGCGATGGTAAAAATCAATAGCCTCATGGTTGGGGTAATTTTTCCCTGGTAGCACGCCATCGGTAATTTCGCGAGCGACACCATTTGCCCCCGCCGTCATCACATCAGCAACGCTAATCCCCTTTCCCCCTTCCTGCCAGCCACCTTCCAGTTGGTGAGCAGCAACCGCGCCACCCCACATGAAATTTGCTTTAAATCCAGACATGTTAGCTCCTATACCGTTCTGTTTTGCTGATTGAAATGGTAAACGGCACCGTACAACCCGGCGTCGTTGCCGTGGCTGACGATATCGATATATTCCGCAATACCGAACCAGGCCAAATGATGACGCAACAGCGACAGGAATCCAGGGCGTTCAACAATGCCGCCACCGATGAATATCACCTGCGGATCGAACACATTAACGAGGTTATAAAGACCCGTGCCGAGGTCGTTAAAAAACTCAGTGACTAAACGCTGGCAGACAGGGTCTCCGTCGTCGTAGCGATCAAAAACATCTTCGCCCGAGACCTCTGCCAGTGCGCTCCCGATATGTTCCGCATAGCGATGACGTAAAACGCGCAGAGTGCAATTTTCATTCATCGAATAGCGTCTGACATCACGTGTTCCGGGTCGGGCGGTTTGCATATAACCAAATTCACCGGCACGAAAACGCGCGCCATGCACCAGTTGGTTGTTGCAGAAAATCGCCCCGCCAATCCCCGTCCCGATGGTCAGAACAAGGAAATTTTCGATACCGGCTACTTTCCCCTGCCAACGCTCAGCAAGCGCGACACAGTTCGCATCATTTTCAACCGTCACCGGCAGCCCGGTACGCTCTTCCAGCCATGCTTTGAGTGCAAAATGGTCAAACTGGCGAATCGCTCCGCCCATTTCGATATAGCCGGTAGTCGGATTGACATAACCCGGTGCGCTAATGGCGATGCCCTCGCAGTCAGGATGGGCTGAAACCCAGTCCAGCATGCCCTGCAAAATTTTGTCTCCATCGCAGTCAGGCACTGACAGCTTGCCCTTTTCCCGCAATTCGCCCTGTTCGCTAATCACGCCCATTTTTAATGCCGTACCACCAATATCGAATGCTGCGATATTCATTAATGACCCTTCCTTTTGACGTGTGGTCACCGTTAATTTCATCACTGCTGATAAAAACAGAAACCGGTTTCAGTAAGATACTGTGCATTACGTCATCCGGTTTCAAGCACCATGCTGAACCCGGTTTCATTTTCGTGGCTCAGGTCAAATAAAGACGTATGTGAATGTAAATCGCTGAAAAAAACGGCAGAAAAAAGCCGATGCAGAGCGGACTCGCAAACGTTTGCTTTCCCTGTTAGAATTGCGCCGAATTTAACTTTTACTGCAAGTAAACACGTGGGGAACCAGGCAGTGACCGATAAAACCTCTCTTAGCTACAAAGATGCCGGTGTTGATATTGACGCAGGGAATGCTCTGGTCGATCGAATCAAAGGCGTAGTAAAGAAAACCCGTCGCCCGGAAGTTATGGGTGGTCTGGGTGGCTTCGGTGCGCTGTGCGCATTGCCGCAAAAATATCGTGAACCGGTACTGGTTTCCGGCACTGACGGCGTAGGTACAAAACTGCGTCTGGCGATGGATCTGAAGCGCCACGACACCATCGGTATTGACCTGGTGGCGATGTGTGTCAACGACCTCGTGGTGCAGGGCGCTGAACCGCTGTTTTTCCTCGACTACTATGCCACGGGTAAGCTGGACGTCGATACCGCTGCCAGCGTGATCGCCGGTATTGCCGAAGGTTGCCTGCAGTCCGGCTGTGCGCTGGTCGGGGGTGAAACCGCTGAAATGCCGGGGATGTATCACGGTGAAGATTACGATGTGGCCGGTTTCTGCGTAGGCGTGGTTGAGAAATCAGAAATCATCGACGGCTCAAAAGTGGCTGATGGCGATGTGCTGATTGCGCTTGGCTCCAGCGGCCCGCATTCCAATGGTTATTCCCTGGTGCGTAAAATTGTCGAAGTCAGCGGCTGTGACCCGGAAACAACCGAACTGGAAGGCAAATCACTGGCCGATCATCTGCTGGCGCCTACCCGCATTTATGTGAAATCCATTCTGGAACTGATTGAGAAGGTTGACGTGCACGCAATTGCCCACCTGACCGGCGGCGGTTTCTGGGAAAATATCCCTCGCGTCTTGCCTGACAACACCCAGGCCGTAATCGATGAATCCTCCTGGCAATGGCCAGCCGTCTTTAACTGGCTGCAAACAGCGGGTAACGTCAGTCAGCACGAGATGTATCGCACCTTCAACTGCGGCGTAGGCATGGTTATCGCTCTGCCAGAAGCTGAAGTGGACAATGCTCTTGCGCTGCTGAATGAAAAAGGTGAAAACGCGTGGAGAATCGGTATCATCAAAGCGTCTGATTCCGAACAGCGTGTGGTCATTGAATGAAAAACATAGTGGTGCTCATTTCCGGTAACGGAAGCAATTTGCAGGCGATCATTGACGCCTGCAAACAGAAAAAAATCAAGGGCACCCTACGTGCAGTATTCAGTAATAAGGCCGACGCGTTCGGCCTTGAACGTGCACGCGAAGCAGGCATTCCGGCTCATTCGCTGGAGGCAAGCCAGTTTGCCAGCCGTGAAGCCTTTGATCGCCAGCTAATACAAGAGATCGATGCCTATGCGCCGGACGTCGTGGTACTGGCCGGGTATATGCGTATCCTCAGCCCGGCGTTTGTCGCCCACTATGCCGAACGCTTGCTGAATATCCACCCTTCTCTGTTGCCCAAATATCCCGGCCTGCATACACATCGTCAGGTGCTGGAAAACGGTGATGAAGAACACGGAACCTCCGTTCATTTTGTCACTGACGAACTGGACGGTGGGCCGGTTATTCTGCAGGCGAAAGTGCCGGTGTTTGACGGCGACAGCGAAGATGACGTGACGGCACGCGTTCAGGCCCAGGAACATGCCATCTATCCGCTGGTGGTCGGTTGGTTTGTCGATGGTCGTCTGCAAATGCGCGATAACGCAGCCTGGCTGGACGGCATTCGCCTTCCACCACAAGGCTACGCAGCCGACGAAGCATAAAATAGCCTCCCAGCCTCGTAGGTCGGATAAGGCATTCACACCACCATCCGGCACTCATGTGGGCTTTTATGCCGGATGGTGACGCTAAAGCGTCTTATCCGGCCTACATCCTGCAATTCCCCTCATTTTTTCTGGCACATGCCAGTCGTGCTCGCCATAATGATCACGTAGTGTCCCGTGAATGAAACGGAGTAAAAGTATTAATGGGTCAGGAAAAGCTATACATCGAGAAAGAGCTTAGTTGGTTAGCGTTCAACGAACGCGTCCTGCAGGAAGCTGCTGATAAGTCAAACCCGTTGATTGAACGGATGCGTTTTCTGGGCATCTATTCCAATAACCTCGACGAGTTTTATAAAGTTCGTTTTGCCGAACTAAAACGCCGCATCATTATTAGCGAAGAGCAGGGTTCTAACTCTCACTCCCGCCATCTGTTAGGCAAAATCCAGGCCCGCGTACTGAAAGCCGATCAGGAGTTCGATGGCCTGTACAATGAATTACTGCTGGAGATGGCGCGCAATCAGATATTCTTAATCAATGAGCGCCAACTGTCAGCCAATCAGCAGAGCTGGTTGCGTCATTACTTCAAGCAATATCTTCGCCAGCACATTACGCCGATCCTGATTAACCGCGAGACAGATTTAGTCCAGTTTCTGAAGGACGACTATACCTATCTGGCCGTGGAGATCATCCGTGGTGATGCCATTCGCTATGCGCTACTGGAAATTCCGTCTGACAAGGTTCCCCGCTTTGTAAATCTGCCGCCGGAAACGCCCCGTCGTCGCAAGCCCATGATCCTGCTAGACAACATCCTGCGTTATTGCCTTGATGACATTTTCAAAGGGTTCTTTGATTACGATACGCTGAATGCCTATTCGATGAAAATGACCCGCGACGCTGAATACGATTTGGTTCACGAGATGGAATCCAGCCTGATGGAGCTGATGTCGTCCAGCCTGAAGCAACGTCTGACCGCAGAGCCTGTGCGCTTTGTCTATCAGCGTGATATGCCCAATGCGCTGGTCGAAATCCTGCGTGAAAAACTGACGATCTCTCGCTACGATTCGATCGTCCCCGGCGGGCGTTACCATAACTTTAAAGACTTTATTAATTTCCCCAACGTTGGCAAAGCTAATCTGGTGAACAAGCCGCTGCCTCGCCTGCGCCATATCTGGTTTGATAACGAAAAGTTCCGTAACGGATTTGATGCCATCCGCGAACGCGATGTGCTGCTCTATTATCCGTATCATACTTTTGAGCACGTCCTTGAACTGCTGCGCCAGGCCTCGTTTGACCCGAGCGTGCTGGCTATAAAGATCAATATCTACCGCGTGGCAAAAGACTCCCGCATCATCGACGCAATGATCCATGCGGCCCACAACAGTAAAAAAGTGACCGTGGTCGTCGAATTACAGGCGCGCTTTGATGAAGAAGCCAACATTCATTGGGCCAAGCGTCTGACCGAAGCCGGCGTGCACGTCATCTTCTCAGCACCGGGACTGAAAATTCACGCCAAGCTGTTCCTTATCTCACGTAAAGAAGGCGACGAGGTGGTGCGCTACGCCCATATCGGGACCGGGAATTTCAACGAAAAAACGGCGCGACTGTATACCGACTACTCTTTGCTGACCGCCGATTCGCGCATTACCAACGAAGTGCGTCGGGTGTTCAACTTTATCGAAAACCCGTATCGTCCGGTGACCTTTGATTATCTATTGGTTTCCCCGCAGAACTCGCGACGTCTGCTGTACGCGATGATCGACAAAGAGATTGCCAATGCACAGCAGGGGCGCTCTTCCGGCATTACGCTAAAACTGAACAACCTGGTCGATAAGGGCCTCGTTGATCGACTCTATGCGGCGTCCAGTTCGGGCGTACCGGTTAATTTGCTGATCCGCGGAATGTGCTCCCTGATCCCGAATCTGGAAGGCATCAGTGATAATATTCGCGTGATTAGCATCGTTGACCGCTATCTTGAACATGACCGGGTCTATATCTTCGAGAATGGCGGCGATAAACAGGTATACCTGTCCTCGGCGGACTGGATGACAAGAAACATCGATTATCGTATCGAAGTCGCCACGCCGCTGCTGGATCCACACCTCAAGCAGCGCGTGCTGGATATTATCGAGATCCTGTTCAGCGATACGGTAAAAGCCCGTTACATTGATAAAGAACTGAGTAATCGCTACGTGCCACGTGGAAACCGCCGTAAGGTTCAGTCGCAGTTGGCGATTTATGACTACATCAAATCACTCGAGCAACCTGACACTAGCCTAAATAATTCAAGTTGTGGGAAGGCGGAAAATGAGAGAATCCCCGGGAACTTACGCCAGTAAGTGACTGGGGTGAACGAATGCAGCCAACACATACACAACTTGAAGTATGACGGATAAACGCTATGCCAATACACGACAAGTCACCACGACCGCAGGAATTTGCTGCGGTCGACCTGGGTTCAAATAGTTTCCATATGGTTATTGCCCGCGTAGTTGACGGAGCGATGCAAATTATAGGGCGACTAAAACAACGCGTACATCTGGCGGATGGACTCAGCGAAGACAATAAGCTGAGCGAAGAAGCCATGGAGCGCGGATTAAGCTGTTTGTCATTGTTCGCGGAACGACTGCAGGGCTTCCCCCCATCAAGCGTCTGTATTGTGGGGACTCATACGCTGCGTCAGGCACTAAATGCCCCTGATTTTCTCAAGCGCGCAGAAAAGGTCATCCCCTACCCGATCGAAATTATTTCCGGTAACGAAGAAGCCCGACTGATTTTTATGGGCGTGGAACATACGCAGCCGGAGAAAGGCCGTAAGCTGGTGATAGATATCGGCGGGGGTTCTACCGAACTGGTGATCGGTGAAGATTTCGAGCCTAAACTGGTCGAGAGCCGTCGGATGGGCTGCGTCAGCTTTGCCCAGATGTATTTCCCAGGCGGGATTATCACTCGGGAAAACTTCCAGCGCGCCCGCATGGCGGCAGCGCAAAAACTGGAAACCTTAACCTGGCAGTTTCGAATTCAAGGTTGGAACGTGGCGCTGGGTGCCTCAGGCACCATTAAAGCGGCGCACGAGGTGCTGCTGGAGATGGGTGAAAAAGATGGCTTTATTACCCCCGAACGCCTGGAAATGCTGACCAGTGAAGTCCTGAAGCACACCTCTTTTTCAGCACTCAGTATGCCAGGGCTGTCCGAGGAGCGGAAAGCGGTTTTTGTCCCCGGACTGGCTATCCTGTGCGGCGTTTTTGATGCGCTGGCAATACGTGAGCTGCGCCTTTCTGATGGTGCGCTTCGGGAAGGCGTACTGTATGAAATGGAAGGTCGCTTCCGCCATCAGGATGTACGCAGCCGTACTGCCAGCAGCCTGGCAAACCAGTACAACATCGACAGCGAACAGGCGCGCCGCGTGCTGGAAACCACTATGCAAATGTATGAGCAGTGGCATGCGCAGCAGCCTAAGCTGGCGAACCCGCAGCTGGAAGCATTACTCAGATGGGCCGCCATGCTGCATGAGGTGGGATTGAACATCAACCACAGTGGCCTGCACCGCCACTCGGCTTACATTCTGCAAAACAGTGACCTACCGGGTTTTAACCAGGAACAGCAGTTGATGATGGCGACATTGGTTCGCTACCATCGCAAAGCCGTTAAGCTGGACGATCTGCCACGCTTTGCGTTATTTAAGAAGAAACAGTTCCTGCCGCTTATCCAGCTGCTACGTCTGGGTGTCTTGCTGAACAACCAGCGCCAGGCGACGACCACGCCGCCGACGCTGACGCTTATCACCGACGAGAACCACTGGACATTGCGCTTCCCGCATGACTGGTTCAGCCAGAACGCGCTGGTTTTGCTCGATCTGGAAAAAGAGCAGCAATACTGGGAAGCCGTAACGGGCTGGCGGCTTAAAATTGAAGAAGAACGCTCACCCAATATCGCCGCATAACGCTTCAACAGGTGCCAGAGTTTCTGGCACCTGTTCTTGCAAAATCTCATGCAGCGGCTGCGGTTTACCGATCAGATAGCCCTGCATATAATCAATTCCTAAAGAAACCACCGCGCTGCGTATTTCTTCGCTTTCGACATACTCCGCCACCACCATCATTCTTTTCATTCGCGCCAGGTGACAAATCGATGCCACAATTTGGTAGTCGAGGCTATTCGAAACAATATTGCGAATAAAGCTGCCGTCAATTTTCAGGATATCGGCGTTCACATTTTTCAGTCGCGCATAGCTGGCATAGCCGGTGCCAAAATCATCAATCGCTATCTGACAGCCAAGTAACTGCAATTGCAGCAGCGTTGCCTGCGCTTGCTCGGCATTGGTTAAGGCATTGCTTTCCGTTACCTCAAAGACCAGTTGCCAGGCTTCAATCTTATATTTCACCAGCAATTGCGCGATATCGGTCGGAAGTCGGGCGCGACACACCGAGGTAGGCGATAAATTAATAGCAAAGCGACGGGCTGGCATTCTCTCCCGATTCTGAGCCATAAATTTCAACGTGTTTTCAATCACCCACAGATCGATGCTGGAGGACAAACCGAACTCATGCGCGACGGGTAAGAAACAATCCGGCGTAACGATTTCATCGTCATCCCCTTTCAGACGCAGCAGGATTTCATGGTACACATCGCCACGCACACCATAAATGGGCTGTGCCATCAGGAAAAAGCGGTTGTGCTCCAGCGCCTGCTGTAGCCGATTCATCATCGCCACTTTATCTTTCAGGTCCCGCTGCAGGTGCATGGCACCACGACGTTGCAAATTTTCAGGCGTATTGGTGGCAAGGGAAAGTTCGGCAATGGTGCTAAGTTCGCCCAATAACAGGTAGATATGATTAACCGGAGAGCGAACATAGCAATAACTGATCCCCACCTGTGGCTGTAAAGGCATACCATCCCAGACAAAGCGGAATTGCTTGATGTGCTGATCCAATGCCTCAATGCGCTGCTGATGGGACTCGGTGTTAAACCGCAGGACAAGGTCATTACCCGATAGCTGAAAGACGTACTCATCCTATTCCAGAAAGGGCGCTATCCAGTGAGCGATTCTTTGCTTGTACTGGATACGTAGCATGATCCCATAATTTTTGACCAGCGGTTCCATGCCAGGGATCCGCAAGAAACAGAGCACGGACCAGGGCGACTTCTTCAGCTCCCGGTTCAACGCGCGCAGATTTGGAAGATGCACCATAGGATCAAAATACGCCAGACGATATGTACGTCGGGTAACGGCTCTCTGACGCGTTGCCAGCACGGCGATGTAATTTACGATAAAGGAGAAAACAAGATAGCTCGACGAGGTGATCGCCAGCTGCGTATCGTAACCTGAGTACCAGGGCATGTAGCTCTGATAATGATGTATTCCCGTAATGAGTATGACCGCCCACATCAGTGAAATAAGTCGATAGCCGTAACGCATTGCCCCCCACAGCATGACGGGCAATAACAGGGATAAGGTATAATTCGTACTGAAAATCGAGCTATTTTCATTTAACGGCATACACAACAGCGTCATCAACGTCGTCAATACTATCAACCACGCTGCAAACTCCGTTTTCGAGACTTTATTATCAAACTGCTGTTTTAACTGAGAAAAATAGCCGCGCAGGTGAAAAGGGTTCCGTATTGCCCGAATTATAAAATAACATAGCGGAATACCCACAAGGTTTCCCGTCAGTAAGGCCTGATAATTGATCAATGTGCCGGTATTGAAAGGCATGACGCCCATCATCCCTGATTTGCTCGCATACACGCCAACAAACGCGGCAAACTGAAAGAGTACCAGGAACAGCGTTGCCGGACAGAAAACCTGCCAAAATATACGCTGAAACATCAGATGCGAGTCACCGTGAGCCACGTTGTTCCGTCGGGGGGCAAACACCCGATATCCACCCCAACTGAGAACAATCGTTACGACAAAGTGTGCAATGATTGACACTGTTTCAAACACGCCAACCTGTGGGAGTTTATACCAGCTGATCGCAATGATAATTCCCGGTAATGCGCCCCAGCCAAAAAAGAGCATCAGGCTAATCATCAGCGCTAAAGGTAGATAAAAAAGAACGACATTCCCCGTACTAATATGCGCGTAGGTGTTCACACAACTCAGTAAAGGCAACAACAGGGAGGGTAAGATGAGAGGTAATGCCCACCATTGGTCTCTAATAACAATATACTTTTTATTGATTTTCATAGATGCTCAGTAGAGTCCCTCACATCCTGAAGGGGTATTCAGACAGGTATCCCACCTGACTTTAAAACAATGATGTACAACACATCATAATGACTCATCAATTTTAGTTATCACCTGATTAGGGCGTTTGACATATATCAAGAAAAACAGGACCCATTAATCATTTATTACCTTTTTCCCCTTTTGTTATCGTTAATTCATTATTAATGCAAATAATAAAATTATCTTTCATAACATAAGAAGATAAAACAACTGATGCATTTTTACATAATGATGAATTGACCATTCCCTCACAGTGTGCCTTAATGTAAACATCGCCCATTGTTGGGTACACTTTAAGGAACCCTTTGTGAGCCAGGTTACCAGCCTACGAAAACGACACCGATTTAACAGTCGCATGATCCGGATCGTACTGCTTATCAGCTTCCTCTTCTTCTTTGGACGCTTCGTCTACTCTGCTATCGGTGCGTGGCACCACCATCAGAACAAGAAAGAATCCCAACAGAGCAGCCTGTCGCAACAGACTTCCCCTGTTCAAATCGATAAACATTAATCGCTTAAAGACCACTTAAAGCTCTGCGCTTCAAGATTCCTTACCGGATGGCTAATCGTCTGACAGTTAACCATCCGGTAAGGGATTTGTGTTCCCTCCTGTCACTATTTTTATAACGCCACACGTCACCCCAGCCAATCAATTTTGATTTCCGCACAATTACACTATCTTTTCGCTCCTCATCACCACACTATTCACGCTGATTTTCTATGTTTCTGTTTATTGGACATAATAAACGCAAATACAGCTCAAATAGCCACTAACCAATAGTGTTAATTAATATAACTGGTGTGCACATTTATATATCAAATGTAATTGAATATTTATATGAGCCTTTTATTTTTATACATTCGACAGGGTAATACAATGCAGGGTTTTACATTATTTCCGAAAATACGAAGCGGTCTTGAGTGGATCACTGGGCACAGCGATGCAGTAATTCAATTTGGATGGAACATTGTTGCCGCCGTGATTTTACTGTTTATCGGTAAGTTCGTCTCACGGTTGCTTTCTCGCGGACTGGAGAAACTGCTGTTAAAGCGTAAAGTTGATATCACCATTATCCAGTTCTTCACTGCGTTAGTCCGCTACATCATCCTGGCATTTTTTGTCGTTGCGGCTCTGGGCCGCATCGGCATTGAAACGTCATCCATTATTGCCATCATTGGTGCCGCCGGGCTGGCCGTCGGTCTGGCGCTACAGGGATCGCTGTCCAACTTTGCGGCTGGCGTGCTGCTGGTCTCCCTGCGTCCATTTCGCGCCGGCGAGATCGTACAAATTGGTGCAGTCACCGGGACAGTCGAAAAAGTGCATCTTTTCTCAACTACCCTACTCACCGCTGATAGCAAAGAGGTGGTGATCCCTAACGGTAAAATCATCTCTGACAATATTATTAACTACTCTCGCCACCCGTTTCGTCGTATCGACCTGGTGATTGGCGTTGGCTATCAGAGTCGGATTGCAGAAGTGAAACGCGTCATTACTCATATCATCGAGCAGGATAAACGCGTTGATCAGAGTCGCGGCGTAACCGTGCGTC
Source organism: Citrobacter sp. wls829 (assembly GCF_005280825.1). NCBI lineage: Bacteria > Pseudomonadati > Pseudomonadota > Gammaproteobacteria > Enterobacterales > Enterobacteriaceae > Citrobacter > Citrobacter sp. wls829. The sequence continues at coordinate 87,861 of NZ_SZWP01000027.1, forward strand.
TGGGCGAACTTGCCGCCTCATCGCTTAACTTCTACGTTCGCGTTTGGGTGCGTAACGGCGAATACTGGAACACGTATTACGATCTACTGGAAAACATCAAAGAAGCGATGGATGCCAACCATATCGACTTGCCCTATCCGCAGATGGATATCCGTGTTCAGAACGTCCCATCACAATCACAGCCGCAGCTACAACTGGTCGATTGACTGCAAAAATAAAACACCCTCTGTAAAGACAGAGGGTGTTTGTGCGAATAGCCAGAGTAAAATCAGGCAAAGTGGCAGGTTATTATTCCCACTCAATTATTTACGGACAAAATAAGCAATTGACTGACAACAACTTTTAAGAAAAATAAAATTCCCATACCGTTTTATATACCGTCACCGGAAATCAGTGCCCCGCTTTCAGGGAGTCGTACTGTCGCTCGCATGTGAGTCCTGCAGACCGATATCGCTCAGCCTCTTCTGCTGCTGCGATGTAAGCTCCGTTGCTTTCTTCAAGCATGTCGGCGAGCACACCGATGACCTTGCTGGCTGGCGTGCCAGAGGGGAAAGATCCGGTATAGTGTTCGGCGAGTCGCTTGGTTTTGTCAAGCTCGGCGCGCAGGCCGTCAGCAGCGGTATTAGCGTGCTCAGCATCAACACGCGCCACGTCAATACGGGATTGTGCTTCACGTTCAATTTGTGTTTTCTCCTGATCACGTTGTGACCTGGCATTATCATCAGCCAGTTTCTGATCTGCCTTTGCCTGCGCATAACCGGAGTCGTACTGCCTGTCACCGTGGACGTTCCAGGCAACCACTCCGCCAGTCACTGCTGCAGGAAGCACAGCGACAATAAGCAACTGTTTCCAGTAGGCTTTGATGAAGAGGTAGATCATAAAAGAGCCTTACGTGCAGTCGCATACCGCGCGCGCCGGTCATCGATACCGTTCTGCCCGCCATTAATAATCTGCGTGACGCGCACCAGGTCGCCGGTGTACTTCATGCAGCCTTTGGTGGCGAAGAACCACGCTGCGCTTCGGGCCGCGTAGATGTCCTGTGCCAGCAGTTCAGGCTGCGCCACCAGATCCACCTTCAGGCCATTGCCGCAGTCGCGATAATTCGTCAGGCCGGTGATCTGTATGAGTCCGCGCCCCCGGTAATTCCAGCCGTCGCCTGGTCCGTTGTTCCCCATGCGTTTGCTGTAAACCAGATTGGCAATAGCACGCTGGCGCTCGAGTGGCAGCGATGGTTCACCCTGCCTGCGGCCTAATGCGTTGGCCTGCGCCTGTGTTAAGCGTCCGGCGCGAACGAAATTCGCCAGGCCAGCCACGCTGTAATTCATGCTTTCCACCAGGCGGGAGAAGCTACCGCTTTCATGCCCGGTCTGCGCAATAAACATCGCCTGATCGTCAGGTTTAATAATGCCAAACTCTTTCATGGCGGCGGTGATGTGCGGATGCCAGCGTTTAGCCAGCTCAGAATTGATCCCGGCGGCGCGTTGAAACTGAGTAATATCCATCGTCATGACCTCGACATTTTAAATATTTGCACCACGTTCCCTTTTGTCTTTATCAGGGCAGCCAGGAACACAGCTTTGATAATCACTTCAGACCAGTCCGCTGAGATGTAATAGCCGTAGAACGTCCTGATAGGGACACTGGCGGCCACGACAATTAGCAGGTAGGCCAGCCAGCCGCCCCACCACCGGTGTCGCGAGCCTTCACGGCGGAAAAGCAGAACCCGGAACGCAATGGCCCCGCAGATAAATGAATTTGCCAGCAACCAAAATTCATGACTGGTCATCGTCATGCCCCCTGATCAAATCTCTTGGGTTGTCAGAACGGTGATAAAGCCAGATTCCAATGCGTACGGCGACGATAGCGGACACGAATGCGCCAGCGGAGTAGACGATCCCGCGCTCGAAAGAATCAGCCGTAATCGTCGGAATTAGACTGGCAACACCGATGAGAATTGATGCTGTGGGCTTATAAAAAAGAAGTCCGCAAAGAAAGCTGAGAAAGGATAGAAGTAATCGCCTTTTTATAGGATACTCTACCGCAGAGGTAACAAATATTACCGCACCTGCAAGTGCGCCAAGTGCTACCTCAGGCGGAACCCCGGCCACAACCGAGGCAAGCGCACCAAGGCTTAATCCCTGATTTAACGAGTCTGCCGTAAGCGTGGTATTCATGGTAACCACCGTTTATTGTGCATGAGATCCCCCTTAGTTGGTGATCACATCATACATGATAACCCATATACGGATAATAATTACCATAAGATAAATGTGAATTTTTACGATTTGGCAGAAAGGAAGCGGAACGGTATAAACATGACGTAAGTCAAATATCAGCGACATGAATTTTTATAAAATTAAAAAACAGATAAAATAAATTTACATTTCAGCATCACTGAGAAACTTTAATGAATAACATCAGATGCCAGGCTCTGGATGGTCTTCGCGGATGGGCTGCGTTATCCGTCGTGATATATCATGCAATCCTTGCCCCTATGGTTTTTAACAGAAACGTAGGGGAATTCTTGCATCAGGATATATATTCTTTTGATTTTAAAGACTTAATCACAAGATGCGTTGTGGCTTTTTTTAATGGCGAACTGGCGGTTATTTATTTTTTCATTCTCAGTGGAGCCTTGCTGGTTAGAAGCCTTGAAATTGATTCAAAGAGAAACGGCTTTTTTTCATCATGCTTATTTTTTCTACCAAAGAGATTCTTTAGGATATATCCGGCTTTATTTTTTACGATAGCATTAATGTTTTTTTCGTTAGCAGCCATGAATTTATTAGCTCCTGAAATCTTCAAACATCAGGACTTCGAATCGGCATTAAAAAACATAGCCTTAATTCAAACCAGTTATCATGGGGCATCATGGACATTAAAAGCTGAGGTTTTAGCAGCGCCATTTATTCTTCTTTACTTCATGATCAAAGGAACAGGGAAGATAAGTTTATTAACATCAAGTATACTTTTCGCTTATTCTTTATATATTTTCCAGTATCCAACACCGGAACAAACCATGTCGCTTTTTAATCTTTGGTTTGTTTATTTTTGTGCTGGCTTTTTATGCTGGGAATTAACAAAAACAAAATTCATTAAGTTGATTGCAAAGTCTTATGTGATAATAATATTGATAATTTCAACCATGTTAGTGCGACAGTTAACATCAATGAATTCTTATAACATGTTATATGTTCAGGTTGTTTTGTGCTGCCTGGTTGTTTCAGCTTTATTTGTAACAGATAGCGGCTCATTATTTAGATTTTTAACAAGCAAGTTAAGTATCTTCCTTGGTAAGATAAGCTATAGTCTCTACTTGATTAATGTGTTATTCATGAATCTATTCATGGATGTAATGAATTACTTCAATTTCAACACTCATAATTACCTTACTTATGGTGCAATCCTTTTTGTTCTGACAATCATCCCATCAATTCCATTATCAATATGGATGGAAAAGAATATAGAAATAAAATATAACAACATTGCCAAGAGAGTCTTTTCGTTCAAGAAAAGACTCCCCGCGGATGAGGCTGTTATCCCGTAATTGCTCCGGTGGCGGGGGCAGCCCCGCTTACCAGCGTGCCATCGCTTTTCATGATATCCCTGAAGTAAACAGTGGTCGCCCCTGCTATCGAAAAATTACCTGTAGAGTTTGAATAAAGCAGACAATCCCGGAATATAGTTGATTGCTGAATAGTCGCCCCATTATTAGCAGTGACAACGCCATATGCCAGGCTTGCATAAAACTTGCAACCGGATACCACCATGCGTGACGAGCCGAGCGAAATAAAACTGTTTTGCTTAAAGGTGGCGGACCTGCAGTTTGATATGTTGATATCGGTGCAATTGATAAATGACATTCCGTTAGCACCGGCTGGGGCGGCGGAATAACCAGTAGCGAACAAATTGGCCACGTCAACAAATGAGCAGCCTGCCATAGCAAGTCCGCCCTGTGTGGCATTAGGGAATGAACTGTTAGTGATTTTGATATTTGCGCAGTTATTCGCCTTGAGACTTGTTCCGCCTGTGTGATCAGGAATAAAGTTATCTATAACAACGAAGTTTGAAGAGTCAAGCGATAGTCCATCCTGGCTACTTTGAATAGAAGTGCTGGCGCTTCCGTTAGCCGCGCAATTGAGTATGAACGCCCCTTCTGCTTTTCTTACCCTGAAATGTGGGTAGTTATAATCAACACCATCCTGACCAACGCGATCAACAGTGCATCGGTTCATAAAAAAAGATGCCCAACAGTCGTAAGTGTCAATACCGATCCCACGCTGCTTAGCCAAAGTAATGTTTTCAAAGTTAACAAATATCGCTCTGTTTGTACCATTAACGCCGTCAGATATAAACCCAAAGCAGCGCTCACCGTACATGTCACAAATTTCGACATTTGTCATCCCGGTAATATCCGTTCCCAGCAAAATTACCGGGCAATTACTCACTTGTGCGCTTCCATCAAAATTAAAACCACTTACCTTCAGGAAACTACCGGACAGTTTGAAGCAATTGACACCAGCAGCCTGAATTATTTTTGTATAATTCACGCCTTCAATATGGAGGTTATTTCGCTGGATATTAACTGTAGCTGACAGTTTATAACCGCTTGATTTATTTGGAACAATTATTTTTGATATAGAATAATCAGCAACGGCACTGTTAAATGCCGGGCTGTCGTTGGCTACTGCATTACCTTTCGCGCCAAATTGCAAAATGCTGACAACACCATTGTGTGATAATTTCCAGCGCCCACCGTCAGCGGCCACAATAACCGTCCCGCCGTTATCTGACGAAGTAGTATCTGCAGAATCAAGAAAATATGGCCCGCCGCCGCCATCTCCTTTGCTGTAGTAGCCGAGTACAAAAACACGTTGATTCCTGTAGGATTTTACGTTTTTTAGCTGGCTGATTGAGTCAACGACCCTGAAATTTCTGTCCTTCAGGTAATCGTAAAGGCTGCCGTCATCATAAAGGATGTTGTTTGTGTTAGAGGATTGCCCGGTGAACTGCTCGAAATAGGTCGAAGCCCACTCTTTTGTCACCGCATCCTGTGGATTTAAAGGATCAGCCAGGTTTGATATGCGGTTATTTTTTGCGTCGTAATAGCTTGCCAGGGTGCCGGGCTTTAAAAGAGCAAGACGTCGCCAGCCAAAACAGTCCTGAAGCAACATCGTCAGGTAATCAAACGCATCCTCATGCACTTCAGCGAAAAAGCTTCCCTGGTTCCGGAGATCGGTTTCCTGCGTTACCGGAAGTTCTCGAGATATCGAAATCTTGTAACCATTGGTAAGTGGTGATGGCAAAACAACATTTCCACCAGTGTATCCGCCAGCACCCGTAACGGTGTAATCAGTGTCAAGAATTAGTTCTGTGATGTTCTCGTGCAGGTCAACAACCTGCACCATCAAATCAGATTTATGAAAAATTCTGAAGGTATAAGGGAATGATGTAGTGACCCCGTTCCCAGTGTAATCATTGTGGTCAACCTCAGTTGAAACCGTCATGTCGTTTTCTCCAGATTGCTTTTGCGCCCGGCGCGCATGCACTCTGAATCATTGTATTACCATAAAAACCTTATATGAACCAAATGAGGAATGAACACATGTTTTATTACCTTACAGGTAATTTGCATTTCATGCTGGATAGTCCTGACATCTTCTGCTACTGTATGTTTATACAGTGATTGCATGGAGAAGAAGAGATGCAACGGCAGTATCACCATCCGCTGGAAGAAGGATTTGAGGAAAGAATACACACGCCGGTAGGCGTTAGATCCCTGGTGGAGGACTCGCATCTTATGAAGTTGCTGCGGGAACTCGATAAAGATGGCTTCAATGTTGATGGGCCACTTGCTGAACTGGTTGCGCTTGTGAATTACGTCACAAGTTCTCAAATGACTATGCAGGATCTGCAAACGCATCTCGATTACTGCGCGGAACAGTTACGCAGACAGATAACATGAGTGATTCCATAGGCTATGAGTAAATTAAAAGGTAAACAGTGCTACACTAATTAGCGCCATAAATTAGTGGCCTACACATGGAAATAAGAAATGAAAAAAGCATTAGCGGTTCTGTTTGTTCTGTTGTCTTTGGGTTCTGCTACACAGGCTTTTGCTGGAAACTGCCAGCACGACAGCGATACAGCTTCAGATGGTTCAAGATGCGGCGGGCGCTCTGCTGATTCTCGACCTGGCGGGCGTTAATAAATTAAGGCCGCTACGCGGCCTTTGTGACATGTCACGATCATACTATGACAATCCTATGTATCCTGCTACACCAGATAATATAAGAACAACTGCGACGGCAAATTCCCCATCTTCAATGATACCTTTACGGTTCATTACGCCAAGCGCGACAAGTGCCAACACAACAAGAATAAAAACAATCATTTTCGCATCCTTATTGCGGAGTAACATCCTGCGGTCGCCACCAGTATGTTTGATTAAAGTTCTTCTTCGATCTCTGCTCCACCTTGCGCAGGTAGCCAGGCGAGAAGTATTCCTGCAACTGGTTAAATATCATATGGTCAAGTGCAGCTTTTGCATACCACAGATTCGCGCCGGGAATGAGCCCCTTACCAAGTTTCACCAGATCACCGCCAGTCTGCTCTGGCTTGCCTTCAACAGCATTAAGTGGAATGCCCTGCCCCAGCTTAACCACGTCGTCCACCAGTCCGGCCACAGGGCCAAGCATGGATGCCAGAGCACCGCCACCATAACGAGTGTGATCAGACAGCAGGAAGTCGCCATATAACCCGAGGCCGCCGCCTTTCAGCAATGCTCCTAGCCAGAATTTTGGCGCGTCCTCGCCGGTCATCTCACGCGGGTTGCGCCCGGATGCCATATCGTTCAGTTGCTGCGACAGCGCACCAAGGATCGTTGTGCTGGCGATAAACGCACCGATATAGGCAGCGCGGCCACCTGCGGAAGGCATCCCCATTGCACGCGACCAGTGCCGCATGACAACCGAGATTGGGAAGCTCTTGAACAGGAACACGCTGCGCACAAGCTCGCCTTTCCAGGTTCCACGTTGCAGGCCGCCGCCGGTTATCATTTTCTCTCTGGCGCCAGGCGTGATCACCGCCATGTCAACCTCTTCCGCCACGGCCCCAAGCAACTTACGCATAGCCTCGAATTTAACCCGCTCCGGCGCGCCGAGGTGCTTCACTGCGTCGTCAGGAATACGCATGATGCTCTCCGGCGTCAGCATGGTGTTGTTGCCTTTCCCCCAGTCTTCCTGGTCTGCCAGCTTCCACACGCTGAAATCCTGCTCGGTAATGCCTTTGCTTTTCAGGATGCGAAAATCACCACCATCGAGACTGCGCAGATCCGGCGATCGTGAAACAACCTCGCCCAGGCTACCCATCATTGTGACGCCATAGGCGCGCTTGTGCGCATCTGACCATGCAGTAAGACCGCTGGCCCGCATTACTGCTGTGGCGGCCCACCGCGCTTTAGACGGTCCCATATTATCCATTGCCCAGCGGTTAACGCTGCCCAGCAGGGACTCCATCGCCAGACCGGCGCGGCGCGCGCGGGCCAGCTCAGTGCGGTTTGTCGGGTCCATCGCTTCAAGCTGGTTGCGGAAAAGCTGGTTCATCGGCAGGTTAGTGACCTTCGCCGAAAGATACATGGTGCCCAGGTCAGAGAACGACGCCAGAAGCGCGGAACCGAGTCGGCTAGCCACCAGCCAGTTGCGGATATTGTCAGACCATTGCGCGATATGAGGGTTAGCAATTGGCTGAGTTTTGCCAGAAATAAAGTTGTAAAGGCTCTCTGTACTGTTAGCCATGCGCTTCACTTGCCCGGTGCGCTGCGGGTTTACCGTAGCGGTTTCTGCTGTCACCTCATCGAGAATTGCCCGGAAAACATGATCCGGGTTTGGGCCGTAGGTTTCTACCAGCGCGATATCTTTGCTGATGCCCTCCAGATGCCCTACCATCACTTCCCACAGGGAGCGGTCACCGTACTGCCGCTGGTACTCCAGATACGAATCAGCGTCTTTAAAGTGGATCTGGCGTGACGCGTTTCCGCGATTGGCCCGCGCTCCGGACAGGCGCATACCGGAATCACTCAGTTTGTTCAGGCCGCCGGTAGCGATCGTGTTGTATGCCTCGCCGAGAAACGCCGTAACCTCCGCGTCGCTCATCAGCTGGCCATCCTCCTTGATGTAGTATTTACGGTCCAGTTTGCCGATCACGTCGCTTACCCACTGCTCGCGCGTCGCGCGCCCCACTTTTTCCATTGAGTGGTGCTGAGGAATGCCCCAGTTTTCCAGATAGCCGATATCACCACCTGCATCGTTGAACCGGCGGCGCAGTAATTCAGTAACATCAGCCCAGGCCTTTGCCCCTTTCTTCGCCTTAATGTTGCCCGTGTCCTGCCCGCGAATTTCGAACACCAGATCACGGACTCCCTTTTCATCTTCGAACAGGTGGAAAAAACGCGGATCAACGGCTTCAAACGCTTCCTGAATCTGACTCAGCGCGTAATCACGCGTGGCCTTTCCGCGCGACTCGACAGACAGGAAATTCGATTTCCCGTCAGCACTGAATGCAATGGTGCGGTTAAGCGCGCCCAGCTTCCCGTCGGTGCCCTGGTAGCCGTTAATGAATGCGTCAAGGCGCTGGCGTGCGGCAATGGTCAGCGCAACACGGCGCCGCTTAAGTCCTGCTTCCTGCTGCAATTCGTCCGCCGCCAGTTGCCCGGCGCGGCGCAGCCGTTCCGCATCGGTCATTTGTCGCCATGACGCCGGATCGTTGCGGGCAAGCTGGCGCATGTTGCGATATATGCGGTCTTCGATATTCTGGATTTCTCGCGCGGTAAGGGTGCGCTGTGCGGCCTGCTGTACTGCGTTGATACATTCCTGGCGCATGAAAATTTATCCTCTCAAAAAACATGCCACGGCCACATCAAACAGGCCTGAATCCTGAATAGCCTGCTCGTTCTCGCGTTTGGCCTCTTCCAGCACTTCACGGGCGCTGCGGGACTGCGGATTACCGTCATCATCCAGCACCGTGATCAACATATCCGGCGACGCCGCCAGTGAATCTTCCGCAAACTGAAGGTCAATGTCATGGGCGGATTGTTGGTCAACCTGAGTTAATGCGCGGGTGTTATTGAACGGTGCTGCTTCATCTGCGGTTAGCACTTCAGCAGTTTTGTAGTAGGACATGGCCTGGGTATTCAGGTCTGTTTCTGCCTGTCGGCGGCGCGCCAGTTCCGCACGCGCCTCAAACTTAGCGCCACCGGGCTCGTGGGGAGCCAGATCCGTCCTTGCAGTTTCCAGTCGAGCGGTGGTTTCAGTAATGCGTTGGTCTACCGCCCGCAGTCGTGCCTGCTTATCAGCCCTTGCCTGTGCCAGTTCTTTACCACTTCCGACAGGTTCCTCTGCCAGGATGGCAGCGCGATCAGTGTTAAGGTTATCCAGGATACGCTCACTATTGGCGATCTCAGACTGAAGCGCTTTACGCTCACCCAACGGCAATACTTGCGCCGCCTGTTCTTCCAAAATTCGTGTCTCCACGGCGCGCGAAGTCGCCCCATCTTCGGCGGTAAAAAGAGCCTCATCTATGGCTTGAGATATCAGGTTGCGCCTGCCGGGCACGGCGCTGAAATCGGCAGCCTCGGCGATGCTGGCGACGTCAACGCGATTTCCCTCACTCACATCGCGCATTGCCTTTTGCAGCGCCTGAATATGGGCGTTACGCGACAACACGTTAACCGGTACGCCTGGAGCCACGTCGAATTCAGCGTGCTGCGATGCGTTGGCTGCCAGCGCCGCATCCACATCAGCGGGCGCAAATTCCGGCGGGCGAACGGTTTCGCCACGGGCATTCATAAAACGGCCTATGCCACCGAATGCAACGCCCAGCACCGCATCGATAGCCAGCGCCTGGCGGTCAAATACATCGTACTGCGCTGCCATCTCATCATAACCGCCGCTCCGCAGCGTTGAGGCAGTGAGACCGCGCTGAGCCATGCCAAAAGCAACGTTTGTTCCGGCGGCGTAGGCGATATCCGGCGCGGCGCGGGCAGTAGCCGCCAGCACGTTCCGCGCGGCACTTTCACCGCCGCGGGCAATCTGCGCACCAATACTTTCCGCCAGCGCGCCGCCAGCGCGCAGGCCCAGGCTCATTGGGATCAGCGTGCCAGCACCGGCGGTAATACCGTGAACCAGCGCCACGTCCTGAGCCGTAGCGACGTCCACACCAGCAGCGCGGAGCCGTTCGAACTCTGAAAAGCCCTGTCCGGAGGTTACAGCAGCCGCACCAACAAGAGGCCCGCCAAGCGCAGTACCCACCACCGCCTGCGATCCCATATCAAACAGACCGTTAAGTACCTGCCCGGCGGTGCCGGTTGTGGCGACGTCTGGCGTGAGCCGCTTTACCTGTTCCTGCGCCAGCTTTCGCTGTTCGGAGATAAACTCCTGTGACGTGTCACGAACTGGCGTGTTTTCGTTGATGAACTGCGCGATCGGAGAAACAACGGTATCAACACCAGCCCAAAGCAATTGATCTGGTTTCGCCACCAGACCAGAATAAAGCCCGGACAGCGCCGCACCTCCGGCATTGTCAAAGAATCCGACATCGTTATCGCCAGATACACCAGCCGGATTTGACGCGGCGGTATCCAGTTGCTGGTTCTGATTTACCGTATTGAGCCCGAAATAACTCATTGTGGGATGCCTCCTGCAAAGCGCTGGCGCTGCTGAGTAAGGTCAAGGATTACAGGGGTTCCGTCATCTTTAAGAAGGTAGCCGGTGCCGAGCTTAATCAGGTACTGGCTATCGCCGTAACTTTGCAAACCATACTGGCCTTGCGGTGCCTTGATACCGGCTTTGACTATCTGGTTTTCCCACGCCTGGTTCACCTGCTTATCAAATTGCTCTGGAGCCATACCCCATGGAAGCAGGACGTTCCCCATTCCGTTGTAATCATAAGTACCGCCGGTAGCCACGTTGATCGCCTGCTTCCAGATGTTGTTGTCCAGCTCGCCTGAGAAATCGCCTTTCTGCGACATTACGCCAGCGTAATAATCTTTCGCCACCTCATAAGCCATCGTTGCGCCCTGGGCATCACCGGCAAAGGCATCCTGAACGGTATCGGTGAATTCCAGTCGCATATCATTCTCTTTCGGCATAACTACGCCTTTCACATCTTTGGTGCCTTTGCGTGCCGCTGCGCCAGCGAGGATCGTTTGCGATGCGGTTTCAGGGGAGACACTAACATCAGGGTTAAACCAGTTCTTTTCCGCCACCACGCCGCCCGGCTTATCCATCAGGATCCCAGCGACTGCCGCGGACGGGGCATTAACACTGATCTGCTGCAACGCAGACATGTAAACCTGACCACCGCCGGTGCTTTGCCGAATGGTGTCGAGATAGGCCGACTGTTGTGAAACTGGCGCATCACGGAAGAAAGCACCGATCTGATTAGCTTCATCTTTGGAAAAGAATGTCAGCGGCGTGCCGTATGATTTAGCCAGATCTACAGCCTGAGAAGCCCGAAGGGCTATCGTCTGGCTGAAGTTGTTCTGGTTGGTCATATCGATAGGCTTTGTTTGCCCGGAAGAAAGTGAAAACTGAATTGGGTCTGCTTTACGTTGTGCAAGAACAGTACTGGCAGCAGAGACAACGGCATCATAGGTTTGGGCGCGCGCTGCATATCCTTCACCAGTTTCACCGGTGTCTGGCTTCAGGTTTTCTACTGCCGCCTGAATGCTACTGGTCGGCATATTACGGAATGAACCAATGTATTGCCCGGCGATCTGCGTATTCCTGAACTCGGTGTAACGCAGGTTTCCTTCACGCACGCCGTACGCCGCCATAAAGTCGTTCTGCGTAGGCGCATCAGGGAAATCGACTCCGCGCATGTATGCCGCGCTGGCGTCGCGCACACGGCTGTCGATATTGGTGCGATACTCAGCCTGTTGCTGTTTGCGCATCTGATCAGCCTGACGCAGGAACGTTGCCTGAGCCTCCGGAGACGCAGCATCGAATGCGGCGTTGCCAGTGTATCGCTTGGTGCTGGTCGGCAGCGTAGAGAGGCCGATAGCTGCACTGACGCCCGTTGAAAGCTGCTGGTCGCTATATGGCTGGCTTCCGTTCTCATGATGGATGATGGCGGCGCATAGCGCTTTTAGCGTGTCAGGGTTTGATGCATCAAGCGGCTGGTCAGGCGTTACGCCGAGCTGCGCACATACCGCCTGAATATAGGCGTCGGTGTTATTATTGTCAGACGGCGGCGCCCAGCGGTTAATGATGTCGTTGACAGTATCAATGCCCTGACGCTGGTACGACAGCAGGTTGCGACCAAGCGCCCGAATTCCATGCTCTGGCGTTTCGAACTTGGCAAAGCGACCATCATCACCGGTCTGTCCTACCCACGGATTGGTTTTGCTGTACTCGAGATTGCCAGGGTTGTTGTTGCGAATTCCACGGGCGCTATCTCCTGAACCACCTTCTGATACCGCACGGCGGGAACCGGTAACCGTATCGCTCAACTCGCCATTGCTCTGAATGAACTCAATGGAGTTGTTGGCTGACCACTGTGACAGTGACGCATCAGCAACTTTCTCTTTGAACTCAATCTTTTTGGCCTGAATCTGTTCAGAACTCCAGCCATGAGCATTGCCGTAATATTCGATCTGCTGGAAAGTCTGCTGGTTGTAGAGTACATAGTTAGCATTGTCGCCGTAAGCGGCGGCAGCCAGTTTACCGTTGTTCGCCAGTGTTGCCTGGAACTGACCTTCTTCATAGGCATTAAGTTGACTTATCTCATGTCGACCAGCCTGGGTGGTGAACTGAATGCGCTGCTGCTGCGCCTGCTGCATAAAACCAGCCCTGGCACCTTCAGGAAGTGTCATCGCGATCTGCTCTGCCTGAGCATCGAACTGCTGAGTGTAAGCCTGTCCTTTGCCGAGCGCATTTTTACCCTGGAGATTCAGTAGCCCAGTATCAGGGTTAGTCAGCAGATCACTGGAAATCTGGCTGAGTTGCAGTGAGGCATCCTGAGCCTGAGCAACATCTGCGCGCTGCTTTGCCTGTGCAAAAACATCGACATATTTATCCGCAACCCCACCTAAAACATCGCCCATCTGTGGAGTATTAAATGTTTGTACCCCTGGAGACTGAAACCCACGACTTTCAACCTGACGACCAGTGACTGTTGGTACTGTTGGCATTTCGGCATCTCCTTATCGACCGGTTGGTGTGCCGATAGCAGCGCTTATTGGTGCCGCTTTGCTTTGGGTGAATGGTGACCACGTTCCGCCGCCCATCTGATAAGCCCCGTATGCCTTCAGTGGCGCGGTTAGTAATGTCTGAGTCAGGCCGGCACTTCCTGCACTGCGCGCTGAATCTGCCTGAGACTGATAATTTGCCCCCTGAACACGAAAACCATATGCCTCTCTCTGTGCATTATTCACCGTAGTCAAAGCATCAAGCGCACCGAACTGCGCAGTATCACCGAAAATATCCAGTGATGAACCGCTGCCCAATTCTGCGCCAGTTGCCGCCATGGTTGCCGCCTGCGTTCCCTGTCGTTGGCGCATTTCTCTGCGACGCTGATCTGCCTCTGCGTTACCTCTGTTTATGGAATCCTGAGCCTGAGCCTCTGCCACATCGGCATTTTTCTCTGCTACCGCAGAAGTGTATTTTGCCTGCTGGTTTTGGCTGTACATTGATGCGGCAGTTGATGCCACCGTTACAGCAACCAATGCAATGGCTGGACTACACATTATTTTTTCTCCATGTAGAAGCGGTGAAAATTCAATCCGTCTTTCCCGTAAGGCAACGCGTCATCAAGATGGAAACCAAGCCAGTGAAGCCATGATTTTGCTACGTGGTTTCGTTCATCCACATAGTTCTCAAGATAAGGGTAAACAGAGAGCATTGCATTGACGGCTTTGCGGCAGCGGCGCAGGAATGTGCTCTGGTATTTCTCCAGCGCATCGGTCCCCACCAGCCATGGAATGCCACTTCCGCCAATCATAGATGCAGGAGCCACACCGAATATGGTAACTACGTCGCCGTTTACCAGACCAGCGCAGCAAAATGTTGATGTGCGCAGACCGGTTTCCAGCACGCGCCGCGGACTCCATCCATTGGTTGCCAGAAACTCATCGATATCAGCCTGGCGAACATGCGGAATAATGGCTTCGATATGCTCTGAGGTAGCGGGTACGATCTGAGCGTTAATCATCAGAAGCCACCGACGGTAAGGCGAGGAAGAACAGCCAGCACTGACAGAGGCAAAGGATCAAGTTGTCGAACCTTAACGCGTCCGTTTTTATCCCAGTTGCTGTCGAGTTTTACTTCAACCTTTCCGGTAGCGTCATCAACAGGATCGTCGTAGAACTCAAACTCACGCTGCGGATATTCATACCAGGTTCCGCCAGGAGTTGTTGCCCATATACCTCGGCTTGCGTTGACCACCATCGTGACAGTAGGAATGACCTGCTTTTTGTCCAGCAGCGTTTCCTGCCCGTTGATATTGATATCCAGAGTTTCGAATTCAGCGGTGATAGGCAGACCGATATGAACAACTGCGCCAGGTGATTCCAGCGTGACGGAGCCACCAGTTACAGTTTTTTGCGGCTCAACGCTGGCGTCTGACAGGATGTTTACCGTCTGACCTTCGAGGTGCGACAGTCCCCCGAACGTCTGGCGCGCCATCTGCCAGTTAGTTGTGGCCGCGTTACGCAGAACAGGTGGAACGTTGCGATTGAATCGGACGGTAACCGCGGTATTGCTGGTTACGGAGATGATATCTCCGCGCAATTCCATTGATACAGGCTCGTTGGTGTCTGGATCAGTGCCGGTGTATGGGAACTGAATTTGAGCACCGACATCGGTATTAACGAAATACGCACCACCGCTCACAGTAACCGGGTAATCAACCTTATAACTCCAGTCTCCGGTTCCGCCGCTGATGGTCATTGTGCGTGATGATGTGTTGCGTCCGTCGTAGCTCAGGCCGCAGTCGACAAAGAACGCATCTTCATCGTTGGTGAACAGGCGACTGGAAAGGCGTTCAATGTAACGTACGGTCTGCCCATTGATAGTACGATTAACCACAAAGTAAACAGCATCCTCGCTGCCTTCACTGATGGAACAGGTGCTTTCGTGCTTTCCCGCGCTGGATTGCGGCGCCCAGGCAAAAACCTGCTGATCACGCAAATAAGTCAACACGAGCAGTTTACCGTCATCGCGAATGCAGAACGCGCTGCTGTACGGCACAATGCAGAATGACCAGTCAACAATGCTGTGCTTCTGGAACAGGTGGTTTGCCAGTATGGTCAGGTCCGTACCCTGGTACCCGTCAACATCAAACGAATATGCCAGATCTCGCACTACGCTGCCCTTCTCTTGGATGAACAACGCGATGTTAGCCACGGCGATAGGTGGTACGTTGCTGGAACCGTTGTTCCCCTGGGAGCTGAACGAGAACGCCGATGGCGTGAGAACCTTATTCTGGTCCCCGGATATCGTATATTCCCCGCCAGATGTCAGAGCGACCAGGTTACCAACGTCAATCAGGTGACGAATCTCATTCACCTGCCTCCCGGCGTAGGTGTAAATAATTCGATCATCATCCTGAATCGGGTTGTTCTTGCCGAAGTCCTTATAATCGCCGGTGCGGCTTGCCCATATGGTTTGTGGGTACGCGGTAGACGCTGCAAAGTACAGGCGCTGCTGGTAGTAAACAACGGTGCTCGGGTAGCCGTTAACACTGTTCCATGCGTATTTCGCCCACTTATAACTGGCTTTAGTAGAACCAACCACCTGCGATGGAATGAATGAAACTACATCGGCAGTTGCTGTCAGACCATCTCCAGCTACTGCTGAGATTCTGGCAATGCCGAAACCGCTATGCAGATACTCCCACTGTATCCCGGTATCATCATCGCCAGTTCCTCCCCAGCCATCCCACGACATACCTTCAGTGTGAGATGGTCGAAGTGTTCCGGTCTTGCCAGCAGTATTGGCGCGGTAGTAGTTACTGTCTGCACGGCGAACGTCGTTGATTGCTGTTGTCTTGCTGGTTTCCCATACAGGTACGGAATCAATAGCAGGCTGCTCGAGATAGAACAGTTTTCCGACCTGTTCAGCACCGAAGATGGCAGAACTTGCCGTCAACGTAATGGTTCCGGTGCTGGCGCTGGCGTACACTTTCACTGTCTCGTCAACGTTGATATCTTCGAATGGTCCGTTTTTGGTGGTGACGTCGACGATCTGCCAGTTATCGTGCGCATAGCGGCGCAGTTCTTTCGGCGGGTAAGCAGGATGCACCAGCGTAAGAACGTCTGCGCTCTGCGTGAATTTAATGCGGAAAAGTTCGGTATCAGCATACGGCATTGCCAGCTCATAAATCACATTGCTGGTCGTCAGAACATAAGCGCCGTCTTTAATTACGCGCATATAGTTATGACCAAACTCAAGCGCGTAGGTCTGGACGGTCGAGAACTGAAACGGGATTAACCGGCACTTGCGATCAGGATATTTAGCTTGGCCAACGAAGCGCGTACCGGGTCGGTTCTCGACACCGCCATACTGACGAACAATGAAGTTATCGCACTTGCGCAGCGCCACCTGATACTTCGACATATCAATGCGGCCGTACAGTGACGGACCAATTTCACCACCGGCAAAGCTCGGTTGAATCCAGCTAAAAGCCATTATGACAACCTCGCTGCTGTGAACTCATCTACAGGCGGTTGAGGCTCCTGTGATTCGTTCTGGCTGTGGGAACCAGCACTCAGGATTACACGGTTGTACATCGTCAGTGCGTTGTTACCGAGATCTGCGCTACCGGTCAGCGCCATATTGATGGCTGCAGCCAGACGCCATGAAAGCGCCTCCATAAAAATGGCGTCATACATATTGACGTCAGTAACCCGCGCTACGTATTTCAACCACGCTTTCGGCTGATCGGTGTAAATAAGCTTGCCTGTCAGGTCTTCATTGGAACCTACAACATATTCAATGCGCTGCGCAGCGGTAGGGTTACGTATGCCGGTTGGCATGACCTCGGTTATGCGAACACAATCAGATGGGTACTGGTAAGCGTATTGCCAGTCTGGAGGTGGATTATTGGTATCAGCCAGCGCCACGCGCTTGGTAGCGAAGTTCCAGTCAAAGTCAGCCAGAGCAGCATCGCGGCAGGCGTCAAAGTGCAGTGAGCACTGTCCGGCCTCTTTACTGGCTTCATTCAGGCTGTTAATGCTGCGGCTGTTTCCGATGTTGCTCAGCGCGCGGTTGCAGATCTCGATAACGGAGGCCATTAATCATCCTCCCCACCATAGAGGGTTTGCGCTGCTGACTTCGGTTGCTCACCGGATACTGGACTGAGCGCCATATCAGTGATCTGCAGGCTGGCGTTATGCTGCATTCCATCTTCAGTTTCGCGGGTAGATGTTGAGCGAATAGTTGCCTTTGCGGTGATCATTACCTCAGTGCCAGCTGATTGAGGTGTTGCCTTAAGCTTGGCGAGCGTCTCGTTGTTCAACTCAATGCAAAGGCCCCACGGATAATCATCACGAGTCTGGGTTTTACCATCCTCATCCTGATATGTGTCGGTGCCGGTTTTGAGGTTTACCAGATCCATAACGGACTCCTGCAAGAAAGGGGCCGAAGCCCCTGTTTGATTAGCGAGGCTCAGACGCCCAGTTCGGCACGCTTATCTGCGATCTTCTCGCGGAGCGTTTCGGCTTTAGTGTTGTGATGCGGTTTCTCGTTGAAGAGAAACTCATACTCTTCGCGGAGTTTATCCAGGCCATCATCAGCCCCACCTGCATCGTTCATCGGCTCCAGCGCCGCAACGACAACTGATGGATCACCTTTGTGCTTTGCCTTAGCCTTTGCTGCACGCGCAGCATCGTTCATCGGCTCCAGCGCCGTGCCCGGCTCACCGTCATACTCAACTTCAGAGCCTTCAGGCCATAGGTTGTTATGAATGTGGGATAAGCGCAGGACACGGTATTTTGCTTTTTCACCTGACATCGCTATCCCCTTAGCCAGTCACTTTTGAACGAATCGGGTAGTACGGACTGTTGTTATCAACATCCAGGTTAATTCCCGAGGTGAACGCGCCAGCCGTCAGCGGGCCAGTACCTACCGTGTAGTTCACGCGCAGATAACGCTGAACACCAGCCGGAACCTTCGCAGAGAACAGGCGCTTGCCAACGGTAAGTGCCGAGAGTGCCAGCGCACCGCTGTCGTAGATAGTGGTCCAGGTTGAGTTGTCCGGGCTGGTCTGTAACTGAACATTCATGGTCGCAGCACCTGCAGCAGTTGCTGTTGTGTCAACGGTTGCCCAGAACTCCAGCGGATAACCCACGCCGATATCGCGGCGGGTGCCGTCAATAGGGCCAAGGTCAATCACGTCCGTAGAAGCAGCAGAAGCTGTTACCGCCTGCTTCTCGGAGAACATCAACAGTTTGTCGAGGATCATTTTCTTTCTCCATTCATGGGCCAGTTAAGGCCCATTAGTTAATGACAGGCGTTAAACAACGCGCGCTTCTGTTTCCAGAATCGCATCGGTTTCACGGATTGGGATGCCACGGAATGCAGTCCACCATTCGCCTTCTGTCTCTTTAACGGAAAGAGCCAGAGAGGCTTTATCCAGAGATTGCAGATCGAGCGCCTGGGCAACGGTGCGGTTCATATAGAAAGCCGCGCGGCCCATCTTCAGGTTAGGAACGCGGTGCAGCGCTTTAACCATCATCGTGACGATGTTTGCAGCGGAAGCCGGAACAGACAGATCGCTCACATCGATGTTGGCGATGCGAACAACGTAGCGCCAGTCTCGCAGGGCCAACCCGTTATCCCACTTGTAGTGGGTGCGGTATCCCTGATATTTACCACCAGCAGAATCGATAAGAGTCTGTTCGCCCAGGTTCTGAGTCTGCAATCCTGCCTTCTGGCCTTTAGGGAAAATGCCGTGAACGGTGTTTTCACCCCACACCACCAGCCAGATAGAAGTGTTATCGGTGCCGGTACCGCCAGCATCGATGATGTTCTGCCCGTTACCTGCAGATTTGCTTGAGTAACGCGAAGACAGGCCCATGAACTGCTGAGGGTTAACGCTGGTATCACCATAGAACAGCGTCTGCGCCATCTGCTGGTTCATGCCTTCGATGAATGCGCGGTCTTCAGAAAGACGGAATTCAGCGGTATTGCCGTTCAAATCTGCCAGTGACCTGTCAACTTCGGCATAAGTTTCCAGCATCCCGCAGGAGTCGGTTACCTGTACTGTAGTTGATTTGCTTGGCTGCACGCCGTAGTTAAGCAAACGCCAGGTAGCAGATGGCAAACCAGAGCGCACGGTAGTACGGTGGCCGGTTGGCAGGTTACCCTCAACGAACATCATGTCCGTCAGGATTTCGTTGGTTTGGGAAAGGAGTTCGACGATCTTATCGACCTTCCCGTTTGGATCAGTACGCTTAGCCCAGTCAGCCAGCGTCAGCGCATTTACGCCTTTAACAGCCATGGTTATATCCTCTCTTATTAGCCATAAAGCACTTCGGCCGCACTACGCTGGCCTTGATTACTGCCATCGACCATGCCGTCTTCCGACATGGCTTTACCGATTTTCACGAACGCCTTGACCAGTTCAGGGTGGTTACCCAGGCCAGTGCCTTCCAGATACTCTTTCAGTTCAGGCGTACCGAACTGAGCAAGAGCACGTTGTGCAGCGCTCAGGTTACCGGTCAGCTTATCGCCACCGATCTCCTTGTCTGCTTTAACGTCAGCAGCCCACTGCTCGGTGGTTTTCTGCCAGGCTTCAACCTGCTGCTGCTGTACCATTGGCATGATCTTGGCGCCGTACAGGTCGACCATCTTTTGCGCCTGCTCATTGGTCAGGTTCAGTTCACGGGCGATAGGTTCGAATTGCTCCAGCGCTGCTGTATCAAGTTCCTGGCCTTCAGCAGGCTTGAACTCATATTTCTCTGGAGCGCCTTCTGGCTTCTTGTCCTTTTCTGCTTCTTCGGTTTTGGCTTTTTCAGCAGCAAGTTCTTCCTCAGTTTTCTGAGCTTCAGAACCTTTCTCAGAATCAGCGACCTCCGAATTATCCTGCGTCTTGGATTGCTCCTGAGTTTGCTGCTGAGTTTCGCCAGCACCTTGAGTTGCTTCAGTGCTGACCGTTGATGCTGTATCTGCCTGACCACCTTCAGTGGATTGCTCATTGCAAAGACGGCGATGCAGCAAACGTTCAAATAAATTCATGGTCACTCCTGTTCACTGGCCTCTGCGGCCATCTTCAGATACTGATCGGGGCAGTGCGTCATGACGCGCTGAAACAGAACCAGAGCCAGGTTGCGCTGCCCTTCGTTGAATGCTGTGATTTGCGGATCTACGTTGAAGCAAGCTCCAAACACCTGGCCTTTCTCAAGCAGTGACCAGATCACGCGGCGGCCCTGCTCGCTTCCCATAACGAACTGGATGTCGTCGATATCGCGCTGCGCCAGAAGTTGCTGTTTAGCGTCAAGCGCTGCTTTACGGCCTTCGTCGTCGATATCCATCATTGCTGCGGTGCTCCTGCTGCATTAGCGATAGCGGTTAATGCGCTAGGGTCAGTGGTCTGCGTTTCGCTGAGAGTCTTGGCCCCCTGCGCTGCCGCCTGACCCATTGCCATTGCCTGTGCGGCCTGCGCCTGTTTGGCTCGTTCATCACGAATGCCCTGCACCTGCTCCTGAGGAACGATGACGGTAGGCGATACGCCTGACATTTCGGAGAACGCGTCGATAGCTTCATCCACATCGAGCTTGTCGAGTGCTTCAGGCTTGAACTGTGCGAGCTGACCGATGAAGCCAACGGTCTGCGACAGGCTGGTAAGGCCGATAGATTTCTGCGCCTGCGCCATCACGGAGATATATTCGATGCGCAGCGGCATACCCTGCATAACGTCAGGCGGTTGCGGCAGCATGTTCTTGCGCGCCATGATGGAGAAAACGCGGTCGATAAGTGGGTTGAGCGCTTCGTCGTTCAGTCGCTCCAGCACCGGCCCAAGCATCAGCAGTTTCTCTTCTTTCATCTCGATCACCGCTTCCACCGGCATAGAGCGGGTGTTGATGTTTTGCAGCATCATGAAGAGGTCGACGAAGTAGGCGCTGTTGATGGTCTGGCGGGTATCCTGAATGTCAGCGAGCAGATCTGCAGTATTCGGGTTTACCAGGTATGCAGGTTTGAAACCGTCCTGACCACTCAACACGTCGAGGTACGTCACATCACCAGGCAGCAGGGAAACACGCTGTGTTTTTAGCGAGGTAGGTGCAACCATAGGCGGGTTAGTAGCTTTATCGATGAGTTGGGCTTTACGCTTCTGCTCAACCTGAAGGGCTTTGACCTGACCGAGTGCCAGCATGCCAGGGCAGGAAGATGCGTAAACGTCTTCGCCGTTAACTTCCCATCGCGGCGCCAGGATCGGGAATTCATCGAAGCCGGATTCACGCAGCAGCTTGTCGGAATCGCCGCCAGTCTCGAAGTACACTGAACGGAACGGCTTGTTCTTGCTGTCCATCTTCCCGGTGTCGCGGTTAACGTTTGGCGTAATGCAGTGGTTAACTTCGATCCACGTTTCATACGTGCCGTTTTGCCACATTCCCTGCACCGATGAGCTGACGTTATCCAGACCGAATTCCTGTACCAGCTGACGAACGGTCATAGAAAACTGACGGAATGAAGTGTCGACGCTGCCGCGCGGGCTGTTAGCCAGGTAGTAGCTGCCAATCGGGAAAGGCATTGTGCGGATCACGTCCTGGTCGTCTTCGAGCACAGCCATTGCGGCGGTTCCGAAAGTGCCCAGGCTGGCGTACATGACAGGCAGTGACTGATACAGGTTTGACTTGTTGAACACTTCGTTCATGCGGCGCTGCACGACTTCAAGCCAGACTTTCACAGGGCCGTAATCCATCATGTCAGGGTCTGGCGTTGCCAGTTTGAACCATGGACGGGCCGGACTGGTGATGCCAGACATCATGCCACTGGAAAGAATGCGCTGAGCCATTGAGCCGGTAGGATCAACAATCTTGGTGTTACGACGATCATCACGGTTTACATCAGACGTCAGAAAGCGGGAACCGCGCGGATTGATAAAATCGCTCAGGTCACGCCAGTGCGACTCGAACGATGTGCGCTCACTCTTCAACTGTGCGAGTTGCTTCAGCAGACGCTCTTTTTCGGTTTCCGCCATCTCTGCCTACTCCGTTACTGACCGAGCAGCGTTTTACCGCTGGTGTTTGCGGTTGAGGTGTCGCCCTGTGCACCAGTCAGCAGAGTGGAACTGCGACCAGCAGCTGCACGGCGGCGGCGCTCTTCGTCGTCACGAGAACTGACAACTGCTGCATCCTGCTCCTGTGGCGCGGCCTGTACTTCTGGTGCTGCTGGCACTGATGGCTTGCTGCCGATACACATAGCAATAGCTCCGTACGCAATTAAATTATTACCAATTTAACCACATATGATTTATTTAGCGTAGGCTATTGACACATATAACATCAGATATTACCTTTTAGGTAATTGATGTTGATGTTGATGTAACGCAGTGGGTGTACGGCATATGGCACATGTATCGCAGCGGTCCGGATGGGTTCCATTAATGCTACTTCCCCAGCCGGGTAGCCGGAATGTGCAAGCCAGTGTTAGGTAAGCACGGACATGACGAATCACCATCGTGGCGATACGGTGTGACACCTCGGAAGAGACGAGGATGCAACGATGAGAGCATTGGTGGAATGCATGGTGGACGTTAGATCCACGTAGCACGCAGTGTTCTCTTCGTTGTGGTGAATGCGCAGGATGATGCGCTTACCTATCAGCTAGATGGTGAGGTAATGGCTCACCATGGCGACGACGGGAAGCTTGGAAGCAAGCCGGAGATAGTTCAGCACCGGCCACCACAACCCAATCACGCCTTAGGACCGTGATGAAGCGCCCATAAGAACGATGCTGTGTAGCTATTGGCGGTGGCAGTTTCCCTTGATGCTGACCACCGTCACTTTTACACCAGAACGCCATTGCGATGACGTTGCGCTGTAAACCCGTAAAGCCATGGAAGGCACCCTTGCTTCCAGTTCGCCCACTTCGGTGGGCATTTTTTTAAGGTGATTAGAATGAGTAAAGACCTGTTCGACATGAAGCGCCTTCCAATTGACCGGGTTGCTGCGAGAGTTGTTGGTAAGGGCGTGGATTGGACACCAAACAAAGTTATCCAGACAGGTGACAGCGATCTTCCACTTCCTATTTTTCCAATCTACAACATCAAAAACCCTCAGCATCGCCGAGAGGTTGAATCAATGATCGGAAGAAAGCGTGGATGGCTTACAGTTATCGGCCTGGCTGAGCAGCAAGGCGGCGGGAAATCAGGAGCGCGATATGTGGTCAGATGTGTTTGCGGAGTTTACACATATCGGCGCGGCGCACCATTTAAGAAGAATAGCGATGAATTTGATGGATGCGAGCGTTGTAGAGAACTGCTATTCCTTAAACGAGAGGAAGTTAAACGCAGAACTGGAAAATGGGTTGACTGGAAAGAGTTGATGTAACGCCGTGACATGTCACAATCAGCCCGCCGATGCGCGGGCTTTTTCATGCATAGGGATCGTATTCGGTAAGCGCTTTACCCTGCTGGCTTTGCTGTCCTGGTATATTCATGCGTTTCGACACCGGGAAAGCAAACGTCAGCAGCAGCGCGTCACCCTTGCCAGGCGATCGCCCTAACCGTTCTTTGATATCTTCCTTCGGTTCAATGACGATCTTGCCATCAACCCTGACTTTGTATTCTGCAGCTGACAGGTCGTCAGCCGTCTCCTGGTCATCCAGTGCGCCACCAATTTTCAGCCATGTTTTGCAGCTGTTGAACATCTCTCCGCGCTTGTTGAGCATCTGCGGATCGGTGGAGCCGCCGCCGAATGGTATCAGTTGCCAGGAACGTCCCCAGCCATCACCGATGGACTTCAGCCCAGTACCATACCCGAAGTCGATGAATACTGCGTCAGCCTGGTACTGGTCTTCAAAGTCGGCGATACGCTTCGCCATAATCAGATCGTCAGTAGTCTTGTTGCCGGTCCAGAGAACTTTGCTGTGCAGCCCCTGGCGCAGGTATATCACTGCGTCATCCACGCCAGAATATGCCGGGTCGACGCCGATAATCACCGGAGCATGCGCCACCTGCCCAGCGGTTACCACGCGCTTCATTGCCTCGTCAGTGAGTCCGGTAGGGATAAACTGCAACTCTGAAGCGTCAGGGAAGATCCCCCGCACACGGACTTTCACGAAGTCGCTATCTTCGCCGTAGTCGTCCACCCATTTCTGCAGTTGTTGTTTGTTCGTGCCTTCGACGGTGCGGCTGTCAATCTGTGCGCACTTCCAGCGGTGTTTGTATTTGCGGAAGCATTCACGGAAGCGCCCGGTGTTACGCGTCGGGTTCCCGAATGCTACCCAGATGATTTCCGTGTCTTCGTCCGTCAGCGCACCCTCGGCAACCTCCCACACCAGATCGGCAATGTTCGATGCTTCGTCGAATACCACAATGATGCGCTTACGCTCGTTGTGCAGACCGGCGAACGCCTCGGTGTTGTGTTCAGA
The DNA here is from genome assembly GCF_005280825.1 of Citrobacter sp. wls829. Lineage (NCBI taxonomy): Bacteria > Pseudomonadati > Pseudomonadota > Gammaproteobacteria > Enterobacterales > Enterobacteriaceae > Citrobacter > Citrobacter sp. wls829. The sequence continues at coordinate 112,454 of NZ_SZWP01000027.1, forward strand.
CCACGGGATTGCGTCAGCGCGCCAGCGTTTGTCGTGGCCCGGATCGTTGCTGTACATCGCGGTGGCGGTGCAGGTGAACCATTCTTTCGTGATAGCCAGGTTCGACCATTTGATGATTTCCGGCCAGGTCTTGGTACGCAGCTGGTTATCGGTGTTGGCGGTCACCACCACCTTGCAGTCTTCACAGGTAGACATGCCCCAATTAATCAGCATCGAAATGAAAGCAGATTTACCGATACCGTGACCGGATGCTCTGGCCAGCATTATCGGCTGGTGACGTGTTGCCGGATTCTGGAGGTGATCGCGTATCTCGCGGAATGCATCAGCCTGCCATTTTCGCGGGCCGGTAGCATGCGCCAGCTCTGTGCCATCCTCGCCCCACGGGAACGCATACAGAGAATAGCCCAGCGGGTCATACGTGAACCCAGCGATATCCTCGACAAGCTGCTCTTCCGGCGACATAGCTGCTGCTGTCATTCTTCACCACCAGACTGAGCCTGTACCCGCTTACGGGCTTTTGCCATCTTCTCAGCAATGGTCATCTTGACGTCGATTTCCAGACGTTCTCTGAACGCGTTGACGTCGACGTGCTTACCGATAAGCTCGAGGTTCTTCACCTTGTCCGGCCATTTGATTTTTTGCAGCGTGGACTCGATATCTTCCTCGTCATCATTCATCGCCATCCTGATGCGGTTTATATCCACTGCGCTGATCGACGTTCTCCAGACTTTAGGCCACTGACTAATCGGCTTCAGGCCTCCTTCATCGTTCAGGATGTCGATCACATCCATCTGGTCGATTTCTACCAGGCGCAGCAGAACGTAATCAGCACTGACACGCAAACGCTTGTTGCGCTCTTCCATCAGTTCGGCGATCCGTTTCTGGATACGCTCATCACGCATCATGACGCTGGCTTTGACTGCTGCCGTGTTTGGCGAAAATCCTGCGTTAATCGCTGCCTGAGTCTGATTTTCAGGGCATTTGGTATATTCCTGCGCGTAAGCCTCCTGCATCGCTGTGATTGGCTTATACTGCGTTGATTTGCGTTTTGGTGCTTTTGGTTCTGCGGGCATTGTTACCACCAAAGTAATAATTACCGTTTTGGTAATAGTAACACGCAAAACAAAGCCGCCATAGTCGGCGGCCGTTGCAATTTATTATCGATATCGTGACATGTCACATTGGCAATTTAGTCTCATGCCAGCCACGCGTCACCCAGCATGCCGAATCACCATCACACGGGCACGACTCAACCGGCAGCGCATCGCCGCACTTACCACAGCGGTTAGAGCTGATTGACTTGATACGCCCACGAATGCGAGCATCATCCTGGCGGATAAGCAACGCGATATACTCATTCATGTCGTACGGCGCCCGACCAGGGCGACGGGCGGCGCAGTTTCTCGCCAGCATCTCCAGTTCCTGCTCGTCGAGTTGCAATTCCAGCTTGTGGTTGCCGGCTTCAGCCAGACGGGCACGCTGCGCAGCTTTGCGTTCTGCTGCGGATTTAGCCATTGATCACCTTCCCGCAGCGCTTGCAGTAGATGCCATGAAATGTCTCTGGCTTTGTTTTATCTATCAAACTGATGATGAACGAGCTGCTACCTTCCACTGCTCCAAGCTTTGCGGAAGGAGCACCTTTGGTGATTGCAGGGCGATATGAATGACCGAACAGAAAGCCTAAAACTCCGCGACATTTATCCATCACTTATCCCCTTCAGACAGTTTTTGCATAGCCCCAGCGTAACGCTGCATTCCATGCTCAAGTGCTAACTTCACCTCCTGCTGCGGTGCTGCTGGCGGCAGCATGTATTGCCAATGCGTCGCGTCACGACATACTGATTTGAACAAAGATGCCGGGACAAAGCGGAATCGAACATCTTCATGCGGCGTGGGTGTATACACGCAAATTCTGAATTTGCTATCAGGATCAGGCATCCGCTCACTGCAAGTCACCCAACCATCCGTAATCACCGGAGCGTTGCCAGCCTGAAGCATGGCGGCGCGGCAGGCGTTCCATCCGTTGGCATAATTTAAGGAATATCGGACGCCATCTTTCACATACTTAAAGCCCATCCCATCTTTCAGTTTCGGTATTTCATCTGGCACTGATAACACCGCTGGCTGCGGTAACTGTGGTGCTGCGTAGAGCAACACATCATCCGAACCGGCCCCTGATGCAGGCCAAACATCAGCGTCAGCTCCCGACTCCAGATAGTCCAGATTAGCCCGGTCAATGCACGCCACAGCCTCCGCTTCGAGCGATGCCAGTGCGATACGCGCATTATTAATCAGGAGGCTATCAGCAGGAGATAAAACAACATGAGCGTTTCCCTCCGCATCAATTTCAGAATTCGTAATTTTTCTGAACAGCTTTGCCAGTTCTTTGGTAATAGTGCTCATGATGTCGCTCCTTTCCCGGCTGCGGCGGCGCGATTAGCATTCTCCAGACGACCCAGCAATGTGCGTATTTCATGCTGCTGAAATGCTATCGTGGCGTCCTTGGCTTCCAGCTCATCCAGCAGCGCCAGCACAACCTCTGGGGTTATAGCATCATTGAATTCGTCGCGGTCATAACCCCAACTATCGGATCCTGCTCTCTCCGCCATTTCACGCAGCGCCTGTTTGTCGATACTCATTGGGCTGGCTCCTGGAGGCCTATAGCCTCTGCAATTTGAGCTAATACTTCTGCTGATTCTCCGCTTTCCCCAACCGGTTTATTCATCCAGTCAAACGATACCAAGCGACCCGCCTCGACTACTCCGATATTGAAGTCATCACTGCCTTGCATCTTAAAGCCGTGCTTAATGGCCTTGTCACGTTTGTCGAATTCTACACAATCAGATGTGTACTCGATTCCACCTCCGTTTTCGTTGCACCAAAGGTATTGCTGAATGACGATGTATGACTTACTCATAGCGCTGCTCCTTTGCGAAGCTGGGCGGCGAACTCGCAAACTGTTACACCACCTTCCTCTGTGTAATCTGCTGATGAGATATGCAGGCCGTGGACAATACTGCCGTCGTCACGTTGAATGTTGCCAACCCACAGTAGTCCGTCAGTAAAATCACCGTACCCGGATTCATGACCGTCACCGCATTGCGAGCAAATAGACTCAATGTCGGATGGGTCAAGGAAGATTTGTTGAGGTACGAGTGTGTAACCTTCAGGGATTGCACTTGCCCGCACTTCAGCCAGGAAAGCGTCGGTGGCCGTGGTTTCCGCTTCGATTACAGCCTGGAACTCATGCAGCGTCTGTTTGTTGAGTGCTGTCATTGGGCCGCCTCCTGCCGAATTTTCTGCGCTAAATCGTCAAGCATGTTTGCATAATTAAACTGGTTTACGTCATCAAGAGCGCAAGCTGCCATCTCCACACCCTGCGCCCGCACTTCAGCCAGGAAAGCGTCGGTGGCCGGGGTTTCCATTGCAGCCTTCAGCACGTCGACGTACCACTCGCAATACCGGTAATCCAGCATTCCATCAGCCTGCTCAATCCACATATCCGGTGCAGTGGCGAACTCAGCCGCTTTTTTCAGCCCCCCATTCTCCGCCGCCAGCTCCCTGCACTTGCTCTCGGCGTTAGCGAGCTGTACTGCCATGTTGGTTGAGCGAACAAACTGCACTTCAAGCTGTGTAGCCAGATCGCTAATCAGTTGCGCCAGGCTGCGCACGTCGACAGCACCGCATGATGCTTTCAGTTCAGCCGCGCGCTCATGTCCTAACTTCGCTAACTCAATGATATTGCTTCCCATTATTACCCTCGCTTACCCGTATAAGTTATTGATTAGGTTGATAACTAAAAGGATCGTTATTTAACGCCGATCCCGTACCTGGCGATTAACAGCGCATCTGCAATGGCCTGGCCTTTCGCTTTTGCATCCAGCGCCCTGAGTTCCGGGTAGAGCTGAATTGCTCTGCTGCGTGCCGCGTCCTTGTCACTTCCGATGAGACCGGATGACTTCTTCCAGGCCTGCGGAGTTACCAGCGTGTATGGAATGTTGAGACCCTGCAGGATCCCCTCCGCTACGCCAGCTGCGTGCCCGAAAGTGAACATGCTCGCCGTTCCCTGACCTGGCATTGCACCTACCTGCTCGAGGTACGCGTGCGTAATTCCGTACTTACGCAGCCATGCAGCCACCGCTGCGCCGTTGACTCTGGACTTTGTCCCAACCTTGATGGTCGGCATTGCCAGGTGGTCGATGTATCCGCCCTGCTCAGTTATCAGGACCAGAGATCCGCTGCATCCTGGGTCAATCCCTAATACTGCCGCCATGATTTACCCCTCAGGTAATTTAAAACCACAAACGAGTTAATTTCAATAGCAATGCGCATATTTTATTACCTTTTTGGTAATTCATCAGATGTAAAAAAATGCGCTGCTGCGCTGGTATTACTTGATGAGTCCTGCTGCCTTCCCTCGCCTGTATTCCTCCATGAGCCACTGTGCCGGTGTTATCCCTCCCAGGGTGGCTGCGTTCGGCATGCATCCGAAACTTCGCCCTGGTGGATGGTAGGTGTTACCTGAGCCTGTCAGTGGTGTGCTCATTGGCTCTGGGTTGGCCTGTATGCTGAGTATTGGATCTGGAATCTGGTGACCGGATGCCACTTTTGCCGACCATTCATCCAGCAGCTTGCGAGCATGCTTCTCAACTTCAGCCTCACTCAGTTGGCGCTGATACATCGCCCGGCGAGTATCACACACAATCCAGTACATGACCGGATGGCGCCACGGGAACCGCTCTGGTCCACCAGGCTGGAGGCTTTTCTCTTTGGCGTAACGGTGAAACTCACCCATCACGTCATCGATGCTGATCCCCAGAACCATCTTGCTGTCTTTGCACCACTTGATGAATTGCCCAGGCGAAGGCCAGAACGGTGATTCACTGGCACGGGCATGTCGCATCCCTGCCGACACCTGCTCGCGGGTACGGATGCCACCTTCGGCGAATGCCGCGATCCACTGTTGCTTTGCTGCTGTCTCCTGCGCTGGAGTCTTCAGATTGGTCTGCTCAGCTGCCGGGAATAGCTGCTTAAGCTGTTTAAACAGGGCATCTACAAGGCGCTCTGCCGTGATGTTCACAACGTTGTCGCTACCTGCATATTGACGGTCTGAACCGGTTAAGCTGGCCATAGCCTCACCGTCTCGGTTCTGGATGGCGGTAAATACGTTATTCACAGGAAATCCTCCCACGCCTCTGGACTGTTCCAGTGCGGTACGTTGTTTTCAGGTGAGGTCAGTTTGTTCTGTCTGCTGATCTGCAAACGTCTGGCAAGTTTTTGCTCCCATTGCGCATGGTGGAAAGCCTTACCCTCGGCCATCCAGTAAACCCTGAACTCTGCAAGCTCCTGTGGTGTTGGCTGGCAATCCAGGTTAATACCCTGCAATGAAGACACCCTGAGGAAATCATCCGATGGTGACCAGTGCTCATGCATGACAAATTTCCCGAATTGCCCCAGTCCACCAGGAGGGACAAAGTTGTTAATCACGGCGTTGTTGGCGTCTGTCCTCTGGGGCACTAAACCCCCAGTTTTATCGCCCCTCTCCTTCTCTTGGTTATATGACTGGTTAACTGATAGGTTCTGCATCCCGTTTTTGGGATCATTCAACTTCCCG